>JANQJG010000098.1 GCA_028281785.1 Rhodospirillales bacterium
GCGGGCCTTTTCGAGGACGGTCAAGATCGCCTGTTTGACGACGGCTCCGGCGTTCGTCTTCGCGGCCGACTGGCGGGCCTCGAGAAGGATCTCCACCTCGCGCTCGGTCACCACGCGAAGGATGGTGGCAAGGCGCCGGCGTTCCGCGCTTGCCGTATCACGCTCCGTCGCGGCCGCCGTTTTCTTTTGGCTCGCTTCGTCCTTTAGTGTCTCCAACTCGGCCGCCGCTCGGTTGTCGCGGATCGCCAGATAGGACGCCATCTTGTCGTGCAGCGTTGCGCCGCTGCTAAGCAAGATGTTCGTGACCTCCGCGTCGCCCAATCCCTCCCAGAACGGGATCGCGTTCTTCAGGAGGACTAACCGGTCGACTGTTGGCGCGCCCGGAATCACCTGCCCCTTGAGCCAGTTGACAACATCGTTTCGCGCCTTATCCGCCTGGTCGATGGCCGACAGATTGGGCGTCTTCTCCGCCGCATCCACGCGTTGCTTGATGTCAGCCTGATCCGATTTGAGCGCCGGAGCGGTTCCCGAGAAGACCTTCAGGGCGTCGCGGATCCGCATCTGAATATCGATCTCATGTCGGAGCTTCTCGAAATCGTCGGCGGATGTTCCCGAGGCGGTGCGGTCGACAGTCTTTCCCGACACGGCCTCCGCCGCGTAGATCTCTACCCGATCCGCTTTTTCGAACGTCTCCTGAGCGGTTTCCAGTTTGGCCTCTCCCTCGGTCAGCCGATCCCGGAGCGCGCTGATATAGGCACGCAGCGTCTTCCCGGTTGTCCGCGAGAGAGCCAAGGCCAAGGCCATTCGTTCGCCGGGTTCGCGTCCTTTGAGTTTCTTCTCGTATTCCTCGCGCTGGCGCAGTTCGTCCGCCTGGATGCGGATGGAATTGCCGACGGCTTGCAGGACCAGAATGTAACGGTCCAACTCTTTTTTTGAAGACTCCCCCGATTTCACCAGCAGCTTGTCGTTGTCGGCGATCATCAGGACTTTCTTCGAGAAGCGGACCAACGCGTCGCTCAATTGCGCTCGCGCCTCCTTGACTGCGTCGGTTTCTTCCTTGCCAGCGGCCGCGTGCGCTTTCTTGAGATAATTCTCTATGAGCTTCTCGATCCCGTCATCCAGCCTCCCACGGTCCAGACCCGCCGTTGCACGCGCTCGAATCTTCTGGAGCGAGTCGATGACCGGGTCCATTGCTGAGGCCAGGGTTCCAAGCTCAGAGGATGGCCCACGCGTCAATCCGTATCGGCTGAGTTCCAAAAGCGGTGCGTGTCGAGCAAGGATATCCGGCTTATCCTTTGCTCCTGACCTAATCTCCGCAATCTGCTTGCCGGCGAACCTTCGGATAATGGCATCCGCATTGAGAAGAAGGTCGGCCATCACCTTCGGCTGTTTCTTGACGGCCAACTGAACCGACTCATTGACCTTACCAAAATCCCACAGGCTTTTCGGAATTGGCTCAGATGGGTCGGGGGGAACCCAGTTTCCACTGCCGCTTCCAACGAGTAGCTCCTTCAACTTTGAGAGACCGTCGTCACCAAATTCGCTCACCGGCGGGTTGATGGCCGCGGCTATATGCTCGGGTTGACTCAGCGCGCTAATCCACTGCGCCGCGATGACAAGGTATTCCGACCTCCTTTCGGGTGACCCGAGACTCTGCGTATGAATGAGGTTCAGGCTCTCAATCGCCAGATTCCACAACCTCTGAAGGACGTCCCGCATCGCGAAATAGGCGTTCGCTTTTTCCCTCACCCGGGCGACGAAGGCTTGCGCGGCCGGGGAATCATCCGTGCCAAAGAGCAAGGTCGCGTGTGCGCGCACGATAGTTCCGTCCCTCAGCAGCCAGTACTCCCGCACCCGCCCCATCTCGGCGTCGAGTGTCTCCCCGTCCATCAAATCGTTGAGCCTCTCCCTGATATCCGGCACACGCTGGACGGATTCCGGTTCCAGCGGTGGGCCGTCGAGTGGCTGCACAATCACCTCTCGCGACTCGGGCCCGAATACGGCATCGAGATATTCATTGAAGGCGAAGTTCAACCCCTCGACGGAGGGCAGGCGGGACGGAACTTTCGGATCCATCCAATCTGGTTCCAGGATCTCTTCATACTTCTTGAGTAGTACCGTCGCATCGGTATTGAACTCGGAACTGAACCGCTTCCAGTCATCCGCTCTCACTCCGGATTTCGGCGGATCGAATACTTTGTTTAGCTCTTCATATTCCTCCCAAGCGTCAATTCCCCGGTCGATCAAATTTCGGAGTGCTTCGTTTTGAGGGTCTTCCTCGGCGCGAACCGTTTCCTTGTCCAAGTAAAGGCTCAATACCCCGTTGACGCGCTCGGCGCGTTCGTTCCAGTGCCCTTTTTTTACATCTTCACACTTTGTGTTTTGAGTATCGTTCGTTTTTTGCACGATCTCCGGGGGATGGCTCGCATAGTTGGGATTGTAGGGAACGGGGGTCGTCTGTTGTCGCGCGCAGGCCCGCAAAACGTCATTGCTCCACTGAAGGCGGTCGCGAAGCTCGATCAGAAGCGGCTTGGCCCCCATCGCCATGGCCGCGAACTGCTCCGTCTGCACATGCTTTTCGTCAGCCAGCGGTCCCTTGTAGACGTCGACGTCGATGCGCATGACCGCGCATCCCGAGAGCGCCGCCAGAACGCCGGCGATCAGCAATCCCCCGTGGAGGGCATTCCGGCGGGTATTCATTTGCCGCTCCCGGCCCGGAGGTCACTCTGCAGGGTTTCGAGCTGTTTGCGCTGGTCCTTCACATGGGCCAGCGCCAAGAACAGATCGCGGTCGAGGCTGCTGCGCGCCGTTTTGCCGGCGTCGTCCCGCTTCTTCTGGGCCGCCCGCAACTGGGCGATGGTGCCGAGCGATTGGTCGATCGCCGTGAAGAACTCATCGGGGCTGACGCCCATCACCACGACCAGGCGATGGCCGGCCGGGGCCTCGCGAAACCCCTCCGGCCCGAACAGCATCAGGCGGCGGCCGGTCGTGAGTGCTGCGAGTTTCTTGGAGGCCTGCTCATCCACATTGATGGCGGTAGATTTCTCCTCGCTAAAATCGACGTCGGAGGCCAGTGAATCGATAAAGCGCGCCGGAACCCAGCCGCTGGCGAAGCGCATGAAGCTGATGAAGCTGGCTTGGCCGTGGACGCGGACGCGATAGATCGTCGGCGGCACCTGACCCTGCGGATCGAAGGCCCCCAGATAATAAATCTGCTGAACTTCCTGCGTCGGCGCGTTCGCCCCAAGGATGGTGGCGCCGATGGTGCCGCCGATGATTTCCTCGGTGCTGCAACCGGACGCGGAGAGCGCCGCGGCCAGAATCGCGCCCAATACTAGATGTCGAGCTGCTCTGCGTGACCCCCTCATCACACACCCCCCACAGTTCGCGGCCGTTTACGCCCCTTGGACGCGGCCGTCGGTTTCGCACACGTCGTTGCACTATTTTGATGCGCTGCGTGTGTTTGAGACGTCGCCCCGTTATTCAGTTGATCAAATTTAGTATACTACAATTTTAAAGTTTTATCACTGCTGATTATGGGCCAAATGCACTACCGCGAATAATTAACCTCAACCGTGGATCGGCCGTGCCTGCGACGAAGCCGGGTTCTTCTGGTACGAGGACCCGCTGCGCAATGCCGGCACCTCGCAGCATGCGCATCGAAAGCTGCGCCAGATGATCAAGACGCCGCTCCTGATCGGGGAGCATGTGCGCGGCGTCGAGGCCAAGGCCGACCAACTCACCCCCTCGGATATGAGCATTATTGGCGACGGTCGTGGGCGCGCCCGTGTCATGATCTCCAATCAAATCGTCATGTCGACACGTGCTTTGGAAAGACGGCGGCCCTACCGCAGACATCAATAAAAAGCGTTCGGAAGGACCAGCGCAATCTCGGGAAACACCAGTAGAATTCCGATCATCGTAAGGAGGGTCAGCACGAACGGTGCCACGCCGATGAATACATCATTCAATCGGCCTGAGCGGCGAATGCCCTGGATCACATAGCACAGCATCCCAATAGGGGGCGTCAAAACGGACGTCTCGGCAATCAGCACCATCATCACGCCGAACCATACCGGGTCGAACCCCAGCGAAACCACGATAGGCGTCACGATCGGAATGGTCAGTACGATCATGGCGAGCGTATCCATGAACATGCCGAGCACGAGAAAGATCGCAATGATGAAAATCATGGTCGTCATGGGTGACCATCCCAGGTTCGTAATGACCTGATTGACCTGTGCCACCAGACCGACCGCACCAATGACGAAGTTGAGAAGGAAGGCCAGAATGGTGATCAGGATCATCATGGCGGAGGTCCGGATGGTCCCCTCCATCACCTCCCGCACCATTCTCGCGTTGACACGTCGCCGCCAGGCCGCGAACCCGAAGCTCGCGATGACGCCGATCGCCGCGGCTTCCGTCGGTGTTGCCCACCCGGCATAGATGGAACCGATGACCAGCAGAAACAGAAGCACCGGTCCTGTGAGGTCGCCGAGCGCCCGAAACCGATCGGCCCAGGACGTCCGTATCCTGGTGCCGCCCCAGGACGGACGGATCATGCACGCGATGAAGATCGTGACCATGAACAGAAAGGCCAGGAGAAGGCCCGGAATGATTCCGGCCAGGAACAGCTTGGGCACGGACGTATCCGTCAGAAACCCAAACAGGATCATGTTGATCGAGGGCGGAATCAGAATGCCGAGCGTTCCGCCCGCGGCAAGGCTGCCGAGAAACAGGCGTTCGTTATAGTCCCGCTTCCCGATCTGCGGCATCGCCGTGGTTCCGATGGTCGCCGCGGTCGCCACGCTGGACCCAGAGGTCGCGGCGAAAAGCGTGCAGGTTCCGATGTTGGCATGCATCAGTCCCCCCGGCAGCCACGAAAGCCATTGCGTCATGGCGTTGTACATGCGGTCGGCCATACCGGAACGCAGCAGGATTTCGCCCATCATGATGAACAGGGGGATGGCCACGAGGACGAAGTCGATGCTGTGCGACCACGCGACTTCACCGAACGCGGCCTGCAACGGAAACGGCGAGTAAACGACATCCAGAAATATGGCCAGGACGCCGAGGACGACCGCGATCGGAAAACTAAGGGCAATGAGAACGAGAAGGACCACGGCGGTCGTGGTGAGCACGGTGGTGGCCTCCTATTCCCTTGATGATTCAATGGGCGCACCGGATGCTTCATCGATAACGGATGGTGCTCCGGCAATGGTCTTGACAACTTCGTGCCGCCCGGACGCGAGTGCCAGCAGAGCGCGAACGAGCAGCATCAAAATGCACAGCAGAAAGTATGTCAGCCCGGCGAGCCATAGGCTTTGCGGGATCCAGAGAGGCGTGGAAAGCGGCGTGCTCGCCCGCGCGCCCATGCGCAGGGTTTCCAATAGGGTCAGCAGGGCGTGGTAGTTAAGAAGACCGATCACGACCGCGAATCCCGCCAGCGCGACGATGTCCAGAATCCTTTGAAAGCGCGCCGGAAGGTGCACATAAAGCGCGTCCACACGGATGTGCGCACGCTGAAACAGCGCGAATGAATAGCCCCATGTGATGCTGATGGCGAAGGCGTATCCGGCAATCTCGTCGGCTCCGGTCAGCGAGAATGCGAAAAGCTTCCGCGCGATGACCTCGAACCCGACCAAAACGGCGGCGGCGACGAGAATGCCGCATCCGGCGTATACGCCGACCCGGGACAAACGCTCGAGAACCCGTGTTAGGAATTCCAGAAAACCCGTCTCCATTTCTCAATCCGGCCTCTAACTTGGCGAATGGCGAAGGACGGGCGCGTCCCGCCCTTCGCTTTCCAGAGCCTTTGTAATGGCAAGGCCCCGCCAATGGCTCACGGGACGGGTGCGGTGACGTTCACGATCTTGCCGACGGTTTCGTTCCAGCCCTTGGTGCAGGCCGCGCCACACCGCTCTGCAAATTCAGGAAGCTGGCTCTTGGCGATCAAGTTCTTAAGAGTTTGCTTGTCTTCCTCCGTAACCGGGACCAACGTCAGATCCCGCTTTTCCAGCTTCTTGGGCGCGGTTGCGTTGACGTCACAGCGGTCATCACCCGTCGAACACCAGATTCCGTGCTGGGTCGCGTTTTCCGCCATTTTCCAGCCTTCCGCCACCATGTCAGTCTGAACCTGCTCGCTCAGAAAATCGCGCACCGCGGGATCCAGGGCTTGCCAGGACTTGGCGTTGGCTACGATGAAGTTGATTCCCCAGCCGACGACGACGGGGTACATATGCGTCGCAACGTCGGTCCACTTCGCGATGTTGCCGGAGTTGGCGCCGGTCAGGGCACAGTCGATGACATTGCGCTGGAGGGCAGGAACGACTTCCGAGAAGGACATCGTCACGGGGATGGCACCGATGGCCTCCACGAAGTTGGCGGTCGTGGCGCTGAAAACCCGAACTTTCTTGCCGGTGAGGTCCTTGAGCCCGCCGATCGGGGTCGCACACCAGAACACCTGAGCCCCGGTCGGCCAGAAGCCGATCGGAACCACCCCGACCTTCTCTTCGTAAAGCTTTTCGAGCGTGGGCCGGTAAGCGTCGATGACCTTGTGAAGCGTGTCCGTATCCTGGATCAGTCCCGCGATATCGATACCGTCGTTTTCGGGCAACTCGCCGGATACCAGGGTTGTCGATCCCGCCACCAAGTCCGCAACTCGAACCTTGGCCAAGCGCAACATCTCGGGGCCCTTCACACCCACCTCGGTCATGCTGATGCCATCCACGGTGACCTGTCCGTTGCTCTTCTGGGGCACACGGTCCAGCCAGAAAGGCTTTAGAACATTGACCCAGTTCGGCGAACTGATCGGCGAACCGATCAGCTTCAGGTTGGTTCTTGGCAAATCCTGCGAATAAGCGGAACCTGCCGCTCCCAAACCAAAAAACAATCCCGCCAAAATGGCGGTCAGAGTCCTTGCTCTCATCTCTCCATCTCCCTTTTTTTAAGCGTGATCTCCCTCTCAGCTCCCAGCTCGACCGGTGGATCCGGAAACGCGTCTCCCCCGGTCTGACGTCAATGTGCGGGCCCCCGATCGGGCGGCGCCAAATTCAAGCGCACCATGTCGTTGAGAAGCTGTACGATCGCCATCGAGCTCTCTCCCTGTGTACCGTCCACGAGAAACCGCTTCGTGCAGTACCGCGCCTCCAACCCCCCTGCATCCAGACATGCCCTGAGCATCCTCTCTTCGAGGCGAGGCGTGTGGATCATTTCCGGATCTCTCAACAGGAAGGCGAGGACGGCCGCGACGCCATAGCATCCCCAGTTCGAAACCGATGCCGGAAGAAGCACATCGGTCGCAACGACGCTGGGAACGCCGTAGCCGCAGCCGCAAGGACAATCGCGGCCATATGGGTGAAAATCCCGCATGAACGCGTGGATCGACCCGAAGCCGATCTCGTTTCCATTGTCCCCAATGCCAATGGTGAAGACCCCGCGCCGCGCCGCCTCCTCGAAAATGGGTCCGAAATTGACGATGTCCGGATGGGTAATCCCCGTCGAGTAGTGGGTCACGCCAACCTCGTTGGGGCCGAGGCGCTCCGCGCTTATCACAGCCTTGGGCTGATAGCTGTCAAAAATCTCCGGGATCCAGCGTTCATAGGCCTCCGCATCGCGCGGCGCGGTCGTGGCCACGCCACCCAAGCGGCGATGTTTGGCAAGATCGAAATCGCGCACCATAACCCCGGCGGCCTCGCTTGCGGCGATCACGGGTGGCAGGTGCAGATCCTCGGTCACGTATACGGGAACCGCTTTCAATCCCCAGTAGATTACGCGCGCAAGCGCCGCGACGCCCGGAGGCCCGTCGATCTCTCCATGCGGCAATTCAGGCGGATATCCCGCGCCGGTGACCAGAAAAACCACGTCTCCCGGAGTGACGCGGGCGAGTAACCCCTGGGCCGCCCGCGTCGTGATGGGCGCGCCTCCCCCCTCTTCCCTCGCGCGATCATAGATCTGCTTGATGATATTATGGTTCATTGCCCGATTTCG
This sequence comes from Rhodospirillales bacterium, assembly GCA_028281785.1. GTDB lineage: Bacteria > Pseudomonadota > Alphaproteobacteria > Rhodospirillales > Shumkoniaceae > JANQJG01. The sequence continues at coordinate 7,990 of JANQJG010000098.1, forward strand.
CATTTCTGTCGTAATCAGGCGATCTACATATTCGCCGATAATCTCTGGCATTGTCCCCTTTCCCGGCACTATCCGAGACGTGCGAGCCATAGGCCCACACGGCCGGTGACGCCTCTTGGTTCAAGCGTCGGTCAGCAAAGGGATAATGTCAAATCGCAATCATTGATGTTTTAATAATCCAATGTTATTAATTTCATCCTTTCTGGATGATCGTCCAGGTGCTTTGGCGCGGCATTGGTGAGATCTTGCGTATCAGCCCCCGACAGGTGGAGGCCTTTCGCTCCGTCATGCTCACCAACAGCATGACAGCCGCCGCCGACCTTCTTAACATCTCCCAGCCGGCCGTAACTCGGCTAATCAAGGACCTCGAAGAGAGCGTTGGGATTGCTCTGTTCCATCGTGTGGGAACGCGTCTCGCTCCGACGCGGGAAGCCCTGCTGCTGCTTCCCGCGGTCGAACGACTGTTCGTCGGGCTGGAGGATATTGAAGAGGCGGCCAGATCTATTCGGCGCAATCCCCTTGGGACATTGCGTATTGCTGCGATGCCGCTTCTGTCCCTCGGATACCTCGCCAAGACGACAAGAGCGTTTCTAAAACCGCGCCCGCAGCTTTCGATATCGGTCCATTTCGATACTTCCGTGAATATCGTCGATCTCGTCGCGCGGAGTCAGTACGATCTTGGTATCTGCTCGGTCCCCGCAATCCATCCGCGGATCAGCTTTGAGCAGCTTGCCCCGGTCGAAGCCGTCTGCATTCTTCCCCGGAACCATCCCCTCTCTGCTGAATCGGAGATACACGCATCAGATCTCGACGGCATCGATTTCGTGTCCCTCGGTCACAGCAGCCTTCTCCGACAGCAAGTAAACGCGGTGCTTGCCGCCGAAGGCGTAACTGTGAACTTGAAAGTTGAAACACTTTACTCCGCGACGGTCCGAGCCTTCGTCGAGCACGGCCTGGGCGTCTCGATCGTCGATCCCTTCGTCGCAGCCGATACCTCCCACCAGGGAATCGCCGTCAGGCCGTTCCGGCCAAGAATCCCGTACGAGTTCGCCCTCGTCTTCCCGCCCAACGTGCCGCCATCGCAACTTGCCCAAGAGTTTGGCGCGACCTTTCGCCGTTTCATGGCAGACGATTTCGGCGAGTTGTGAAGAGACCGCTCATGGGGACCCCATCTCGCCGAAGCCTTCGGCCTGGATGTGGAGATCCACGCCCCCGGCCCGGCCCACCGCCATTGCATGCCGGCGATCGATCCGCAACTCCAACTTTTACGCGCCCGCCCTCGTCAGCCCGAAGATCCGCAACCCGGTTCCTCCGGTTCGGGCCTCGGCGTCACCTATGACGGGACGTATATCGAAAGACGCGCGATCATCGTCCAACGCTTCAAGTGACGCGGTTTTGGCCGGCCCGAATCCCAAGGCTGGCATGCAGGATTTCAGAGGAACTCAAGCGGTGTCGGGAATGCGGTTGACGATCAAGCCCACGGCTTGGCTCCCCTTCTTTCAGTGCCGACATCTAGAGCATGTCTCGTTAATCTGAACGAGACATGCTCTAAGGATGACGTAGGGCTGATATCACCTCGACCGTGCATTCGCGGACGGCTGGAATTGTCGATTTGAGCAGATCGAGCCTATCGAAAAGTTTCGGGTCGTTCGACATCGCCCGACGCAGAGCCTCGCCAAAGGCCATACGCAATTCGGTACCGATGTTGAACTTGCAGACGCGGCTCTCCCGGGCCAGTCTGCGTCGCGTGTCAATCGGAATACCGCTACCGCCGTGCAGAACCAGCGGAAGCGTGGTCACCGCCTCGATCGCGGCGAGAGCGTCAAAGTCGATGCCGGCGGTCTTCTCGATCTGCAAATGCGTGTTGCCGATGGAAATCGCGAGGGCATCTGCCCCGCTTTCGCGATCGAAACGCGCTGCCTCCTCGGGATCGGTGACGGCGGAGGCCGCTCCGTAGGCATAACCGACGACCCCCACTTCCCCCTCGACCGAGATCCCCGCGGCATGCGCCTTCTCAACGAGGCGGGCGGTCAACTCGACGTTCTCTGAAATCGGAAGCTTGGAGCCGTCGAACATGACGGAGGTGAAACCGCTGTCGATGCCCTCGATGCATTCGTGAACGGAATACCCGTGATCGATATGGCAAACGATCGGCACGTTCGCCTGATCGGCCAAGTGACGGAACATCTTGCCCAGGATGGGAACGGGTGTGTGTTCACGGCAACTCGGCCCTGCCTGAAGGATGATCGGGATTCCGGTTTCCTCCGCAGCCTCCACATAGGCGCGGGCATCCTCCCAGCCGAGCACCACCAACCCGGCGACGGCATAGCCCTCGGCCATCGCCGGGGTCAGAACGTCCGAGAGCGAGCAGGCCGTCATTTGAACTTCGCAATCATGTCCTTGATGCCGGGAATGGTCTCGACCTGATAGGCATGCTCGGGCTGGAAGTACTGCACCAGCGAACGCTGGGACAGGCCACCGAGGATGGTAAAGTAATACATCTCGTATCCCGGCGCGACGACGCTCGGATGATAACCGTCGTTGAACACGAAGGTCGACCCGTCGACCAGATGAAATGCCTCGCCGACCTTGTCGCCGTGGGCCTGTAACAATTGCAGGCCGAAACCGTGACTGGGATTGAAGCGGAAATTGTAGATCTCGTTGTGGCAGGTTTCGTCGGGCAGGTGATCCGAACCGTGCTTGTGCGAGGGGAAGCCCGACCAGCCGCCCTGGCCGACCGTATACAGCTCCGATACCAGAAGTCGACCAACCCTGTCATGGTGCTTGCCGCCCAGAATGTGTTTGATCTTGCGGTGGGTCTTGGTGTCGTCGGACCCGTACTGCACGACATCTATATCCGCCGCCCGGATGGCGAAGGGCGCCAAGACGTCGGCGAATTTGGCACCGGCGACAAAAATCTCCGCGTCGTCTGATGTACAGGTTAGTCGGGCCTTTGCCCCAGTGGGGACATAAACGCCTTCGGGCTCGCCATCCCAGACGTTTTCGCGGCGCAGCCCGATGCCCTGATAGGCTTCGCCCTCGACACTGACATCCACGGTCCCTGTCGCCGGAACAATACAGGTTTCGTACCCGGGAACCTGAAATTCGAAGGTCTGGCCTTCGCGCAGTTTCACGATGTTGAAATAGGTCAGCGGCGTGGTGGCGTCATCGACGTCGACCAGGGGCTTGTTTTCATTGTTATAGGGAGGAATATGCATGGTCTTCTCCAAGCGAAAAGGGCTCGATAGCGTGGGATCGGGTGAACTCCTCGATTTCGTCGGGCGTCGGCATCGCCGTTGAACAGGCCACACGCGAGACCACAATGGCCGCCGAAGCCGAGCCGTAGCGAACGGCCTCGTCCACAGACAAACCGTTTGAGAGCCCGGCCATGAAACCACCGAGGAAGCCGTCCCCGGCGCCGGCGGGTTTCAACGCATCGACCTTGTAGATGCCGTTCTTGTGGCTGCCCGATTCGGTGAACGTGATCGAACCGAACTCGCCCATCTTGTAGACGACGACGGAGGCCTGGCCCGATATCAGGGACCGGGCGAAGTCGAGACCTTGTTGTGGCGAGCCACCCGTGTTTCCGGCAGCAACGTCGAACTCCACGTCGTTGCCGATGACGATGTCGCATTCGGCCACGGCGCGGGAGTAGACATCCGCCGCTTCCTCAGCCGAGGTCCAGGAATAGGGACGGTAGTCCATATCGATAACCGCCGAACTCCCAGCTTGCCGGGCCAGGGTGATAGCGCGGAAGATGGCCGCGCGAGATGGCTCTGCGGCGAGCGCGGTGCCCGAGAGGATAACCGCGTTCGTGTTTTCGTAGTCGAGCGACTCGACATCGTCGGTGTTCATCTGGAAATCGGCGGCGCCGTTTCGGTAGATCACCGCCTGGTAGTTTTCCAGCCGGGATTCGGCGACCGCCAGCGTGTTTCGCGCCTCGCCGCCGACAACGCGGCAATAGGTCGTTCCGACCCCGAATTTCTCCAAAGTCCTGGTGGTGAAACGCCCGATCGCGTCGTCGGAGACGCAGGTTACCAGTTCCGCTTGGCAACCCTGTTTGACGAGCGCAACGGCGATGTTTCCCGCCGAGCCGCCAATATGGGCCGAAAACGATGTGGCGTCCTCGATTCTGGTGCCCGGAGGCTCGGGACAAAAATCGATGCCGGCCCGGCCGATGGAAATGAACCTTCTTCCGCTCAGACGCTCGATAAGACCCTCCATCACATCTAAACGCCCTTGCGCTGGGATTGGCGCGCCTCGTCGATTACGGCACGGGCCCGGTTGATTTCCTCGCGGTCGGAAACATGGGGAATGCCGGTCTCCCACCAGGTGTGCCCCTCCTGCGTCCAGCCCTCGAAGGGATCCACCTTAAGGGAAATCACGTAGGTCTGGGATGCCGCCTTCGCGCGCCCGAACGCCTCCTTGAGACCGTCTATGGACGTCACGGTTTCGGCCGTGGCTCCCATGGCCTGGGCGTGCATTTCGAAGTCGACGGCGAAGGGCTCCACCTCCAATTTGCAGTCCTTGATCAGGTTGTTGAAGGACAGGTTCCCCGTCCCGTTCTGGAGCTTGTTGATGACGGCGAAGCCGCCATTGTCGCAAACGACGATGATCAGCTTCTTGCCAGACAGGACGGATGAATAGATGTCGGAGTTCAGAAGCAGATAGGATCCGTCGCCGACAAAAACGATGGTCTGCGCATCGGGTTCGGTTTGTTCCTGTGCGATCCGCGCGCCCCAGGCGCCGGCGATTTCATACCCCATGCAGGAGTATCCGAACTCGATGTCGACGGTTCCGATATCCTTGGTTCGCCAGTTGACCGCCACTTCCGCGGGAAGCCCCCCCGCAGCCGTCACGATGCGGTCACGCGGATCGCAGACCTCGTTGATGGCGCCCACCACCTGGGCGTAGGACATGGGCCGGTTCCCAGGGCGGACATTGTCGTCGACATAATTGTTCCAGGCGGCCGTTTCGCGCTTTGCAATGTCGGTCCATGTTTCCGAGGCACGATAGTCGCCAACGGCCTTTTCCAATGCCTCGATGCCGCGCTTGGCATCGCCGACAACCGGAAGCGACAGATGCTTGCCCGCGTCGTAACGCGCCGCGTTGATCGCGATGAACTTGGCGTCCGAGGCGAAAGCCGACCAGGATCCGGTGGTGAAATCCTGGAGCCTGGTGCCGACGGCGAGGATCACATCGGCCGCCTTCGCCAGATTGTTCGCGGAGTTCGATCCGGTCACCCCGATCGGCCCACAGTTCAACGGATGACCGAAAACCATATTGGCCCGGCCGGCGATGGTTTCCACAACCGGTATGTTGTGCGCTTCGGCGAAGGCGGTGACGTCGGCCGTCGCGCGGCTGTACTGCACCCCGCCCCCGGCGATGATCAATGGCCGTTGCGCTGCCTTCAAAAGTTCGGCCGCCGCGGCGACTTCCTCGCTGTCGGGAACCGCACGCCGGATTCGGTGGGTCTTGGGCTCGAAGAACGCCAACGGATAGTCATAGGTCCAGCCCTGTACATCCTGTGGCAGGCTGAGCAAGGCCGGTCCGCAATCCGCCGGGTCCAGCATGGTTGCGATGGCCTGCGGCAACGACTGGATCAACTGGGCCGGGTGGGTGATCCGATCCCAGTACCGGGTAACGGGCTGAAACGCCTCGTTCACCGAAATGGTCGGGTTGTGGAAGTGTTCGACCTGTTGCAGCACGGGGTCCGGCAGTCGGGTAGAGAAGGTGTCGCCACACAGAAGCAGCAGGGGTAACCGGTTGGCATGGGCGATCGCCGCCGAGGTCACCATGTTCGTGGATCCCGGCCCCGCCGAGGAGGTGGCGAACATGAACTGCCGGCGCAGCTTTTGTTTGGCGAATCCGATGGCGGCCATCGCCATGGACTGCTCGTTCTGCCCCCGCCATAGGGGCAGCTCCTCACGATGGTTGTACAGGGCCTCGCCCAGACAGATCACATTGCCATGGCCGAATATGGCGAAGCCGCCGCCACAAAGCCGTTTCCTCTCGCCGTCCATCTCGATGAACTGATTGGCAAGATGGCGCACCAGCGCCTGGGCCATGGTCAGCTTCACGGTGCCTGCTTGACCTGCCATTTCACTCTCCGACTTTCGCCAACATTGGATCTTGACGGTTGATGATAATTTGCGTTCAATGATATTGCAACCGGTTGCAAAAATGATTTCCGGGCCGACGAAAACGGCGCAACGAGATTGAATGGCGGGAAAGAGATGTCGATCAGAATCGGAAACGCGCCGTGTTCCTGGGGGGTGGAATTCGCGGACGATCCAAGGAATCCGCAGTGGACCCGCGTTCTGGACGAATGCAGGGATGCGGGCTATCGCGGGATCGAACTGGGGCCGGTAGGCTTCATGCCCGAAGATCCGGTGGAATTGGACGATGCGCTGGAGGCTCGCGGCCTCGAATTGATCGGCGGGGTGGTGTTCCGCCCGTTTCACAATCCGGACAAATGGGATGACGTCCTCGACGGCGCTGTCCGCACCTGCAAGGCGCTGTCCGCACACGGCGCGCGGCAGCTTGTCCTTATAGACAGTATTTCCGACCGCCGGGCGCCGACGGCCGGACGGCCCGACGAAGCGGAACAGATGGACGGGGATGAATGGCGCGCCTTTGTCGGGCGCATTCGCGAAATCACCCGGATCGGCGGGGAGGAATACGGCCTGACCGTAGGCATCCACCCCCACGCCGCCGGATTCATGGATTTCGAGGCCGAGGCGGAGCGCCTGCTCGCGGATGTTTCGTCCGACATCCTCAAGATCGCCCTTGATACCGGCCATAGCGTTTACGCCGGTTTCGATCCGGTGGCGTTCTACAGGCGCCACAGCGATCGGGTCTCCTATGTCCATTTCAAGGATATCGCTCCGGCGATCAAAGAGGACGTCATCGCCAATCGGACCGGTTTCTACGACGCCTGCGCGCTGGGCATTTTCTGCAATTTGGGTGACGGCGCGGTGGATTTTCCGGCCATGAAACAGGCCTTGACCGACGCCGGGTTCGAGGGATGGTGCACGGTGGAGCAGGACTGCGATCCGCAGGGGGACACCTCTCCCGTCGACGACGCGCGCGCCAATCGGAAATACCTGGAATCCATTGGGTTCGCATAAGTAAGCAGGGCGAAAATGAAGAAATTGAACTGGGGCATGATCGGCGGCGGCGAGGGCAGCCAGATCGGCCCGGCCCATCGTTTGGGCGCTCACCTGGACGGGCTTTTCCAAATGGTTGCCGGCGCCTTGGACATCGACCCGGACAAGGGGCGCGATTACGCGATTCGGCTGGGGATCGCCAAGGATCGGGCCTATGGCGACTGGCGCGAGATGCTGGCCGCCGAGCGTGACCGGGCCGACCGGATCGATCTGGTCACGATCGCGACGCCGAACGCCACCCACTACGAAATCTGCACGGCTTTTCTCGAATCCGGCTTCAATGTGCTTTGCGAGAAGCCCATGACGATGACCGTCGAAGAAGGCGAGGAGATCGTGGCGCTGGCCGAGTCGTCCGGCTGCGTTTTTGCCGTGAACTACGGCTATGCCGGCTATGCGCTCGTTCGCCATATGCGGGCCATGATCGCGCGCGGCGACCTGGGGAAGGTCCGCCTCGTGAAGGCCGAGTTCGCCCATGGCTTTCACGCCGATGCCGAGGACGCCGACAACCCGCGCGTGCGCTGGCGGTACGATCCGGCCCAGGCCGGCATGTCGGCGGTCATGGCCGACTGCGGCATCCACGCGCTCCACATGGCCTGCTTCGTCACCGGCCAGGAAGTCGAAAGACTGTCCGCCGATTTTGCCTCCTGCATCTCGTCGCGGACTCTAGAAGACGACGCCATGGTTTCCTTCCGCATGTCGGGCGGCGCCGTTGGCCGCCTTTGGGCAAGTGCGATGGCGGTTGGCCATATGCATGGTCTGAACATCGAGGTTTTCGGTGAAAAGGGCGGTATCCGCTGGGCGCAGGAATGGCCCAATCAGCTTTACTGGACGCCGTTGAACGAACCGACCCGCATCTTGGAGCGCGGCGCTCCCAACCTGTCTCCGGAGGCCGACCGCGCCTCGCGTGTGACCATCGGCCATGCCGAGGGCATGTCGCTCGCCTTTGCGAATATCTATACCGACCTTGCCGAGATCATCGGCGCGGCCCGTGACAGCCGTAAGCCGGACCCGGTAGCCATGCATTATCCGCGTGCCATCGACGGCCTGAATTCCATGGCGGCGGTGCAGGCGGCCGTCTCTTCGGCGCAGAACGGAGGACGTTGGGAAGATGCCCGCCCGCCGTCGCGTCGTTGAAAAGCCGCAGCGGTCTGATACCGGCGAGCGGCTGAAAGGACTCGGGCCTCTCCTTCGACTTTGCTCAGGATGAGGCCCTCATGCTGAGCTTCGTCGAAGCACGAGGGCCGACTGCCCGGCGTGTCACTTCAAACGCTAGTTGACCTGAGCGTGTTCCGTTCGATCAGCTCGCAAGGAAGAAGCTTGACTTCCGACGGGTAGGCCGGATTTTCCACCAACCGATCGATCAGCTCGATCGAAGTCAGGATGATGTCTTTGAACGGCTGGCGGATCGTGGTCAAACGGTAGGCCGACCAACTTGCCATCGACATGTCGTTGAAGCCGACAAACCCCAGCTCTTCGGGGATCGCGATGCCGCGATCCCTTGCGGCATCCATGGCCCCCATACAAATCAGGTCATCCCCGCAGAAAACCGCCTCGACCTCGAATTCGTCCAGCAAGCTCTTCATGGCGCGACGGCCGGCATTGTAGGTGTACCCCTCCGCGTACCGGATGACGGAACTCCGGAGACCGATCTTTGCGGATCTGCGTTCAAATCCCGCAAGCCGGTCCTGCGTCGAGGTCGAGGTCTTCGGTCCTCCCAGAAACGCGACGTCTCGGTAGCCATGGTCGAACAGAGCCTGCGCCACCATTTCACCGCAGGCGATGTTGTCGATTCCGACGATATGGAAATCCGGGTTCGGGCTGGCGCGGCCGAAGGTATGGACCACGGGAACCCTGGCATCCTTGAAAGCCGTCAAATATCCCTGCGGCAGCGTTGAAGACGCGATGATGACGCCGTCCACGTTGTATTGATGCAGCATGCGCACAAAGGCCTGGGGGTCGCTTTCGTCGGTCAGGTTGACGATCAGAGGCCGCAAACCGCGTTCCTGCAATGCGCGCGTATACAGGTCGAACACTTCCACAAAAACGGGGTTTTGGTAGTTGTTGGCCACAAGTCCGATCAGCTTGGTCCGGCTGGTGGCAAGCGAGCGGGCGATCAGGCTGGGGCTGTAATCCAGCTCCCGCGCAGCCTTGAGCACCTTTTCCCGCATTTTTTTGGAAACGCTCGCTCCCTCGGTGAAGGTTCGCGATACCGCGGACCGGGAAACGCCCGCGCGTTCCGCCACATCTTTCAGCGTGACCGCCATCGAACTCCTAACTTCTTAAACGACCGTGCAGCTTTAGGCGAAAGAACACTATTCCAGCGATGCATGGCATGCATATTGAAAGCATCATAGGATTTTTTGCAACCGGTTGCAAATCGGCTTTCGTCGTGTTTTACTTTGCTGCCTCGTCACGCGGGTTCTGGTGCTGGCATGAGTCACCCGGAGCAAAAGGCTATAATTTCATTTTGCTTGTGGAGTGGTCATGGCGAAGCTGGGTATCGGTATCGTTGGCGGCGGATATATGGGCAAGGCGCACGCGGTCGCCTACGCCGCCGTTGGCGCCGTTTTCGACACGCCCCTGCGCCCTTCTCTGGCGATGATCTGCACGACCACGGAGAGCGGCGCGGCGGAAAAGGCCAGGTCCTATGGTTTCGACAGATCAACCGTCGACTGGCGGATGCTCGTGGCCGATCCGTCGGTGGACGCGGTGGTCATCGCATCGCCCCAGGAAACGCATCGCGACATCGCGCTGGCCAGCTTCGCGCTCGGAAAGCCGGTGTTTTGCGAGAAACCTCTGGGGACCGGCCTCGAGGATGGCCGCGCGATGCTCAAGGCCGCCGAGGCCGCCGGTGTCGTCAACATGGTTGGCTTCAACTACATCCGCACGCCGGCTTCGCAGCTCGCTCGCGACATCATCGCCTCGGGCGAGATCGGCGAGATTACCTATTTCCGCGGTGAACATACGGAGGATTTTCTGGCCGACAGGACAGCCCCGGCATCCTGGCGCACCCGGGGCCGCGCCAACGGCTGCATGGGCGACTTGGCCCCCCACATGGTGAACGGCGCGCTGGCCCTGGCCGGCCCCATCGAATCGCTCGTGGCCGATATCGAAACCGTGCACGCCGAGCGGCCCGGACCGCGTGGCGGACGTGAAGCCGTCGACAATGACGATCAGGGGCAGTTTCTGTGCCGCTTCGAAAACGGGGCCATGGGCGCGATCTTTATCAGCCGCATCGCCACGGGACGCAAGATGGGCTACGCCTACGAGGTTTTCGGCAACAAGGGCGCGATCCGCTTCGACCAGGAAGACCAGAACTCACTCTGGTTGTGCAAGGGGGGAGCCGCCCCCGGGCGCGATGGGTTCACGCGGATCCTCACCGGCCCCGAGCATCCGGACTACCTGGCCTTTTGCCAGGGACCCGGCCATGGCACCGGCTACCAGGACCAGATCATCATCGAGGCCAAGGACTTCCTACGGGCCATCGAAACCGGCGAATCCGTCTGGCCCACCTTCCGCGACGGCTTGGCGGTCAGCGAGGTCATCGCCGCCGCCTGGAGATCGAGCGGAGAGAAACGCTGGGTTTCCGTCGATGAAATCCGAAAAGGATGAGGCACGGGCCCGAGGCGGCTTCACCAAACATGCGCCGCTTCGTGACAAAGTCGCCCCTCCCCCTTAACCGGATCCCGCTGTTAAGTCAGAGGAGCTCGGCACCGGAATCCTGGGAAGGATGGGATGAGCGGATGCCCGGTAAGCGCTTTTCAATCGAGCGGATCATCGACTATTTACGGGAGGGCGGAAGCTCGTATTTTCGATCGGCCAACTTAAATGGGTGAATCCGACGGACAGAAAACAAAGTGTTGCGGGGAATCGACAATCTTGACCACTCAGATTGAAATTGCGAAGCGCGCTTTGGGACTGCTGGACCTCACATCGCTGGGCGAGGACGACGGTGACGCGACCGTTTCCGCGCTCTGCGAGCGAGCCTACGGTCCCTGGGGCGCGGTGGCGGCGGTGTGCGTTTGGCCGCGTTTCGTCTCCCTGTGTCGGCAACGACTGGCGGAAACGGAGATTCGGGTAGCGGCCGTCGCCAACTTCCCCGAGGGGTCCGACGACATCCCGCGTGCCGTGGCGGAGACCAAGGAGATCCTCGATGCCGGCGGCGACGAGGTCGACGTGGTTTTGCCCTATGACGCATGGCTGAACGGCCGACGCGAGCAGGCGCGGGAGCTGGTGTCCCGCTGCAAGGAGGCCTGCGGGCCGGAGGGGCACCTCAAAGTCATCCTGGAAACGGGCCGCCTGGGCTGCGCCGAGAACGTGGCGGCCGCCGCGCGGGACGCCCTGGATGCGGGTGCCGACTTTATCAAGACATCGACCGGAAAGACCGAAAAGTCGGCCACCCCGGAGGCCGCCGCGGTCATGCTGGCGGCCATCCGCGAGGCCGGGTTGGCGGTTGGTTTCAAGGCGGCGGGCGGGATTCGTACGGTCCAGGATGCCGGCATTTATTTGGGTTTGGCGGATCTCATCATGGGGCCGGAATGGGCAAGCCCAGCCACCTTCCGGCTCGGCGCGAGCAGTCTGCTCGACAACCTCCTCGCCGAAACAGCTGAGTAGCAAAGGCTAAAAATGGAAGCGACGACGTTGGTTCGCGGACGATACGTCCTGGAAGGCCTCGACGGGGACCGCCCCCTCGTTCATGAAGACGCGGCAGTTCTACTGAACGGTGACAAGGTTAGCGAGATCGGTCCCTTCGATACCCTGAAAGATCGAAATCCGGGCGCCAAAATTGTCGGAACGGCCGAATCCGCCGTGATTCCCGGCCTCATCAACGCCCATCACCATATCGGCCTGACCCCTCTCCAACTGGGATCGCCCGACCATCCGCTGGAACTCTGGTTCGCGAGCCGGCTGGCGTTGCGCGACGTGGATCTGTATCTCGACACCCTCTACTCGGCCTTCGAGATGATCGCCTCCGGCGTCACCACGGTGCAGCACCTACACAGCCGGGCCCCCGGCGGGCCGGAGCAGATCCTGCATGCGGCGGGGGAAGTGATTCGCGCCTACCGGGACATCGGCATGCGCGCTTCCTATTCCATCGCGCTCCGCGACCAGAACCGGCTGGTCTATGAGTCGGACGAGGCGTTTCTCCAGCGGCTTCCCGAAAGCCTGAGGCCGGAGATGGCGGAGTACTTTCGCCGTTTCACCATGCCGCTCGACGAGCAGGTCGCGGTGTTCGGGGATCTGCACGGAGCCTACAAGGGCGAACCGCGAACCCGCGTTCAGCTCGCGCCGGCCAATCTCCACTGGCTGTCGGATGCGGCCTTGGAGGCCGCCGCCGAGATGGCCGAGCGCTTCGACGTTCCCATGCATATGCATCTGGTCGAAACGCCCTACCAGAAGATCTATGCACAGAAACGGACCGGCGGGACCGCCTTCGCCCATTTGCATCGCTTCGGCCTGACAGGGCCCCGCATGACCATCGGCCACGGAACCTGGATGACCGAAGCCGACATCGAGCTTTGCGCCGACACGGGCACCTGCCTGTGTCACAACTGCAGCTCCAACCTGCGCCTGAAGAGCGGCATCGCGCCCGTCAACCGGTATCTGGAGCGCGGGGTCGCCGTCGCCATCGGAATCGACGAGGCGGGGATCAACGACGACCGCGACATCCTTCAGGAGATGCGTCTGGTCCTCAGGATGCATCGGGTTCCGGGGCATGGGTCGCCGTTTCCGACCCCGCCGCAGGTCCTCCGCATGGCCACCGAGCATGCCGCGAAAACGACTCCATTCGCGGCTGAGATCGGACGGCTGTCGCCGGGTCTCGCGGCGGACCTGACGGTCCTCGACTGGCGGGCGGTCACCCGTCCCTATCAGAGCGGCGATATCCCCTTCGTCGACGTGCTGGTGCAGCGCGCCAAATCCACATCCGTCCGCTCGGTGATGGTGGCCGGAGAGCTGATCTACGATGACGGACGGTTCACCCGCGTCGACCGCGATGCCGCTCTCGACGAGATCGAAGCGCGCCTGGCCGCGCCGCTGACCGAGGCCGAGGAGCGCCGCCGCGCCTTGGCGCGGGAGGTCTTCCCCTATGTGGCGGCGTTCTATGCGGACGAGTCATGGGCTGTGCGGCCGGAGAAACCCTTCTATCGGTGGAACGACCGGGCGTGACTCAGTAGGCGGTAGTGCGGGCATGGACAGGCGGGATCTCCTTGGATATGGCGGCGATTGGCCCGATCTGCGCTGGCCGGGGGAGGCCCGAGTTGCAGTTTCGCTGGTGGTCAATGTGGAGGAGGGAGCCGAGCTTTCCATCGCCGACGGCGACGAGCGGAACGAGAGCGTCTACGAGGCACGGGAAGAGGTCGTGGACACCGTCGACCCGTGCATGGAGAGTCATTTCGGCTATGGTCCCCGGGCGGGCTATTGGCGGATCGTCGACATCCTCGCCGATCATGGCGTTCCCGCCACCTTTTCCTGCTGCGGCCGCGCCGCCGAACGCCTTCCCTGGCTGATCCGAGATGCGGTCGGCCGTGGTCACGAGATCAGCTGCCATGGATGGCGCTGGGAAACCCACGCGCTTATGGAGCCCGAAGCGGAGCGGGAAGTCATCGCCCGCACCCATGCCGCCATCTCGCAAGCGGCCGGAATCGCTCCCGTCGGTTGGCACACCCGGTCGGCATCGACGGCGAACACCCGCCGGCTTCTCGTCGAACATGGCGGGTTTCTCTATGACTCCGACGCTTATGACGACGACTGCCCGTACCTAGTCAGACAGGGCGATGTCGATCACGTGGTGCTGCCCTATGCATTCGACACCAACGACATGCGGTTCCAGCCGGGTGGCGGTTTTGTCCACGGCGAGGACTTCACCCGGTACTGCGTCGCCGCGTTCGAACGGCTGAGGCGCGAGGGGGCGGACGCGCCGCGTATGATGTCGGTCGGCCTGCATCTGCGTCTGATCGGCCGGCCGGCGCGGATCAACGCCCTCGACGATTTCCTGAAAGCCGTCAGGAACGGCGGTGGCGCCTGGTTCGCCACCCGCTCGATGATCGCCCACCACTGGCGGGCGGGTGTCAGCCTCCCGGCTTGGCTGCCCCGGTCACCCGAAACCACGGACTCATAAAGGCGAGCCGTCCCCCAGCAACGCCGCGACCCGGCGAACCGCGGCGGGGACGGGCTCGATAATCGGCACGGAAAAGAGCGGCCTGAGGTCGCGTGCGGCTTCCGCCAGCGGTCCACCGCCGATGACCACGGCCTCCGCACCGTCGATGTCGATCGCGGCCCGAACCGCCGCTTCGAGGGCGGTGAGCAGCCGCTCGGGATCGGACATGACGATTTGGGGGTCGCCTTCCGTCAGCCGGACCGAGACCAGGCCGTCGCCGAACCCGTAGTCCCGCGCGCAACGTTTGATCGCGGGGGCGAGGTCGGCCGTGGTCGTGGCGACGGAAAAGCGTCGGCCGGCAGCGGCGGCTTCGGCCATGCCGGCCTCGGCAATGCCGACGACCGGAATGGAGGTCAGGCGGCGGGCCGCCATGAGGCCCGGATCGCCAAAGGCGGAGACGATCGCGGCGTCGGCGGCTGGCCCGGCCTCGCGAAACAACTCGGAGACGGCCTCGGCCGCCACGGTCAGGCCGGCTTCGTCGGTGATAAGAGGAACGCCATGCGAGACCGTCGCCCCGACAACGGTCAAGCCGCCGGTTGCCGCCGCCTTGGCGATGGCGACCATGCGCGCGGTGGTTCCGGCATCGGTGTTGGGATTGACGAGCAGGACCTCAGGCATGGTCGTGGCCCAATCGCTGGGGAGGGGCCACCTCGCGGAAGGCTTCCGAGATGTCGAGGCGTCGCGCGATCCAGATCCGATCGCCGAGATCGGCCAACATCGAGAAGATCTCCTGGGCCGCGCGGAATCGCGCGGGGCGACCGCAGATCCGAAGGTGGAAACCGATATTGAGGAGGCGCGGCTTGCCGGCTTCGGCCTCGGTCAGCAGGACCTGCAGGGCATCGCGAACATAGTCGATCATTTCCGACGACCGGGCAAAACCGTTGGGATGGAAGAACTTCATGTCGTTGCTGTCGAGCGCGTAAGGGACGACCAGCAGCGGCCCGCCGGCGACATCGAGATCCCAGTAGGGCAGGTCGTCATCGAAGGCGTTCGAGGTGTAGACAAAGCCCCTCGCGGCCAGCAACTCGCGGGTCCAGATACTCTCGCTCCCACGGCAGAAGAAGCCGAGCGGGCGCTGGCCCGTCGCGGCCTCGGTGACCTCGATGCAACGATCCAGGTCGGCCGCCTCCGACTCGCGATCGGCATAGTCGGAACTGGGGCGCCACCGCCAGCCATGACATGCAGGCTCGTGCCCCCTGCGCACGACTTCCGCCGCCAAACCGGGAACGCGCTCGACAGCGCGTCCGCAGAGGAAGAACGTCGCCGGCAGGTCCCGCGCGTCGAGCGCGTCCAGAAAACGCCACAGGCCCGCGCGCATCCCGTAGGCGAAGATCTGCTCCTGCCCGATATCGCGGGTGCCGGGTTCGACAACACTGAGCACCTCGCCCATCCGTTCCGAGGCGGCGTCGCCGTCGCCGACCTGAAGCTCCGCGCCTTCCTCGAAGTTGACGACGACGGACACGGCCAGACGCGCGCCGTTGGGCCAGGAAAAGTCGGGCGGGTTGCCCGCGTATCCGCGCAGGTCACGATGCATCTTCTATCATCTCTTCGTCATGTGCATGGGGAAAGGAGGCTTGCCAACGTTCCGATCTGCCACCGAAATGTGCAATCAGGAAAAAATCGGGTCGGGATGATCAATTGTTGAACAGGGTGAGTTTGTTACATATATTTTTCCCGTACGGAGATTGACACAGCATGCGGATCTTAGGCTTGCGTTCAGGAACGGCCAAGTGGGCGCGGGGGAAGATGTTCAAAACCCCGTCGCGATCCTGTCGCGCCTTTGTCTCGCTTTTGGCTGCCACCCAAAGAACCTGCTTCTGATCATATCGGGAGAGCGGTCTCCCGTGGGTCAGCGTTCGCGGTGTCGCGAGCGTCGGATGTTCGTTTTTTCGGACGCGAAGCAGAATGTCATTCCCAGAGGCCTCACCTGAAACCTCCAAGCCGGGGCAGCCGTTTCCCGAGCGGTTTGCCGATTTGCTCGCCGATGCGGTCGCGGACAGTCTCGATTTCCGGCTTATCGAGAAGGCTGCCAGAGAGGCGGCGGAACAATTCATGGCCGGCGATCGAACGAAGGCAAGCCGGCGGCTGTTCCTGGTCGGCTCGGGTGACAGTCTGTTCGCGGCGCTGTCGGCGCTCCCGGCGCTTCGGCGCTGGACCGGACTCATCGTCGAAGCGCGAACCTCGATCGAATTCTCCCGTTATGAGATTCCCGTCGTCCAGGATGGCGACGTCTTGGTCGCGGTCTCCAATTCGGGCGGTTCCTCCCGCACGCGGGAAGGCGTGCTACTCGCCAAGGAACGCGGGTTGCCGACCGTCGGCGTGACCGGTTCGTCCGATGGCCCCCTCGCGCAGTCGGCCGACATCGTCCTTCATCGTCCCGTCCAGGCGTATTCCGGCGCGCCGGAGATCGTTCGCCGAGCCCTTCTGCATACCTCGGAGTTTCTAGCGGCGTTGGCCGCCCTCTACACATTCGGCCTCAACCTCGGGGTGGCGCGGGGGCAGATCGCGGCCTCGATGCGCGACGAGACGATCAGCGAGCTTCGCGGCGCTGTCGCGTCCCTCGGCACCATCGCCGCGGCCTCCGAACCCGCCGTGGTCGAATTCCTCAACGGGGTTCCGGACCTCGACACGGTCTTCGTCCTCGGCGCCGGCCCGAACCGCGGATGCGCCGAATACTGCGCCGCCAAGTTCCATGAGCAGGTGCCCATCAACGGCGTTCCGCAGGACCTCGAGGAGTGGGCCCATCTTCAATACTTCCTGACCTATTTCAGCTGGCGCAGCCGGGGGCCCATCGTCGTTCTGGCGCCGGAAGGCAACGCGTTGGACCGTGCGCGGGAGATCGTGACGGGCATTCGCTCCGCCGGGGGCCGGTCGCTGCTGGTGACGAATTCGACCGAGCGCTTCGAGGACGCGGAGCTGACATTCCGCATCGAGAAGCCGGCGGGTGAGCTGTTGACCCCGGCCACGTTTCACATCCCCTGCCAGCTGATGACCTTGCATTTGGCGCGCCTGCGCGGCGTGAACCCGACACCCCTCCGGCGCCGCGACGACTTCTGGCTGATCCGGAAGGGCAACGTTCTTTCCTCGCGGGCCGATTTGAAATGATCGGATCGCGACGGGAGCAAAGGCGGCTCGACGTCCGCCACGACAAGACCACCATCGAAACAGGAGGTGTTCATCATGAACGCTAAAATCACCCGCCGAACCTTCGGCAAGGGCCTGCTCGCTACCGGTGTGGCCACGGCGACGGTTTCGGCACCCTACATCGCCCGGGCTGCGGACAAGGAACTCGTGGTGATCAGCTATGGCGGTGCCCTTCAGGAACCCCACCGCTGGCTCGGCGACCAGCTGGAAGCGAAGCATGCGGGTCTCAAGGTTCGCCTGATCCCCAGCGAATCCCAGGACATCGTCGCCCAGATCAAGGCGGCGCAAGGCTACAGTCCCTACGATGCCATGCCCAATGGCGAGCCGCCCCACCTGATCGCCATGAAGGAAGGCTACATCCAGAAGGCCGATCCCAGCAAGCTTTCCAACTACGGGAATGTCTTCCCCGAATTCATCGAGAAGAGCCAGGGATATGGCGTGCCCGCGACGTTCTCGCTGATCGGCCTCGCCTACAACACGGAGCTGGTCAAGACGCCGCCGACAAGCTGGGCCGATATGTGGAACGAGGAATACAAGGATCTGGTCGGCATCTGCCGGACCTCCTCGAACCTGGGCCTCGGGACGCTGGCGGTCACGGCGAAGATCTTCGGCGGTTCCGAGGACAATCTCGAACCAGGTTGGGAAAAGCTCAAGGCCCTCAATCCGATCGCCGGACGCAGCCCGCGTATCCTCGCCCAGATGATGGAACGCGGCGAGATCGGGATCGCCCCGCTATGGAACAACGACGCCGCCGTCGCCGAGGCCAAGGGACTCCCGATCCGCTTCGTGAAGCCGGATCCCGGGCCGGTCGCCATCGTCTCCATCATGTCGGCGATCACCAACACCCGCCATCCCGATCTCGTCAACGAGTGGATGGACGGTATCATCAGCGCCGAGTACCAGGCGATGGCGGCGGATGCGCCCTACTATTTCGGCGTCACGGTCAAGGGTGTCGCCATCCCCGAGGCGGCGCGCCCCTACACGCCGTCGACACCGGAGGAGGTGACGAAACTCCAGACCGTCGACTGGAGCAAGATCGTGCCGGTCCGTCCGCAGCTTGTCGATCAGTTCGACCGCGCCTTCGCCATCTGAATCACAAACAAACGCGGGAACGCCATGACGGAAATGGTCGACCGGGACACGTCTCCCATGCTCGCGGACATCCGGCGTCAACCGGATGTCATCGAGGGCATCGCCGCGCGCGCCAAGGAGATCGTCGGCTTCGCCGATGCCCATCTGAGGCCGGTGGGTGGCGGGCGGCTGGTTGCCTTTGGAAGTGGCGACGGATGGTTCGCGGCCCGCGCCACGACCGCGCGGGCCGCGAACTTTTCCGCTTCGAGCGGGCTGGAGATGCTGGCGTTCACCGCCCCGACCATGGGGCCGGACGACAGGGCGCTGGCCATTTCCATGTCCGGAAATGTCGACCGCAGCGTCGAGGCCGCGCAGGCGGCGATTGAGCGCGACGTCCCCTCCGCGGCCCTGGTCAACGGGACCGGCGGCCGCCTGGCCGCGCTGGGGCTGCCGACGCTCTCTCTCGATCTCGAGGACATCGCCCCGTTCCTGTGCGGCACCTCCTCCTATCTCGCGACCCTCTCGGTTCTGCGCATCCTGTCCGCGGCAAAAGCCGAGGTCGCGCGGATCGTCGACACCCTGCGCCTGACGGCGCGGGCTCTGCCGGCTTTCCTGGCGCAGGCCGACGCGGTGGCCGCCGAGACTGCCACGACGCTGGCCCCGCGTCCCAGGGGGGTCAGGCTGCTGTCGGCCGGAGGGGCCGGACTGGCGATCGCGGATTATGGCGCCGCCAAACTGGTCGAACTCACGCGGACACCGTCCTGGACGGACGACATCGAAGAGTTCGCCCACCGCCAGTTCTGGAGCGCCGACGCCGGCGAACTGGTGGTGTTCCTGCCGACCACGCCGCTGGTCGCCGAGTATGCGGACCGCAGCGCGGAAGCCCTAGCCGAGATGGGGTTCGCGACGCTGGCGATCGGCCCCCGGCCCTGGTTAGGTTCCCACGCGCGGTGGTCGATCCCCATCGATGATGCCGACGCGGATCCGCTGATCTGCGACGCGATTGCCCTGCAACTCCTGGCCTATCGTCTGGCCGAGGCCGAGGGCCTCAATCCGAACCGGCGTCAACACCTGAAGGACGACATTTTGCGATTCCGTGTGAGCCGTATGCTGACACGACGGTCTCTTGTCGGCACGGGACAATGACACCGCGGGTCGGCGTCTTCGGATATCTCTCGATCGACACGCTGATCCATGACAACCGCGCCTATGACGGGGTACCCGGCGGCGCCGCCCTCTATGCCGCGCTGGCGGTGATCGCGGCCGGTGGAACGCCCATCCTCCATGCCACGCGCGGACAGGATTTTCCGAAACATGTTCTTTCTTCCATCAGTACGCTCGGCGCCGACCTCTCGGCCGTGAGGGACGGCGACGGCCCCAGCCGGCGCACCCGCATCGCCTATGGCGTAGGCGAGTCGAGGACGTCCGACCACTACGCGGATCCAGACTGGTGGGAACGGACGGAGGCGCTTTTACCGCCGCTGCCTTCCACCGTCCTGGATGCCGCGGTCATGACGCCCATGCCGCCCGGCCATGCGGCCAGGATCTCGGCGGCGGTGGCCGACGGCACCCCGATCGTCGCGGATACGAGCGAGGCGTTTGCCGGACGTTCGCCGCAGGCGCTTTTGGATTTGCTGCCGTCCATCAGTGTTTTCGTGCCCAGCACCTCTGAGACCCGCCTTCTTGTTCCGCGGGTTGACGACGATGCGGCCGCCAGGACCCTCGCGGCCCGAGGTTGCGCCGTGATTCAGAAACGCGGACCGGACGGCCTGGTTTGGGCCGACCGAACGGGGATCGTGGCAAGGCGGGCGGCGCAGGCCGCGGCGGTCGTGGATCCGACGGGCGCCGGGGACACGGTGGCCGGCGCCGTGGCCACCGCTCTGGCTCGGGAGTCTTCGCCCGAGGCTATCCTGGCTTTCGCGGTCGACATAGCGGCCATGACGATCGGGGCCCCGGGGCCGGCGGGGCTTGGGCTCGATCCCGGGCCGTTCAGAGGAGAGAAGACGCAGACATGCATGTCCAGATAGACGGCATCGACAAATGGTTCGGCGCCAACCACGTGCTCAGGCGGTGCGATCTGTCGGTCGAGCAAGGTGAGCTGATCACGCTGCTCGGTCCTTCCGGCTGTGGGAAAACGACCCTTCTGCGCTGTTTGGCGGGGTTCGAGCTGCCGGATGGCGGCAGCGTCTCGATCGGCGAGGACAACGTGACCCATTTGGCGCCGAACCATCGCAATGTCGGTTTCGTGTTTCAGAGCTACGCCCTGTTTCCCCATCTGACGGTGGTCGAGAATGTGGGATATGGGCTGGCCGTTCGTCGGGTCTCGAAGGCCAAGCGGGTGCGGCGGGCGATGGAAACCCTGGAACTGGTGGGGCTTCAGCAGTTCGGCGACCGCTATCCGGCCCGGCTGTCCGGCGGCCAGCAGCAGCGGGTCGCGCTCGCCCGGGCGCTGGTGCTGCAGCCCAAGGTCCTGCTTCTCGACGAGGCCTTCAATGCCCTCGACGCGAAACTGCGTGTCGCCATGCAGGTCGAGCTTCGCAAGCTGGTGAAGAAAGTGGGTATCACGACCATCTGCGTTACCCATGATCAGACCGAGGCCCTGACGATCAGCGACCGGATCGCGGTCATGTTCGAAGGACGCATCGACCAGATGGGGACCCCCTCCGAGGTCTATGAGCGGCCCTGCACGGCCTTCGTCGCCGACTTCCTCGGCACGGCCAACCTGCTCAGGCGACGGTCGGAGGGCGGATCGCTGGAGGTCGGTCCCGGCATCCGGATTTCCAGCACCTTTGACGGCGGCGTCATCGTGGTGGTCCGGCCGGAGGACGTGATGCTGTCCCAGCCCATAGAAGGGGATGGATGGGGAGGCCGGATCACCTTCTCCCGGCTTGTGGGGCCCAGCATCGAGTTCGAAATCGACACCGGGGAGGATCGTCCCGTGCGTGTCCTCTCGCCGCGGCGGGGCGGCGACCGGTATTCGGTGGGCGACCGCGTGGCGCTTGCCCTGTCGAGCCGGGATGCCTGTGTCGTGCTTCCGCATCAGGAGGCGTCATGACGGCGGCGGCCCGGCCGGCGAATACGTTCGGCGGCGGGTTCGCGCGCATGCTGTCGCGCGGGGGTTTGTGGCCCGCCTTGCCGGCCATCGTCTTCTTGACGGTTTTCTTCGCGATGCCGCTGGCGGTTCTGTTCGCCTTCGGATTCGTGACCATCGAGCGCGGCGTCGTCCAGCCCGGGACATTCACCTTCCAATACTTCATCGACACGCTGAGCGACGACCTGTTCTGGAAGGTCTGGTGGCGGTCCTTCTGGGTCGGGACGGTATCGACCGTCCTGTGTCTCTTCCTCGCGTATCCGCTCGCCTACGTCTATACGCTCGTGGGCCGGTTCTGGCAGACTGTCATTCTGGTCGTGACCATCTCGCCCCTGCTGACGAGTGCGCTGGTCCGAACCTACGCTTGGCTGGTGATCCTCGGCGGGCGGCGGGGCGTGATCAATTCCATGCTGATAGAGCTCGATCTGATCGAGCGGCCCATCCGGTTTCTCTTTTCCGACTTCGCCGTCATCGTGGGCATGACGCAGATCCATCTGCCCTTCATGATCCTTCCCCTGATCACGGTCCTGTCCGCCCGGGACCGCACCCTGGAGCAGGCATCCCTCGGCCTCGGCGCCAGCCGGACCGAGACCTTCTTCCGCGTCGTCCTGCCCGTCAGTCTTCCGGGGATCGTGGCGGGGTTCGCGCTGGTGTTCGCGATTTCCTACACCAACTTCATCATTCCCCAGTTGCTGGGCGGCGGGAACTACACCACGCTCGCGGTCCGGGTCTACGAGTTCATCGTCGTCATCCTCGACTGGAACAAGGGGGCGGTGCTGGCGTTCCTGCTCCTGGCCAGCTGCTTCCTGTTCGTGCTCGGGATTACCTATCTGGGCAATCTTGCCATGCGCTGGTCGGAGGCCGACCGATGACCGAGTCGGCAACCATGGAACAAGGGGCACCCCGCCATCGCCGGAGGGTGGGAATGGGCGCCGTCGACTGGGTCGGGGCGGTCGTGCTCGGGTGTGTCGCCTGTTTCACGCTCCTGCTCCTGATCATGCCGAGCGTCATCGTCGTCGCCATCTCCTTCACGGAGAAGGAGTACATCGGGTTTCCCCCGGAGGGCTTCTCCTTCCGCTGGTTCGTCGAGCTGCTCGGCCGGGACCAGATCATCGAGTCGGCGGTGACGAGCCTCAGGATTGCCTCATTCACGACCGTTTTCGCCCTGCTTCTGGGCGTCTCCGCCGCCTTCGCGCTGGTGAGGGGCCGATTCCCGGGACGGATGGCGGTCACGGCCTTCGTGGTGGCGCCGCAGATGTTGCCGGGCATGGTCATCGGCATCGCCATCCTTTTCTTCGGCGCGTACTTTGCCTTCTACCAGTCAGATGCGATGGTGATCATCGCGATGACCGTGTTCTGCCTGCCATTCGCCGTTCGCCTCGTCATGGCGCGACTGGCGGTGCTGGATCCGACGCTCGACGAGGCGTCGGTCGGCCTTGGCGCGACCAAGTCGCAGACCTTCCTCCGCATCACGATGCCGCAGGTGATGCCGGCCGTGATCGGCGCCGGGGCCTTCGTTTTCATCGAGGCCTTCGACAACATCACGGTGGCGCTGTTCACGTCCTCGCCGCGCGGGCGGCCGCTCTCGGTGGAGCTCTACAATCTCGTCCAGTTCGACAGCAGCCCGATCGTCGCCGCCCTGTCCAGCCTCGAGATTCTCTTTGCGCTGCTGATCATGATCGTCCTGGCGCGGAGCATCGGCCTCGACCGGTTGCGGACCTGACCCGTGACGGTGCCACGCCTGGTCATACTCGGACAGATCACCCTCGACGACGTGGTGCCGGCACGGCCCGGGCCTTGGGCGCGCCAGTTGGGTGGGAACGCCCTCTACGCCGCGGCTGGTGCGCGGATGCTTCTACGGCCGGGCGATGTGGGGGTGGTCTCCCGGATTGGTTCGGGGATGCCCTTCGAC
This sequence comes from Rhodospirillales bacterium, assembly GCA_028281785.1. Taxonomy (GTDB): domain Bacteria; phylum Pseudomonadota; class Alphaproteobacteria; order Rhodospirillales; family Shumkoniaceae; genus JANQJG01. Next base: position 31,536 of record JANQJG010000098.1, read on the forward strand.
GTCAAGGCGTTGCTGGGCAGGTTTGGGGTCGCCGCGGCCCTGCGCCGGATCGACCAGGAACATCTGATCGAGTGGCTGATCTATGAAGAGGATGGCTCAAGACGCTCCCTGCCCCGCAACCTGTCCTTGAGGCAGAGGGTCGGGGAGGGGCAGCGGGCGGACGAAGACTATCTGCGGTACCTTGAGGCCCAAAGCCCCGAAGCGACAGATCTGCCGGAGGAATGGCGCCAGGCGAAGGGGTTTCATCTTGCTCCCCAGGTCTTCGAAAGGCACCGGGCGAGCCTGGACGCGCTTGCCGGCGGGGCGTTCGTCACACTTGATCCATCGCCGCACTATAGCCGGTATCTGAAACCCCGCGCCTATGCTCAAAGTTTGGCCGGCGCCTCGGCGGTTCTGCCGAGCGAACAGGAGATCCGTCATCTCATGCCCGAGGGGTCGACCGACCCGAAGGCCCTGGCCGATATCGCGGCGGGGTTGATGAACGCTGGCATTCCCGAGGTCGTCATCAAGGCCGGGGCGCGGGGCTGCGTCGTCGCTGTCGACGGCGGGGTGGGATGGGTCGATGCCATGCCCGTGCCGAGCGTCGTCGACCCTACCGGGGCGGGCGACGCGTTTTGCGGCGCCTATGCGGCGGCCCGGGTGCTCGGGTTGACCCCCTTCGACGCGGCCGGCAAGGCCGTGGCCGCGGGCGCCGCCGTTATCGCCTGTTCTGGCGCGGAAGCAGCGTTCGATCCAACTGAACGGCGGTGACGGGCCTCCGATCAGCGCCCAAGAAATGGGGCGCTCTAAAGAGACGGAGTGGTGGAGCAGGCAGTCTCAAGCGAACTCGTCTCCGCCAGAATTCCCCGCGAAATGGAACAGGGAAAATACAGGGAGTTTGCCGTAGGCGCCGCTTGGCGACGCTCTTGTTTTCGGTTCTGCGGATGCACCCTTCTCTCGACGGCGGGGAAGCGCCCGGAACAGGAAGCGTTCTGGCGGGCAAAGCTCAAACACGAGGAGCCGGCCTCCGCGGGCCAGCTGCTTTACCGCCACGCCGGCTCAAGACCTGTTCTATGATGGCAAGCTCTGTAAGCTGAAGGGCGGCCGAACGGGGCGTCAACGTGCCGCTGTCGATCAGCTCGCGGAGAGCCTCGGCTTTGTGCCGGAGCTCGTCGGTCGACAAGACGTGCCAGGGGCCGGTGTCGATCATGGCAACGCTCCTCCACTGGATGCGGGCTCGAAATTGACGCAAAGCTGGTCGAGCTCGGCGCGTGTCAGCGGTGCCAGGAAAAGGCCGCAGGAATAGGGCGAACGGCCCTCCGGGCAGCGCCCGTCCTCTCGTATGTGTTCGCAGGACGGACAGGTGCCGAACGGGCGGGCGCTGCGGGCGCGGGCGACATGGCGCAACATGCGTCTGAGGGTGCGGTCCAACTGGCGGCGGGCACCCGCAGCCTCGGCATCCGCCGCCCGGACCAGGGCCTCGAACGGATCATCCGCGAGGGCGCCCCTGGCTTTGGCGGTCAAATCGAGGCGGCGGCTGCGACCGTCCTGATCGGAGCGGGTGCGCGTTAGGTAGCCCTGGGCGACCAGGCTCTTGATCATCTGCGAGACCGTGCCGCGGGTGGTGGCGTGGTATTCGGCAAAGGCGGAGATCGTGCGCGAGAAGCGATTGGCGCGCGCGAAGTAACGCAGCGCCGTCCATTGCACCGGGGTCAGGCCGCTTTGCAAGCCTTCGCCATGGCCGGAGCGGCCGAGCTGGGCGATCAACTCGGCCAACGCACGGGGGTCGATCTGGGCGTTGTTCTTCATACACAGATAGTATGGTTTCAAAACTACCTTGACAAGAGAGGATGGCCTATTTAGTTTGGAATCGATACTATTTTGGCAGACAACGCCCCGTGTTTTTGGGAGGAGCCTGGACGGTGGGATGGAGATCGACAGGAATGCATGTATGGGTGTGGAGGTGATGGCCCGGCTGGCGGCGTGCGCGCCGCGAGGCGGATGCAGCAGCCGGACGCTGGCGGATTGGATCAACCAGCCCTCCTCCTACACGCAAGCCTTACTGGGCGTCCTGGTCGCCGGCGGGCTGGTGCGCGTGCGGTTGGGCTCACCGGTGTCTTACGACCTCGCCCGCCCGGCAGAGCGGATCAGCGTGGCCGAGATTTTCGAGGTCTTCGAGGAACCGCCGAGCGGACCGGCTGACGGAAGCGGCGCCCCGGATGGAACGGGCTGGCTTTGGCAATCGCTCACAAGCCACATCCTGCTGTGTCTAAGCTCGATCTCGCTGGCGGAAATCGCGCCACATGGACAAGCCCCCCGATCACGAGTGTGAAAGCGGCGACCTTTGTAAACACTTAGGTGAGCGAGAGATGGAGGAAGGCCGATCATGACCTTTGTCGTCACGGAAGCCTGCATCAAGTGCAAGTACATGGACTGCGTGGAGGTGTGTCCGGTCGATTGCTTCTATGAGGGTGAAAACATGCTGGTGATCCACCCCGATGAGTGCATCGACTGTGGCGTCTGCGAGCCCGAGTGTCCCGCCGAGGCGATCTTGCCCGATACGGATGCGGGAGCCGAGACGTGGGTGGAGCTCAACCGCAAGTATTCGGAGCAGTGGCCGAACATCACGCGCCAGGGCGAGACGCCGCCGGACGCGGATGCGTACAAGGGCGCGCCGGACAAGTTTGCGCAGTATTTCAGCCCGAGTCCGGGGAAGTCGGCGGAATGAGCTAAAGCATGTCTCAGGCCGGCCAGGCTGCAAAAGGTCTTGCCCAAATCGATCCCCAACGTCACCATCGTCATCGCTCTGCTCCCTTCCTCGCCGGATCTCAAAAAACCCAGCACTCAGAGGGAGGGAGCAGGCCATCCCATAATATGAGGCTGCGAACGGAAAATTTCCGGGCAGCCTTGGAGGTTCGAATTGAGGGCCCACAATTGTCTTAATTTGCTCTTGGCGGTTAGAAAGCCCTCCCAGTCGTGCAAGCAAATCACCCTTCCAGTGACCGTTTCCGGGCAGCTTTCAGACCTCGCATGGCCGGCAGTATTTTAGCCAAATCTCTCCCTATCGGACTTGGTCACCTCGCGGCGCCGCAAAGCCAACAGATCCATGTTGTCAGCTCTGCAAATCATGTTGGATAGGGCTGCCCGCTATTGGAAACGAGCGGTACCGAAACCAAAAAAGCGGGCTAAATGCCGGGAGAGGTTACGCGGGCACACCGCGTGTGTTTCTGCGTCCGCGACGGTCGCGTTTGCCGGGACCGGTTTCGGGCTCCTCGGCGGCACTGAGAATTTTCAACGCCAAGGCCTGGGCCTGTTTCACCCGCTGTCGCTCAAGCAGCTCGGCGTCGTCTTCCAAACCGTTTTCAATGAACCTGACAAGCTCCCGCCAGCTCTTGACAGACTCGGTCCGGCGTTCCGGCGTCGACAACCCCAAGCGCGTGTAACGGGCGACCTGGCGGGCCAGCTGAAAAATGATGTCGCACAGCTTCTCATTGCCGGAGCGCGCCGCGAGGACATAGTTCATGCGCGCGCTGACCCGGAAGTGGACCTCGAGCTCGTTGTCCGTTTCCACATTCTGCTCGAGAAGCCCGCTGCCCTCCTTGAGAATACGCAGGCATTCGGGATCGGAACGCCGCGCGGCCAAGCGGGCCGCATGCCCCATCAGCACGGCCCGGATGTCGAAGATGTCGTGGACCTCCCGCGTTGTCAGGCGGGTGACCTGAGCGCCGCGCCGGGGGATGATCTCGACAAGCCCTTCCTTTTCGAGAATCCGCAGCGCATCACGCACCGGGCCGCGGCTGACCCCGAACTGTTCCGAAAGGCTTTGCTCGGTGACGGATTCACCCGGCTGGTATTCTTCCCGAAGAATCGCCTCGGCCACCTGTTCCGCGATCTGCTCCGCCAGGGAGAGTGTACGCCAGCGGCCTCGCGGTTTCGGGAACAGCGAGGTTTCGATCGCGTCCTCAGCCCACCAGACTTGCATCTCGCTTTTGTCCATGGGGTCCTCGCAATACCCGGCGTCAACATCCGGCGTGTTTACAATATGTGCGTTGCGTTCGGCCAGTCCATTCGCAACTCACGGGAATCAGCGCATGACGAACATATTGGTACTCAGCATTTCATCAAGATCCGCCTTGTTCGGCAGGGCCTCGATGTTACCGGGCAGGCGAACCGACCATCCAGCGACGGCATTGCCCAGGGCCACCGCGTCCCGCAACGAACGATCCTCTAGCAGGCCGGCGATATACCCTGCGGCGAAGCTGTCGCCGGCGCCGAAGCGGTCGACCGGCTTCGCCAAGGGATACCCAGGGATCGCCTCCGCGCCGTCCGGCGTCGACAGGACCGCGCCGTCGACGCCGGTCTTGAGCACGACATGTGACAAGCCGAGACCGTGCAGGTAGCGCAAAATGTCCTTGTCCTTGGCGACACCCGTGAGCTTGATCATGTCTTCCCGCCCGGCGAGCACGTGGTCGGCCCGGCGCATCATCGCTTCCAGGCACGGCCTGGCTTCCTCGGGCGGCCACACCTTGGCGCGGTAGTTCGGATCGAAGACGATGGTGACGCCCTTCGCCACCGCGATGTCGATGGCGCGCTCTACCGCAGCGCGGCAGGACGGGGACAGGCCCGGCGTGATCCCGGTCAAATGCAGCATGCGCGCCGACGCGATGGCATCCTCGGCCACGTCGTCCGGGCTCATCCCGGAAAATGCCGAGTCCTTGCGGTAGTAGTACACGGCCGATCGGCCCAGCGGCCGATTCTCTCGGAAGAACACGCCCGTCGGTGAGTCCCCGACCAGCCGGACATGCGAAACATCGACCCCTTCCGCCCGCATCACGCTCAAAACGTAGTGTCCGAACTCATCGTCGCCCAACCGGCTGATCCAGCTTGCCGAATGCCCCAGCTTGGCGACGCCCGCCGCGACGGTGCTCTCTGCGCCGCCGGGCCGGCGTTCGAACTCGGCGCAGTAGCGCAGCCGCCCGCCGCTTTTTGCGACGAGAACCACGCAGGTCTCACCGAGGGTCACCAGCTCCGGCATGGGCTATTCCTCCAATTTCATTTTGCGTCCTAAAAACCATCGGGTGAGGAGTGGGCTCAACAGCAGCACCACAATGGCGACGAGAAGGCTCGCGCTCAACGGACGGGTCAAGAACCCCAAGGGGTTGCCGTCGTCGAGGATCAGTGCCCGCCGCAGATTGTCCTCGACCAGGGGGCCCAGGATGAATCCCAGAACCATTGGCGCCACCGGAAGCGCGATCTTGCGCATCACATAGCCGACGACACCGAAGACGATCAGGACGCCGATGTCGAAGACGCTGTTCTGCGCGGCGTATGCCCCGATGATGCAAAACGCGAGGACGACCGGCATCAGGTAGCGTTGCGGGGTTTCCAGAAGCCTGAGGATGAACCGCAGGCCGGTGAGGCCAATGATCACGAAAAGAATATTACCCAGGATGAACATGATGAACAGGCTCGACACCAGATCCGGCCGCTCGATGAAAAGGGCCGGGCCGGGTTGGAGACCATGTATCAACAGCGCCCCGATCAACACCGCCGTGACCGCGTCTCCTGGAATGCCAAGCGCGATCATCGGGACCAGGGCGCCCCCGGTTCCTGAGTTGTTCGCTGCCTCGGAGGCGACGATGCCTTCGGGCGCGCCGGTTCCCAGCGCCTCCCGGTTCCGGCCCACGCGCTTCTCCATCCCGTAGGAGACGACCGAGCCGATGGTCGGGCCGGACGCCGGCATCACGCCGATCAGCAGCCCGAGAAACGTGGAGCGAATGAGGACCGTTAGTTTCGTCGCCGCCTCCCGGAAGCTCTTGATGACGCCGGTGATCTCTTGGCGAACGGGTTCTTGCGTGGTCATGCGCCGTTCAACCGCCGAGAACACCTCGGCCAGACCGAACAGGCCGATCATCACCGGAACGAAGGACAGGCCGCCGATCATCGCCGGCTGATCGAAGGTAAAGCGCGGATACGCGCCCGCGGGATCGTTGCCGACGCAGGCGATCAGAAGGCCGAGCGCCCCCGCCAGCAGGCCCTTGAGGATGGAGGGGCTGATATAGGCGATGACCGCCAGGCCGAACAGGGCGACCGCGAAATACTCATGCGCCCCCAGCCGAATGGCCCATCGCGCGGCGATCGGCGCGGCCGCGACCAGGAAGAGCGCGCTGACCAGGCCGCCAAACAGGGAAGACATCGCGGCCAGGCCAATGGCGCGTCCCGCCTCGCCCCGCAGGCGCATGGGATAGCCGTCCAGGGTGGTCATGATGGCGGCCCCGGTGCCCGGAATGTTCAGCAGGATGGCGCCGATCGATCCTCCGAACGTACCCGCCGCGTAGGCCGGCAAGAGGATGGCGAACGCCTCCTGCGGGGTCAGCGTATAGGTCAGCGGAATCATGATGGCCACGGCCATGGCCGAGGTCAGGCCGGGCAACGCGCCGACCACGAGGCCGATCAGGCTGCCCAGAAAGACCAGGGCCAGCACGCTTGGCGTCAACACCAGGGGCAGGCCGATGGTCAGGGCTTCGGTGAAATCCAGCATGCTCCCCCACCCTCACGGCATGGGTATGCCGAAGCCAACGACGAAGAGCCCATAGAGTGCGATGCCGGCGGCCAGGCCGATGCCACCGGCGCGCACCCACGGGGCGCCGAGGATGCGCATGCCGATGATCAGGAACGCGACAACCGGCAGAAAGAGACCGAAAAGAACGAACGCCTGGGCAAACACGATCAGGGCGACAAACAACCCGGCCGCCGCCAAAAGCTCCGGCGACCGTTGGAACGGCAGCGCGAAACGGACGCCGCGTGCCACGCCATAGCCCAGTGAGATGAGACTCAGCGCGGCGATCAATCCGAGCACGAGCCACGGAAAGAACGCCGCGCCCAACCCCTCTTGAAGGCCCTGGACCGGAAACGTGCGGGCCTCGATCCAGGCCAGGCCGGCGACGGCCAAGCCCAGAACGCCCGATGCCACATACGATCCCCCCATGACGTTCGCCTCTTCGATCCTTTCCCGCCTTCCTGGCGGCTATCGCAGCATTCCCGCCTTTTCGATCAGCGCGCGGAACTCCGCGTCCACCTTCTGCAGATACGCGTCTCCCTCGGAGGGGGACAGGTACCATCCGCCCTGACCGCTCTTCTTGAGATGCTCCTGATAGGAGTCCGACTCATAGGCAGCTTTGATGGCGTCGGCTAGAACCTTTACCACCTCGTCCGGGGTTCCGGCCGGGGCGGCGAAACCGCGGACCGGGCCGAAGACGAAATCGAACCCCTGCTCCTTGAAGGTGGGAACGTCCGGGTAAGCCGGATTGCGCTCCTCCGCGGCAATGCCGATCATCTTGACCAGGCCGGCGCGGCTCATGGAATCGGCTTCCGGCGCGCCGGCCCCGGCCGCAACCACCTCTTCGCCCGCGACAGCCTTAAGGCCGCCGGCCGTGGCGCCCTTGTAGGTCACCGTCGTTAACTCGACGCCAAGCTTGTCCATGAAGGCTTCCCAGGCCCAGTGATAGGCCGTGGCCGGGCCGCCGTCGCTGACCTTCGCGCCGGGATTGGCCTTCAGCCAGTTCACAAAGCCGTCGACATCGTCGTAGGGCGCCTTTGCGTTCACGGCGACCCCCCAGGCGTCGGCGTTGACCATGCCCAGGAACCGGATGTCCTTCAGCGGGTCGACCCACGCCTTCGAGGTTTTCAGATACTTCTGAATCGCGGCGTTGAGGGGCAGGAAGATGGCGATCGTATACCCGTCGGGTTCCGCCGCGGCCAGCTCTTTCCAGGAAACCAAGCCACCGCCGCCCGGCTTGTTGACGGGGACGACGGGCTGGCCGAGCGCCTTTTCCATTTCGATGGCGATCTTGCGAGCCACGGTGTCGGTGCCGCCGCCGGCGCCGAACCCGATCAGCATCGTGACCGGCTTCTCGGGAAAGGCCGCCTGGGCGCCGGAAGCGGCGAGCGTCCCAGCGAAGGCGGCGATCATCGCCGCTCGAACGACCGTTTTGAACGGGTGTTTCATCGTGCTCCTCCTTGTTTGCATCGTGGCAGCCGGATGACGGCCTATCACATTATCGCAAACATACATATTGTCAACAATCAAACACTTTATCTCGTGGCTTCCGATCAGTGTTGCAGCTAGGCATAAGAAAAAGCGGGACTTTTTGACTCAGCGCTGTGCGAACAAATTGTCAAATAAATGATTGTTGACAATTTGAGCGTATCTCGGTATGAGTCGGCGGAAAAGCTCGGCACGTCTCGGCACGGCGTCGCGGCCGGCGAAAACCAGGATGAAGGAGAAGGAAACCGATCATGAGCATGAAGAATTTCAAGGGGGTCATGCCCGCGCTGATCACGCCGTTCGATGCCGACGGCAAAATCGACGACGCCAAGTTCAGGGCTTTCCTGGACTGGCTGGTGCCGCAAGTGCACGGCCTCTACGTCGCCGGGTCTTATGGATCGGGACCGATCATGACGGTCCAGCAGCGCCAGCGCGTGGTCGAGATCGTAGCCGAGGTCGTCGACGGGCGCATCCCGCTGGTTCTTCACGCCGGCGACCCCGACACCTACACCACCGTCGCCTTGGCCAAGCATGGGGAACGCTGCAAGGTCTCGGCGATCGCCTCGCTGACACCGTATTACTATCTGCACGGCCCGGAGAACGTCGAGGCCCATTTCCTGCGCCTCATCGACGCCGTCTCGACGCCGATCTACATGTACAACAACCCCAAATACACGAATTACTGCACGACGCCGGAGCAGGTCGCGAAACTCGCCGAGAAGGGCCTCGCCGGGATCAAGGACAGCAGCGCCAGCATCCAACTGTTCTACGATCTCGTCGCGGCGACCCTGGCGTTCCCGGATTTTCAAGTCCTGGTGGGATCGCAGACCATCCTTCTCCCGGCCCTGGTCGGCGGCGGCAAGGGCTGCGTATCGGGCCTCTCCAACCTGTATCCGAAGGCCGTCAACGGCATCTTCGAGGCGGCGGACCGGGGTGACTTCGCCGGCGCCCTCGATCTCCAGCGCGAGGCCAACAAGCTGAGAAAGCTCACCGGATCTGGTATTCCCGTGCCCTTCTATCACACGGCCCTGCGCTACCGCGGGATCGATATCGGCCTGCCGAAACTGCCGATGCTGCCGAAATCCGCCGAGGAAGAGACCCAGATCTTCAAGGAACTGGACAGCTACAAGCACTTCGAGTAGACAGCCGGCACGGGCGCGCCCGTCGGTTTTCGGGCGCGCCTTCCTTTCGATACGGTGCTCACTCGGAAGCGGAAGCAGGCCCGTTCCCGCTTCCAACCGCTGTCGGGGCGCTGTCCCCGAGGGCACCCCATGAGAGACTCCTCCCCCATGAGCGAGCCATCGCCGCCCCGGAAGCAGGCCGAGGCCATTCTTCAACGCATCCGCCGCCTGTTCCCGGGAGTCATCCTGTGCTTGACCGTCGTCGCCGCGGCGCGTTTCCTGTCCGATCACTACGGAGCCCCGCAGATGCTGTTTGCGCTGCTGCTGGGCATGGCCTTCCACTTCCTGGTGGAAGAGCCTTCCTGCGCGCCGGGTATCGAGCTGTCGGCCCGCACGGTACTGCGGATCGGAGTCGCCTTGCTGGGCATGCGCATCACGATCGACGAGGTCATGGCGCTGGGGGGCTTCTCCGTCCTGTGGATCGGTATCGGCGTCATCCTGACCATCTTCGTCGGGGGCGTGGCGGCACGCGCCTTCGGCCGACGCTTCGATTTTGGTGTGCTCACCGGCGGCGCCGTGGGCATCTGCGGCGCGGCCGCGGCGCTGGCAATCTCCTCGATCCTGCCACGGCATCCAGCGTCCGAGCGGGACACCATCTTCACTGTCCTGGCGGTAACGACACTGTCCACCATCGCCATGGTCGCCTATCCCATCCTGGCTCTCGGGCTGGGCCTCGACACCTTGGATTCGGGCATCTTCCTCGGCGCGACCATCCACGACGTGGCGCAGGTGGTCGGCGCCGGGTACGGCATGTCGGCGGAGACCGGGGACATCTCCACCATTACCAAGCTGTTCCGGGTCATGATGCTGGTTCCGGTGGTCTTCGTGCTGTCGCTCGCGTTCCGCCGCCGCGGCGGCCAACAGGGAAAGACCCCATTGCCGGTGTTCGTGCTGGTCTTCTGTATGTTCGTCGGGTTCAACAGCTTCGGTCTCATCCCCGAACAGCTGCGCCTCCTGCTGGTGAATGCCTCCAGCTGGTGTCTGGTCACCGCCATCGCCGCGCTGGGCGTGAAAACCTCCCTGAAATCCCTCGTCGACGTCGGCTTCGTCCCCGTCGCGCTGATGGTGGCGGAGACCCTTTTCATCGCCGGCTGGGTGCTGGCCGGATTGATGATCGTCTTCTGACATTGTTCGGCCAGTTCGGCATCGACGGGGCATGCGCATCCCTCATTCGGGGCCCTTCGTCTTGCGCCGCCGCCCGAAACGGCCGATGACCGGCGCCAGGAACAAAACCACGCAGATGACCACCAGCAGGACCGCAACCGGCCGGTCGAGAATGGACAGGAAGCTGCCACCGGATATCATCAAGGCCGTCCGCAGCTTGGCCTCGGCGATCGGCGCGAGCACGAATCCGATCACGAAGGGAGCCAGCGGGATGCGCGCCCGCTCCATCAGAAAGCCCAGCAGGCCGCATCCGACCATGACCCAGACGTCGAACATGCGGTTGTTCAATGCGAAGGATCCGACGACGCAGAACACCAGGATCGGCGGCATCAGAAGGTAGAGCGGAATGTCCGCCACCCGCCGCAGATAACGGATCAGCCCCATCATCATCAGGAACATGGCGATGTTGGCGATCAGGCAGGCCCCCATGATGACGTAGACAAGGCTGCTGTTCGTGGTGAACAGCAGCGGCCCCGGCGTGATGCCGTGGATGATCATGGCGCCCATCAGGAACGCATCGGCGATGCTGCCGGGAATACCGAGGGATATCAGGGGGATGAGGGCGCCGCCGACGGTCGAGTTGTTACCGGTCTCGGAGGCGACGATACCCTCTTCCGAGCCCGTCCCGAACTTTTCCGGCCTCTTGGAGGTCGCCTTGGCGACCAGATAAGCCAGCACCGACCCGATATTGGCGCCGACCCCAGGCAGGATGCCGACAAACGTTCCGATCACCGAGGAGCGGACCAGGTTGACGCCATGCCGCCGCAGGTCGCTCAGCTTGGCCGCGATCCGGCTGACACCGACGCTTCGCTCCGGCTTGGCGTCGGCGTTGAGCATGTCGCTGACGACTTGGCTGATGGCGTACACGCCCACCAGGACCGGCAACAGCGAGAACCCGCCCTCCATGGCGGGCATGCCGAAGGTAAGCCGCGGCATGCCGACCGAGGGGTCCTCACCCGGCAGCGCGATGAGGACTCCCAGCAATCCCGAGATCAGGGCGCGAGTGGTGCTGCCCTCGCCAACGGCGGAGATCAGCATCAGGGCCAGCAAGGTCAGCGCGAAGAACTCCCAGGGACCAAAATGGACGGCGGCTTCCGCCAGCGGCAGGGCTAACAGCACCAGGAACACCCATGACACGATCCCGCCGAAAAAGGACGAGAGCGTACCGAGCCCAAGGGCGCGGCCCGGCTGCCCCTTCTTCGCCATGGGGAAGCCGTCCAGCGTGGTCATCACGCTGGCCGGCGTCCCCGGCATGCGCAGCAGGGTGGCGCTGATCAGGCCGCCGCTGACCGAGCCGACATACTCCGAAACCAGCAGCACCATCGCCTGCTCGGGAGTAAGAAAAAAGGTCGCCGGCAGCGACAGCGCGATCAGCATGCTGCCCGTCAGCCCCGGAATGGCGCCAACGGTAATCCCCAGGAACACGCCGACAAGAAGATAGGGTGCGGTGGCGGGCGTCAGGACATGCCAAATCCCGCCCCCCAGTCCAGTGAGAATGCCGGATAAGTCCATTCCCGCGCGCCCCTTCCACCCTCACGGGAGATCGATCAGCAGGAATTCGGTGAACACGACATGGGTTCCCACGGCCACCACGGCGGCGACGACAAGGGAGACGATCCGTCCTCGCCCCGTGCCGCCCTCGAGAAGGCGGCTGCCGATATAGGTGAAGATCAGGGTTGCAACCCAGAATGGGATGTCCGTCAGGTCGAGCAGGACCACGTAGACGATAAATGCGGCCAGTGAGAGGGCGGTCCGTGATCCGATGCTCCACCGCGGCGCCGGCGCGTTGGTGCCGGTTTCCGCCGATCCACGATCCGGCTTTGCGAGCCCCTCCCCGAGGGTGAGCTCCTCGAAGACCATCAACGCCACAAGAACCAGCAGGCTGATCGCAACGAAATAGGGAATGGTTGCCGATCCGAAGCTGTCGAAAGCCAGTTCGGGCGCATTGGCCGCCTGCTGGATGGCCAGCCCCGCTAGAATGACGACGGCTCCGGTCGTCACCCAGGTCCAATTGCGCCTCGACATCCGCTTTCTCCCGGCAGCGCTTCAAGAAAAAGCGGGCAGTCCCCTCCCTTGGCCGAGGGCACCGCCCGCGATCAGGGAGACCGCTATTTCTTGCTCTTCATGGCCTGGGAAGCAATCGGCTCGATCTTCGCGTATTCGGCCGCGATGTAGTTCCTAAGCTCATCGCCGGCGCGATAGATGGGCAGGGTCAGGCGCTTGGTAAAGGCGTCCTTCACCTGTTGCGTGTCCATAGCCGCCTTGAAGATTTCAGCCAGCTTGGCGACGCGGTCGGCCGGCGTGCCCTTGGGCGCCAGCCACCAGTATTCGAAGCAGAAGGAAATGTCGAAGCCCTGCTCCCTGGCCGTTGGTATGTCGGGCAACCCGGGATGGCGCTCATCGGCGAGGATGGCCAAACCGCGCAGGCCGGCCGCGCGTCCGGCATTGAATTGACCGGCCGAAATCGCCGTCACATTGATATGCCCGCCCTTGAGATTGGTGAAATTGGCGACATCGCCGCCGATCTGGACGAAGCGGAACTGCGCGCCGGGCATGGTGCTTTGAAGAAGCAATCCCCCCATATGGTTGAGGGCGCCCAGATTGACGCCGTAGATCAGAGTATCGGGCTGGGCCTTGGCCGCCGAAAGCACGTCCTTCAGCGACTTGTGGGGGGCGGACTCCATGACCGCCACCGTCAGGCAGACATCGCCGGTTCCGGCGACGGGCTCGAAATCGCGATAGCCATAATCGGCGAGCCCCGTGGCTTCGCTTGTCAGCAGGGTGAGATGATTCATCAAGAGCGTGTAGCCATCGGGCTCCGCCTCTTTGGCGGTGCGGGACCCGATCCGGCCGCCGGGGCCGGCGATGTTGGTCACGACGAAGGGAACGCTGGCCAAGTTGTTGGCCTCGATGGCGTTCTGAAACGTACGAGCGATCGCATCGGAACCGCCACCTGCCTTGAATGGAACGATGACCTTGATCGGTTTTTCTGGGTATTCCGCCATCGCGCTGCCAATCGTCGTCAGCGCAAAGGCGAAAGATGCAAGAACCGATAGGGTTTGACGCATCGGGGTAGACCTCCTGTTTTCTGACTCCACGCCGCGACGGAACCGGCGGGAATGTTCGTTCGGTTGGTTTGTCGTCCGCGTGTCACGGACCGCCCTTCTTCGGGGATTTCGATGCTATCTGCGGGAATATTAATTGTCAACAATCTTAAAATAAGAATTTTAACTTTCTATCGGAAAAAGGAAATCTCTCGGGCGGGAAAGGATCGCGGCTGTGCCCTTAAAAAGATCCGTCGGGAACCGCGGGCTCGTCGGGTCGAATCTCCGACCGCCGCACTCCCGCGCGATGCTCGGTCCCGTCAGGATCCCCGCCTTCGACGAAGGTCGAGAGGTTGTCGGAAAGGCGATGAATTGTGCGCGCGAATCGTTCGATCTCGTCTTGGGAGAAGCCTTTGAACAGGATCTCCCAATACGCTTCGATGGCCTTGAACGCCTGTTTGTGGACTTCGCGGCCCGCCGCCGTGATGCGGACATCGAAACTGCGCCTGTCTGAGCCTCGGACATGCCGGGTGACGAACTTCCGGCGCTCGAGAAGTCCCAACGTGCGCGAGAGGTTGTTGCGATCCTGCCCCACTCGGGCGGCCAACTCTCCCTGGCTGAGGCCGTCGGCCCGGCAAAGCTCGCGCAGAATGATCTCCTGCTGCCGCGTGATCGGACAGCCGATCCCCTTGAGCAATCGAGAGAGAGTCAGGTTGACCAGCTTGTCGAACCGGGCCAGCGGCAGACGGGGATAAGAGATGGCGGCGTCTTTCTTCATGGACCTCTCCGGGACCGACTAGGGCCTAGCGGCGTCCTCCGAAACATGGAATACGACCCGCACGAGGTCCTCCCGGCGCTGGTCCACCAACTCGAAGGCATCCTGCGCGTCCTCCATGGCCACGCGATGGGTCACCAGCCGCGACAACGCCGACCGGTGGGCGGCGGCAATCTCGCAAGCCTTTGTAAAGTCGCCGGCCTCGTAGGTCACGCTGCCGATCATTGCCTGTTCCTTCGACTTCAATTCCTGCAGCGGGACCGGCGCCGGACCGTCATACATCGCGATAACGATAATCCGCCCGCGGACCCGTACGGCGTGAACGGCTTGCTCGACAACGCCCGCACCGTCGGTCGCCAGAAAGGCGTGGTCCACGCCCTCGCCGCCGGCCACGTCGCGTGCAAGGTCGAGGACCGATCCCTGTTGTGCATTATGGATATCCGTGGCGCCTAGATCTCGCGCCACCGCCAGATTGTAGTCGTGGAGGTCGGTGGCGATAACGGTCGCCGCACCCGCCTCGCGCGCGGCCAGCACGGTCAGCAGACCGATGGCCCCCGCGCCGAACACGATGGCCGACTGCCCTGGGCCGATGCCGGCGCGGCGAACGGCGTGTACCGCCACCGCCAGGGGTTCGGTCAGCGTCGCCTCGGCGGCGCCCACCCCGTCGGCCACCTCGAAAAGAAGATCGGCCGGGATCACGAAGTATTCGGCATACGCTCCGGGCCAATCGGTGAAACCGAGCATCAGGCGAGAACGGCATAGATTCGGCGTTCCGTCCCGGCAGGGCCGACAGCGGCCGCAGGTCCTTTGCGGCATGGCAGCCACACGCGTCCCCGGCGGGGGGCCGGTCACGCCCTCCCCCAGCGTCTCCACGACGCCGCAGACCTCGTGGCCCATCACCACGGGCGGCCGGCGGCCGAAATGGCGGCCGTGATAGCCATGCAGCTCCGAGCCGCAGATGCCGGCTTCGAGCACGCGAACCAGGGCCTCGCCCGGGCCCGGTTGCGGCTTCTCCATGTCTACGAGGGTGACCTTTCCCGGTTCGGTCAGCAGGATGGCTTTCACGGTCGTCTCCTCGCCTGTCCGATCACGCGAACACGTTGTTGGTGGGCGGCAGCCCGTCCACCAACACGCGGCGGATTTCCGTGGCCGCGCCTACCGCCATGGCGGTAGGCGCCTGGATGGTCATCGCGGCGACATGGGGGGGTGACGATGTTCTCGCAGGCGAACAGGGCGTCGTCGAAATCCGGCGGCTCGCGGTCGAACACGTCGAGCGCGGCGCCGCCGATCCGTCCGGACTGTGCGGCCTCGGCCAGGGCCTCCTTGTCGATCAGCCCGCCGCGCGAGGTGTTGACGATGATCGCATCGGGCTTGACCAGGTCCAGCCGCGCGAAATCGCCGAGCAGGTCCAGCCCCTCGGGGCGCACATTGCCGAGAACGAGAACATTGTCCATCGGACCCTCCCTCCCTTGCCGCGTTCTACAGCCCGGCATAGGCGTTGAAGCCGCCGTCGACCGGCGTGACAGTGCCGGTGACGAAGCGCGAGCCGTCGCCGGCGTACCACAGCGCCGTCCCGACCAGGTCCTCCACCTCGCCCAGCCGTCCCATCGGCGTGTGGGCGATGATTTTCTCGGCCCGTTCGCTATGACTGCCATCGGCGTTGAACAGGGCGTCGCGCATGCGCTCGTTGGGGAAGAAGCCGGGCGCGATGGCGTTGACGCGGACGCGCGGCGTGTACTCCTTCGCGACATGGCAGGCGAGCCATTGGGTGAAGTTGCTGACCGCCGCCTTCGACGCGGCATAGGCGGGACGCCCCTCCAGGGGGCGATACGCGTTCATCGAGCTGATATTGATGATCGACCCGCCGGTTTCGTTCGCCACCATCGGCCGGCCATAAGACAGGCAGGGCAGGATCGCGCCGCCCAACACATTGAGAATCATCGTGTCTTCCAGGGCCTGCGGCGGCAGGTCGAAGAACCCGGTCTTCTGATCGGTGATGGCGGCCTTGATGTTGCCGCCCGCGCAGTTGACCAGGACATCGATGCGGCCGAAATCCCGCATCACGGTGTCGGCATGGGCGGCGATGGCGTCGGGGTCGAGCACGTCGACCCGGTCGCTGCGGGCCCTCACGCCCAGGGCCGCGGCAGCAGCAGCCACCCCCTCGGCCGGTCCGGCGTTGTTGTTGTAGGTCAAGGCCAGATCGGCGCCGGCCCTTGCAAAGCCGCTCGCGATGGCTCCGCCGATGGCGCCCGAGGCACCGGTTATCACGGCGGTTCGGCCGTTCAGGGAAAACAGGTCCACTAGCCCTTTCCTCCCGACTGACTGGTTTGAAAGACCTCTGGATTGACGACATGGCGAAGCGGTTCGCCGCGCGAAAACCTCAGGACCTCTTCGACGGCCGCCATGGCGACGGCGCGCTGCGCCTCCGGCGTCACGGCGGCGATATGCGGCAGGACGAGGCAGTTCTCCAGGCGCAGGAGCGGCTCCTCAGCGCGCACGGGCTCATTGGCCAGAACGTCCGTGGCGGCCGCGAAGATGGCGTTGCGGGCGAGCGCGTCGTAAAGCGCCCGCTCTTCGACCACCCCTCCGCGCGCGAGATTAATCAGGATGGCGGTGCTTTTCATCAGCGCAAGTTCCCGCGCCCCGATCAGATTCCGCGTTGCCTCCGTCAGCGGTACATGGAGGGAAATCACATCGCTTTCTCGCAGCAGGGTCTCCAGATCCACGAGCTCCAGCGGCAAGTCGGACAGGCCACGCGCCGACGGCCGCGGATGATGCGCCAGCACCTTCATGCCCAGGGCGTGGACCCGCTGGACGACCTCGCGACCGATATGGCCGACCCCGATCAGGCCGAAGGTCTTGCCGAAGAGTTCCACCCCCATGAAGCCCAGACGGTCGGGCGCGCCCAGGCGGCAGGATGCGGTCGCCGGAACGAGCCTGCGGGCGGCCGCGAACATGAGGCCCAGGGTGTATTCGGCGAGGGAGACCGCATTGGCGCCGGGCGTGTTGGTCACCGGGATGCCCCGGCGCGTGGCATGCTCCACATCGACATTGTTGTATCCCGACCCATGGCGGGCGATGAGGCGCAGGTTCGGCGCCGCGTCGATCAACTCCGCATCGATGGGGACGGGGTCGGTCTTGCTGAGGATGATGTCGACGGTCGCGACGCGGCGGCGCAGCGCCTCCCGCGACAACCCGTCGTCGCCGACATCGATGCGCAGATGCCGCGCCAGCAGCTCCTGCGCCTCGGGTTGCAGCGGTTCCGTTACGAACACCGACAAGGTCGAATGCGCCATGGGCGTGGCCCTCCCGATGGGCACGAGGTCAGGGAATCGTGAAGCCGCCGTCGATCGGAATCGTCACCCCCGTGATGTAGGCTCCCAGCGGCGAAGCCAGGAAGGCCACCGTATTGGCGTAGTCGACGGGCTCGCCTTCCCTTTGCAGGGCCAGCTTCGCGAACACGCGCCCGGTTTCGTCCTTGCCGCGATAGAACATGGTCCCATCGCGCCCGCCGATCTTCGCCGTCGAGGTGAAGCCCGGCGCGATGGCGTTGACCGTGATGTTGTGCGCGCCCAGCTCGCGCGCCAGCAGCTTGGTCGCCATGATCACGCCCGCCTTCGACACGCTGTAGGGGCCGCGGCTGACATTGGCGTTGAGCCCGGTCGAGGAGGACAGGTTGATCACCGCGCCGCCGCGCCCCTGCTCGATCATCCGGCGGGCGGCGGCCTGCGTGCACAGGACCACGCCCTTGAGGTTGATGTCGAGAACCGCGTCCCACTCTTCGTCCGTCACCTCCATCAGCGTCTCGCGGCTGGAGATGCCGGCATTGTTCACCAGAACGTGGACGCCGCCCAGCTCCCGCACGCAGGCTTCGACCATGCTCTCCACCTGATCGCGCCGGGAAACGTCACAAACGACCGGCAGCGCCTTGCGGCCCCGCTTTTCGATTTCCGCGACCGTCGCCGACATGTCGTCGTCATGGGCGACATCGGCCAGGCACACATCGGCGCCGCATTCGGCCAGGCGGATCGCCTGGGCAGCACCCAGCTGCCGCCGTCCGCCGGTCACGATGGCGACGCGGTCGGCAAGGGAAATGGTGGGTTGCATGAAAGCCTCCTCGGCAACG
This sequence comes from Rhodospirillales bacterium, assembly GCA_028281785.1. GTDB lineage: Bacteria > Pseudomonadota > Alphaproteobacteria > Rhodospirillales > Shumkoniaceae > JANQJG01. The sequence continues at coordinate 49,852 of JANQJG010000098.1, forward strand.
TCACGGGTTCCACGGAACCGCCCGCCCGAAGCCGCGGAAACCGAACGGCTGCCGACTTGCGTGAGGCCCGATTGACCCAAAACGGATTTATATGTTACTACATCATATAATCATGTAGCTATATACGAGTCAATCGGAGGGGCGTTCCTCCGTGACCGCGATGGCCGACACATGACCCAAACCGCTCCCCTTACCGCATACTTGGCTGAGTTGGCGTGCGATATCGCCGCCTCCCCGCTGCCCGAACCGGTCGAGCAAAAGGCGAAGCTCTGCCTCCTGGATTTTCTGGCCGCCTGCATGGCCGGCCTCCCCACCGAAGTCGCCCGAACGGGCCTTGCCACGCTGCCTGCCTTTGGTGACGGAGACTCCACGGTCCTCACCCATGGCGAGCGGACGAGCCTCCTCGGCGCCGCCTTCTTCCATGGCCTGATCGCGACCGTCGAGGATGTCGACGATTCCCATCGTTTCGCGTCGGGTCTGCATCTGTCCGCCCTCACCTTTCCCGTCGCGCTGGCGCTGGGCGAAGCCAAAGCGCGGTCAGGCGCGCAGGTGTTGCGCGCGGCCACCGCGGGGTATGAGGTGGCCTCGCGGCTTTGCCGGGCGGTGGATGCCGGCCTGCGAGAGCGCGGCTTCCACTCGACCGGCGCGGTCGGTCCCTTCGGCGCCTGCGCCACGGCCTGCGCTTTGCTGGGACTCGATCCCGAGCGGACGGCCCGGGCGCTCGGGATCGCCGCATCCGGCGCCGGCGGTCTGTTCGCCTTTCTGCCGGAAGGGGCGACCGTCCGCCATGCCCACGGCGCTTGGGCCGCGTCAAACGGACTGATGGCGGCGCTGCTGGCCGAGCACGGCCTGACCGGCCCCGGCCTGGCCATCGAGGGCAAGGATGGTTTCCTGCGCGCCTATGCGACCCGGTGTGACGAAGACTTCCTGCGCGCCCCGTTCCCGTCGCAAACGGGCAGCTATGAAATCGCCAACGCCTACCACAAGCTGTTCAGCTCCTGCGGACATGCCCTCCCCGCCATCACCGCCGCGCTCGAGCTGCGCGATCAGGTCGCGGCGCGCCTCGACGATATCCAGGGCATCGACATCCGCGCCTACAAGGCGTCGGCCGCGCTGACCAATCCCGACCCAGCGTCGGTCGGCGAGGCCAAGTTTTCGCTGCCCTTCATCACGGCGCTCGCCTTGCTCTATGGCGATGTGACGACGCAGGAGATGCGGATGGATGTGCTGCAGCGCCCCGAGGTCCGCCGTCTGGCCGACCTCGTGGCGGTATCGGAAGATCCCAAGATCAGCGCCGACTTTCCCCGGCTGCGGTCCGCCGAGCTTGCCGTTAACCTGACCGACGGGACGTCGCTGCGAAAATACGTGGACGCGCCCATCGGCATGCCGGAGAACCCGGTCGGATGGGATCAGATCGCCAAGAAGTTCCGCCTCGCCGCCGACGGAATTCTCTCCGCCTCCACACAGGACGCCGTCCTGTCCGAGGTCGAGGGGCTTGAACGGGCCTCATCCTTGAACAGCCTCATGCGTCTGGTCGGTACTGCGCCGTCCACTTTGCCACCACGATGAGGCACGGGCCGCCGGCCCTGACGGCATCCGAGGATCGGTGCCCCATACATGCCGGATGAACATCCTTCATCTAGTCAACTCCTGCATCATTCTGATGTGGCGGTCGCAATGCACCTCGCCTTGGGAGCAATTGGCTTGGTTTATTTGAAATAATCGGAGCGATTCTTGGCTGCCTCAATGCGTTCCGAAGCAGGCGGGAATAGCCGCCAAGAAAGCCAAGTGAATCCAGTTCATGTCTGACTGAAGAATTGTCGTTTGCCAGAGCCGCTTCAGGCGTGAAACTCTCAAGCATCGCACCATCACGGGCAGCTGTTTTCCGGGAGTTGGGACCAACAGCTCATCGGTCCGCTTGAGGTCGGCCGATGCCCGCGGCCGTTTGGCTCTGGCCGACCGGAAAGGATGGAAGATGAAGGGGCATCACGATCGGATCGCGTGGATCGATCTTTCGCGATGCTCGATGAGGTACCAGGGGGCGGATGGAGCAATTGGGGACGATTTATCGGCGGGTCGCCCTCATGCGTTTTCGATCTCCGGAAGCAGCCATTCCTGGAACTTCCGAACCTTGGCCAACCGTCCATGGGAATGTGGAAAAACCATGAAATGGGCGCGCACCTTGAGGCTTTTTGTGCAGCCGTCGAAGAGCTTCACGAGCTTGCCCGCCGCCAGCTGGCTCGCCGCCATGGTTTCGCTGTCAAGAGCGACGCCCAGCCCTTCAACCGCTGCTTGGATCGTCATTTGAGTGCGATCGAACCAGAGACCGCGATCGGTGTCGATCCCGCTGAGATTGTTCTCGGCAACCCAATCTCGCCACTGCACCAGTGCGACCTCGGAATGGATCAATGTTACCCGGCTTAGATCTTCGGGATCGCGGAGAGGATTGTCTCGCTCCAGGAACCGCGGGCTGCACAGCGGCGATATGGTTTCTTCGATCAGCGGATGGGTCTCCACTCCTTTCCAGTTCGGAACCCCGTAGCGGATATCGACGTCGATGTCGTCTCCCATGAAATTCGCCGGAGTCGGCGATGCGCTGACCCGAACGTTCAAACCGGGGTTCTGCTGGATAAAGGACGCCAAGCGGGGCATCAGCCAAAGACTGGCGAAGGTCGGCACCGAATGCACGGTAAGGACGTCGGCGGTGCCACGAGTGGCCACGAAGCGTGTCGCCTTTTCCAGTTTCGCAAAGGCGTCTTGGAGAAGGGCAAGGTACTCCTCTCCCAGCGGCGTAAGGAGAAGGCCTCGACTCGTTCGATGAAACAGATTCACGCCGAGAAGCGATTCGAGGTTCTTGATCCGATGGCTGATGGCGGAGGGGGTAATGTGTAGTTCAGCGGCCGCATCCTTGAAACTCCGATGCCGAGCGGCGGCCTCAAACGCGCGCAGTGTCCGAAAGGGTGGAGTCCGCATGGGATGATTCGCATGAATACCGTTCAAACCGGATCAAATCCTGATCGACATGCGCTCTCCCGTCAATGCCGGTTTCTTTCGGCACAGATTGCGCCCGAGGGGACAGAAGGGCGCGTGGTCGCAAGCTCGGTGATGCCCGACCTTTGACGCCACACCATCCGCGTTTCCAGCCTTCCGACGTTTGTTTAGAGAGGAGAACCGAACCATGGATGTGTTTCCCAACTACATTGCCGGCGAATGGAGCCAGGGCGAGGCCGTTCGCGAAAGCATGAATCCGTCCGACCTCGGCGACATGGTTGGCTGCTGCGCTTACGCCGATGCGTCTCAATGCGAAACCGCCATTATGGCGGCGAGGACTGCGTTTCCCGAGTGGTCGAGAAGCCCTCTGCAGAGTCGGGTTGATGCGCTCGACGGCATCGGCGTTGAAATCCTGGCGCGCAAGGAGGAACTCGGGCGGCTGCTTGCCCGCGAAGAGGGGAAAACGCTGGCCGAGGCCATCGGTGAAGTCACCCGGGCCGGGCAAATATTCCGGTTTTTCGCGGGCGAGGCGGTCAGAATACCGGGCGAGCGCCTGGCGTCGCTTCGTCCCGGCATCGAGTTGGAAGTGACGCGTGAACCGATAGGGGTGGTGGGCATCATTGCGCCTTGGAACTTCCCGATCGCAATCCCGGCATGGAAGATTGCCCCGGCGATCGCCTTCGGAAATTGCGTGGTGTTCAAGCCAGCCGACAACACACCGGCCACCGCCTGGGCCTTGGCCGAGATCATTTCGCGGGCGGGCCTTCCCGAGGGCGTGTTCAATCTCGTTATGGGACGGGGGTCCGTCGTCGGGGACGTGCTGATCCATCATCCGGAGGTCGACGGCATCACGTTTACGGGTTCCTCGGAAACCGGAATGAGGGTCGCCCAAGCCTGCGTCGAGCGGCGTGCCAAGGTGCAACTCGAGATGGGAGGAAAGAACCCGCTTGTCGTCCTGGATGACGCCGATCTGGACAATGCCGTGCGATGTGCCCTGGACGGAGCGTTCTTCTGCACGGGGCAGCGGTGTACGGCATCGAGTCGTCTGGTGGTGACAGAGGCCATCCACGATCGATTTGTCTCAGCGCTTGTCGAGAGCATGAAGCGGCTAAGTGTCGGCCATGCCCTAGCCGAGGGCACGGATATCGGTCCGGTGGTTGATGAAGCTCAGTTATCCCAAGACTTGGCCTATCTTGAGATCGGCGAAAAAGAGGGCGCGCGGTTGGCATATGGCGGCGAACGCCTCGATTGCGGGAAGGACGGGTACTACCTCCAGCCCGCGCTGTTCGTGGATACCGACAACGGGATGCGGATCAACCGAGAAGAGATATTCGGACCCATCGCCAGTGTGATCCGCGTTCGCGACTATGACGAAGCCCTGTCGGTGGCAAACGATACCGACTTCGGTCTGGTGGCTGGGATTTGCACCGGCTCTCTGAAACATGCGAGCCACTTCAAGCGGAATGTGGAATCCGGCACGGTTGTTGTCAATCTGCCGACCGCCGGGGGCGACTATCACGTTCCCTTTGGCGGCAGGAAGGCGTCCAACTACGGAAGCCGCGAACAAGGCCGGTATGCGGTTGAGTTCTACACCGTGGTCAAGACGGCATACTCCAAGCCGTGACTCGATAGAGGCCGTCGGTCGCGGGCGGCCTCATCCCCTGCCATTGAGTATTGCACGCGGCAGCCACCGGCCTGTTTGGCAGCAAAGGCCGTTGGCGCCGTTTGTATCTTGCGCATGGCGGGCGAGGGAGCAGACTGCCTCGATAGCCATTACCCGGCAAACCCACGTACGATGAACAAGGTTCAACTGAACCTTTGGTTCTGCGTATCTGAATACAGGCTTAGACAGGCCAACAGCCCACTGAATAATTTGATGTAATCCTAAACCCACTTGTCGAAACGAGAGTGGGCTTGGGATGTTACATGGAGGCAGATTACACAGCTGCATGAATAGCATTCACTTAGAGTTGAATATTTGGAGTTTGCTAGCTGGTTATCGACATGAAAGTCTTTCATCTGTGGGTGTTATGCCCGCTGGCAGCACCGGGCCAGAGGTTTCCAACGCGATCGGATGGCAAGCATTGGTCGTCCGTCCATAAGCGGCCCGAAGACGAATGAAAGTGGCGGGAAAGGTCATACGGAGCGAACCGAGGATGCCGTCAAGTACTGCAGATAAGATTTCAGCTTGTTTGGCCACGGAGGGTCAGCAATTCAATTTCCCGCCGCTTCCGGTGGACATTCACTTCGGATACGGGGCGTTCGCAGATCTTGCCCGCCACGTGCGTCGTTGCGGGGGTAAGAAGGCGATCATCATCACCGACCGGGGACTGCGCCGGACGGGATGGATCGATTACGGGGAGGAACTGCTGCGTGCCGAGGGAATCCCGTACGCGGTGTATGACGATGTTCCCGAGAATTCCAGCACCTCTGCCGTCGCGGCGGCCGTTGCGCGCCTACGGGACTTCAAGGCGGAGGTCATTGTCGGAATCGGGGGCGGGAGCGCCCTTGACACGGCGAAGGCTGTTGCCGCGATGGCCACCAATCCCGGCAGCGTCGCGGACTACAAGGGGCTCAACAATATCGATTGCGACCCCTTGCCATGCGTTTGCGTTCCCACGGCGGCCGGAACGGGCAGTGAAGTAAGTATCTGGTCCGTGATCACCGATGATCAGACCAACGCGAAATTCGGCGTGGGAAGTCAAAAGCTGCTTCCCCGGATCGCGCTTTGCGATCCCGAGCTCACCTTTGGACTGCCCCCCGCGCTCACCGCGGCGACGGGAATGGACGCCCTCTCGCATGCCGTAGAGAGCTATACGAGCAAAGAAAGTCAGCCGATATCCGCATCGCTGGCCATTGGTGCTATCGAGCTCATCGGACGCCATTTGCGGACGGCCGTCATCGATGGCACCAACCGCGCGGCACGTTACGGCATGCTCCTCGGAAGCATGATGGCCTTGATGGCCATGAACTCGACCCGCTGTGGCATTGCCCATGCCCTGGCGATGCCGATGGGAAGCGGAGATCTGCGCATACACCACGGAACCATCGTCGGCATGCTGTTGCCGGAGGTAACACGCTTCAACCACATGGCGGCTCCGGAGCGATATGCGGCGATCGCGCGCGCCATGGGGGCGCCGGTGGCTGGGCTCACGGTCGAGGAAGCCGCGCCGCATGCGGTTGGCGCGATTCAGGATTTGGGCGCGGACGTTGGGATGCCCAGCCGGTTTTCCCAGTTCGGGATGCGGGAAGCCCATATCGGCCCGGTTGTCCAGGCTGCCATGCAGAGCGACAACATCCGGGTAAACCCGCGCACCCCCGAGCCCACTGACCTCGAAGGGATCCTGCGGAGACTCATGTAACAGGTATTTTTTCCTGAATCCCTTGTGCCGTAGATGAAGGCTCGACCACAAAAACGTCTTCGGATTCTCAAACATCGTCCAGCGATAAATGGAAAGGAGGCTGAAATGAATTATCTGGGACACAGAAGCGTGAAACATCCCACCCTGTGCTTGAAGACGCTTCGCCTGCCCATAGCAGTTCTCGCCGCAGCGGCAACACTAACTCTCACGGGTGCGCCGCGCATGGCGGATGCACAGGATTACAAATGGGTAGCCGCGAGCGGCGCGCCCGAGACCGACTTTATCGGACGCCAACTCAACTTCTTTGTCGAGCGGGTCAAAGAGCTGTCAGGCGGCCGGATCGTCATTACGGCACATCACGGCGGGTCGTTGGGTGCCGACCGAGATATCCTGGAAAGTATCCTGCAAGGGTCGATGCAGTTGGCGGCTCCCGGACAGGCCCTCATGGCGGGCTGGTACAAGCCGGCCGAGATATGGACTTTTCCGTATCTTTTCAAGGACGTCGAGCACAAGGACCGGATTTGGGACACGGTCAAGCAGGAATATGCCGAAGACATGGCCAAACAAGCGGGGTTCCGGCCTCTGGCCAGCATTCCGCGGGCACCCCGTCAGCTCAGCGCCAATAAGGTCGTAAAGACCCCTGAAGACATGAAGGGTCTGAAGATTCGTGTGCCTGAAACGCCCATGTGGCGTGAGACATTCAAGCGGTTTGGCGCGTCTCCCACGCCGTTGCCATTCCCCGAGGTTTACCAGTCGTTGAAGTCCGGTGTTATCGACGGCCAGGACAACCCGGCACCATTGACTTGGAACGCGGGATTCTTCGAGGTCAACTCGCATCTCAATCTGACCGAACACATGATGCAGGACAGCGTGATCGTGATCGGCGAGCAGTTTTATCAACAGCTTCCGCAGGACCTCAAAGACGTTCTGCATCAGGCCGCGGCCGATGCAGAAAAGACGTTCCGCGAGCGCCTCACCGAGGAGCATGAGGCGATCATGCAGAAGATCAAGGAAAAGGGTGTGGTGGTTACGGCGGTCGACAAGGAGGCATTCAGGGCCCGGGTGGCCGGAATGGAGAGCGACTTTCCGCATGTGAAGAAGTGGGTCGAACGGTTCAGCCAGATCGACTGACGAGAAGTGTGTTGCCCGGGGCTGATCGGTGCGGTTCGGAACAAACAGCGATGCCCGCCGATCGCCCCGGCCTTTTTGCCAACCCAGCTCAAATTTGGATTTCGTTGCCGGTCCCTGTCTTCATATCCTCGTGTCGGCGGGCCGAGACCTCCGGGCAGGAGGTCTTTTTCGTCCAAGTTGCGACGCCATGAGCAAGATCCGAAAGCGGCCATGGTGACCAACGCGCTAAAATAACGGGCGACGAATTGTCGCGGAAAACGAGACAGGGAAAAGCGGCTCGGCCCCATGGGAGTGGATTGATGCTCAGCGCTCTTTGCGATGTCACGGAAAGGGCTTGCCGCCGGCTGATCGGCACTCTGATTGCTCTTGTCGTCGCGATCATGGTGACAGCGGTGTGCTTCCGGTATGGGCTCAACAGCCCGCTCTACTGGACCGAGCAGATCTCCCGAATGATGTTTGTATGGATGACCTTCCTCGGCGCAGCCGTGCTCTATCGAAACAACGCGCACATCGCCGTACGGTTCCTCGTAGAGCTGCTTCCGCCCGCGCCGCGCCGCGCCTGTGGATTGATCGGCGAGGGGCTATGCCTTCTCCTGTTCCTCGTCATCGTCATTTTCGGCACCAAGCTCACCTTGGACACCACGAAGCAAACCTTCGGTGCCCTGGACCTTTCGCCGAGCCTCTACTATGTCTCGGCCCCGATTTCCGCGCTGCTGATGACTCTGTACTGGATCGAGCGGGTCGTATTCGGGCGGCGACCGGACGGGGATGCCGAGATCCCGTCCGGCGGACGGGAACAGGGGGCGGACCGGCAATGAGCATCCTCCTCTTGGTCGTATTCTTCGCGGTGTTGTGTCTCGGCGTTCCGCTCGCCTTCACCATGGGAATCGCCGCACTCGCGGTCGTTTCCACTCAAGACATGTTGCCCTTGTCCCTGGTTCCACAGCGCGCGCTCATCGGCGCGGACTCGTTCTCGCTCCTCGCTATTCCGTTCTTCATCCTGGCCGGCAATCTCATGAACCATGGTGGCATCACCACCCGTATCATTGCGTTCGCCAACGCCATCGTCGGTCGATTTACCGGTGGGCTCGGGCTCGGGAACATCGTCGCGAGCATGTTGTTCGCAGGCGTATCGGGGTCTGCGGTCGCGGATACGACGGCCTTGGGGAGCACCCTCATACCGGCCATGAAAAAGGAGGGTTACGATGGCGGATTCAGTGCCGCGGTTACCGCCGCTTCCTCGATCTGCGGGCCGATCATCCCGCCCAGCATCCCTCTTGTCATCTACGGGCTGACCGCGGGGACGGGGGTGTCCATTGGCGCGCTCTTTCTCGGAGGGGCCATCCCCGGCCTCATTCTCGGTCTCTCCCTTTTGACTCTGTGTTGGCTGATTTCCAAGCGGCGTTCCTATCCGATCTACAAGGCTGTCCCATTCCGGGTCATCTTGCAGACCGGCCTTCGCGCGATCTGGGCCATTTTCATGCCGCTGATCATTCTGGTTGGCGTTGTTTCCGGGATCTTTACCGTGACAGAAAGCGCGGCGGTGGCGGTCGTCTACGCTCTGATCGTCGGCATGTTCATCTATCGGGAGCTAAGGATATCCGATCTGTTTTCAGTTTTAGTTGCGACGGCCCTCGACTCGGCGAAGGTCATGATCATCGTGGCAATGGCCAGCACCTTTGGCTGGATTATGGCCTTCAGCGGACTGCCTAAGGCGATCGCCGATCTCCTTCTCACGATCTCGGAAAATCCCACCGTCATCCTACTGATCATGAACGTCCTTCTCCTTGTCGTCGGTACGTTCATGGAGGCGATTGCGGCCATGATCATACTTATTCCGGTGCTGGTCCCGGTCGCCGTCCAGGTGGGGATCGACCTTCACCACCTGGGCGTGATTCTCGTGTTCAACCTGATGCTGGGGCTTTTGACGCCACCGGTCGGAATCTGCCTCTACATCGCCGCGCAGTTCGCAAGGACCCGGATCGAGATCATCATCAAGGAGGTGATGCCGTTCTTCACGATCGGCCTGCTTGTCCTTCTGCTGATCACCTTGATTCCGGATCTTGTTCTCCTCCTTCCGCGCACTTTCATGTGACCGGGCTTGGTCGCGCCTTCGCTACTGAATGAATTCGTGCGGGCCAAAGTAACAGATAGGAGGGGATTTTTTACCCTATGGCAGCAACTTCCAGGCCTATGTCGAGCAGACCCTCGTCCCCGAACTGTTGCCGGGCGATATCGTCGTCACGGACAATCCCGGTAGCCAAGGAAAGGCGATCCGCAAGGCTATTACACAGCCGGAACGTGCCTCCCCTTCCCGCCGCCATACAGCCCCGACATCAATCCCATCGGACAACTGCTCTCGAAACTCAAACACCTGACCAGAATGGCGGCGCCTCGAACCCTCGAAACCACCGGCAACGCATCGGGCAGTTGATCGGAGTGATTCATCAAGCCGAATGCGAAAACTATTTCCGAAACTCCAGGCATGTTTCCAAATAAACCTGAAAGGATCTAGACTTTCTTCACGAACGACTTGGATTTGGAGTCCGGCCATTCTGCCCTTTGGTGCTGTCGCGCACGACGAGCTCGGTGGAAAGACGTAGGGAAGACATTGCGCGGCCGTCGGTCAGATAGCCCAGAATTGTCTGGACGCAGCGGGTCGCCATCATTTGCCGCGGTGTGCGCACGCTGGTCAGGGCCGGTGTCGAGATCTCCGCGAATTCCGAATCGTCAAAACCGGTAATGGAGATATCCTCCGGGACCCTCAGGCCGAGCCGGCGCGCTTCGCGCAGCGCCCCGAAGGCGAAAAGGTCCGACGTGCAAACGATCGCCGTCGGCGGCTGGCGCCGGTTGATCAGAGCCAGGAAGGCAGCGGCGCCCTCCTCAATGCCGAATCCGGCCGTCGCAAACAGGGAACGGTCAATCGGCAGATCCGCGGCGGCCAGCGCATCGCTCACACCCGTGAGACACATCTCGGCGCGGTCGTTGCCCTCGGTATGCCCCGAGATTACGCCGATACGGGAATGGCCTAACGCGCACAGGTGAACGGCCGCCTTGTGCGCCGCGCGACGGTTGCAAAAACCGATCTGCACATGCGGGCTCTCCTCCTGCCACGACCAGATGTTGACGCGCGGTACGTGGTGCCGCGCGATCAGCTCGTCCGTCTCCGGCGCATGCAGGCCACCGACCAGAACCAAGGCGTCCACGCCCCGGGCGATAAGTTGACGCACACGGTTCGGCTCCACCGCGATATCATAGCCGGTCGTCATCACGATCAGGGTGTAACCGGCCTCGTCGAAGCGAGATTGCATCTCATTGAGGACGCTGCCGAACAGAATGCTGTCGAGGCGGGGAAAGACGGCGCCGATCGTCATCGATCGGCCGGATTTGAGCGTCTGCGCCGCCGTCAAGGGAACGAAACCGAGCTCGTCGATCGCCTGCTCCACACGTAAGCGTCGCTCCGAGCGCACCATTTCGGGATTGTTGAGAACGCGCGAAACCGTGGAGGACGAAACACCCGCGTGCCGGGCGACATCTTCGATGGTGGGAAAGGTCACGTCGCCGATCTCGCTCGGAATTCTGGAAACGCGGGGTGCGTGTAGCGCACAACAAGAAACATAGCAATTGGCGGAGCTAATCGCCAAGCGGCTGTTGGGAACGTTTTCATTTTCTAGCCCGCAATTCGTAAGGATTCCAATCTAGTTTGACAGGAAACTCGGGCAATGCTAGCCTAGGTTCTTGAAAACGATTTCAAAAAAATAAACGGGGTGGCTTGACGATGCTTTTCCTTACTGCTCGCTCACGCCAAACAGGTCGCGGCTGACGCCGTATGGCAGGGCGGCCGGTGAACAGACACAGCTTGGTGCGTATCCTCGATTTGCGGATCGAGGAATCCATTGCCTGCGTGCTGATCACCGTCATGGCGCTGTGCGTACTGTTGCAGGTCATCAGCCGCTATCTGCTTGATCTCGGCGTCCACTGGACCGAGGAAGTCGCCGCCTACTGCATGGTCTGGGCCGTCTATCTCGGCGCGTCGATCGGGATCAGACATCACTTCCACATTCGTATGATCCTTTTGATCCAGAAGTTGCCGCGAGCCCTTTCGCTGCCGCTGGTTCTCATCGCCGACGCCATTTGGGTCGCCTTCAACATCCTCATGATCGTCTACGCCGAGGAGTATCTGAGCCTTCTTCTTACGACCATCAACCGGTCGCCGGCGCTCGGCATCGAGCAGGAGTGGCCGCACTCGATCGTCCTGATCGCCTATGTCCTGATGACCCTGCGGGTGATCCAGACCTACGTGATTTGGCTGCGCGGCGGCTGTGCGGGGCTGCCGGCCCGCGAGCATGAGGATGCTTCATGAGCGAACCGTTGATCATTGCGCTGGTCTTCATCGTGACGCTCCTGATCGGCGTCCCGATCTTCGTCGTGCTTGGCGTCACGGCAATGGTCGGCCTCTGGCTCCTCGATATCCCCGGGAGCTCTCTCGCCCAATCGTCCTTTGTCGCGCTGCAACCCTTTCCGCTGCTTGCGCTGCCGCTGTTCATCTTCGCCGGCTCGCTGATGGAACGTGGCCGCACAGCGACCCGCTTGATCGGCATCGCGCAAGCCTTGATGAGTTCCTACAGGGGCAATCTCGGCTATGTCACGGTCATTGCTTGCGCCGTATTCGGGGCGATCTCCGGATCGGGGATGGCGACGACGGCGGCAGTGGGCTCCGTGACGATCCCGCGCATGGAAGCGGAAGGATACTCGCCGCGCTTCGCTTCGGCCGTGGCCGCTTCCGCCGGCGCGCTCGGCGCGATGATCCCGCCGAGCAACATGATGATCATCTATGGGCTCGTCGCATCGGAGTCGATTCCTCGGCTGTTCCTCGCCGGCGTCGTGCCGGGCCTCGTGCTGACCCTCGGGCTCATGGTGACCGTATGGATCATGGTCCGCCGCGCGGCGCCAGGTCAGACGGAACCGTTTCGATGGGGGCCGCTTCTACGCGCGTTCTGGGACGGAAAGTGGGCGCTCGGCGCACCGGTTTTGATTCTTGGAGGGATTTACAGCGGCGTCTTCACGCCGACCGAGGCGGCGGGCGTCGCCGTCTTCTACGCCCTCTTCGTCGAGGGGGTGATCTACCGGGAAGTGGGTTGGTCGCAGTTCGTCGGCGCGCTGCGGTTTACCGTCCTCATGACCGGTATCCTCATCCTCCTCGCCCCGACCCTCACGCTCGGCCACATCATCGCGCTCTATGACATGCCCGACCTTCTGTTGGGCACGATCGACCTCTTCGGCGAGAACCCCTGGCTGTTCCTCCTGTTCGTGGCGGTCTTCTACATCCTGATCGGTACGTTCATGGATTCGCTCGCCCAGATCGTCATCTTCACACCGGTTCTTCTGCCCATCGCGGTTGAGCTCGGCATCGATCCGGTACTCTTCGGCGTTTTCACCATCATGACCGCCGAGATCGGTTTCCTGACGCCGCCGGTGGGCGGCAACCTCTACGTCGCACAGCGCATAGGCGGGGTGAGCCTGGAATCGATCTCCATCGCGGTAATTCCGTTTTTTGGAGCGTATTTGGTCGGCTTGGTCGTCATCTCGCTCTGGCCCGATCTGACCCTGTGGCTGCCCAACCTCGTCTACGGCGCGCGGCAATAGCCGCGCTGCCAGACCATTCCCCACCCGCCAACCAAGACAGGAGGACGATCAAGGCAAGAAGTTCAGGGAGAGCAACTCAGAGTTCCAGTCCAGTATCAGGAAAGACGGAGGACGACATGTTCGAGAACATGACAGCCCGCTTCGTGAAAGGAATAGTCGCGGCGGCATTCGTAGCTGTTGCCAGTCCCGCCCTGGCCGATGACGTCACCATCAATGTCGGGTGGGAGACACCGGCCGATTCCAAGCTCGGCATCCTCGCCGTCAAGTTCAAGGAGCTTGCCGAGGAGTACAGTAACGGGTCCGTCAAGGTGAACCTGCGCTGCTGCGGGCAGATTGGAAGCGAAGAGACCGCCTTCAGTGCCATGCAGCTTGGCACGGTCGACGCGTTTCTCATCAGCTCCAACAACGTTTCGCCGAACTACCCGCTGATGAACGTTTTTGTCCTCCCCTACATCTTCCAGAGTCCGGAGCATATGGCGACGGTCCTGGAAGGTGACATAGGACGGGAGTTCGCCGATCGCCTCCACGCGGAGACCGGCGTGCATCTTCTCGCCTACGGTGGCGTCTTCTTCCGTGAGATGTTCACCATCGACCGGCCGGTCGAGTCGATCGAGGACGTCGACGGACTGAAATATCGCGTTCCGCAGAATCGGGTGATGATCGAGACCGCCGACGCGTTCGGCGCCCAGCCCGTAGCGCTGGCGTGGTCCGAGGTGCCGACGGCACTTCAGACGGGCGCGATCGACGGCAGCGACAATGGCCTTGCGACCATTCGCGACATGAAGTTCTACGAGTTCGCCCGTCACCTCGTTCGTCTGGACCACATCGCCGCCTTCGTACCGCTGTTCATGAGCAACCGGGTCATGGAGAAGTTCGACGATGAGCAGAGAGAGGCCGTGCACCGTGCGGCTGCCGAGGCGAGTGTCCATCAAGCTGACATAATCAGGCGGGAGGAAGAAGAGATAAGGCAGTGGCTGAAGGACAAAGGCGGCATGAAGCTCTACAGCCCGGACACGACGCCCTTCATCGAGCGTGCGATGGCGGTTCAGGATCGCTTCGCCAAGGAGGCGGGCAAGGACTTTCAGGTACTTGTCGAGGAGATCCGCGCGGCGGCGAAATGATGACCATGCCCACAGGAAACGGCGCCCGCGGAAGCGTTGCGATCGTCGGGGCGGGCGCGGTGGGCTTGGCCTGCGCCCGCGCCTTGCAACGTTCGGGCCATGCCGTCACCGTCTTCGATCCGGCCGAGCTGGGTTCGGGGGCATCCTCCGGCAATGCCGGCCTGATCGCCGGATCGGCGGTCATTCCCGAAGCCAATATGCGGACCCTGTGTGAAATCCCGCAGCTTCTCTTCCGTGCCAACGGCCCGCTGACGCTGCGCCTTTCTCACCTGCCGCGTATGGCGCCTTTCCTGTGGCATTTCGTAAAGTCATGCCGTCCCTCCGAATTCGATCGGCTCTCACGCGCGATGGCCGGCCTTTCGCTTGCCGGCTTCGACCACTGGATGGCGCTTCTGGACGATCTCGAGGAAGCGCGGTCGCTCTTCAGGCGCGACGGCTGCCTCTACCTCTACCTGAGCGACAAGGAACGGCGGAAAGCGGAAAACGACAACCAAACCCGCCGGGCGCGAGGAATGCCGCTCGTCGAGCTCACGCCGGCGGAGGTGAAGGAACGCGTGCCCGATCTCGGCATCGAAACAGCAGGCGCCGTCCTTGCGAAAAGCTCAGGGCATGTTGTTGCGCCCGATGCGCTTTGCCGCACTCTGCTTCAACGCATCATCGCCGACGGTGGGACTTTCCACCCGGTCGCCGTCACCGATCTGGTCACGGCGGAAAAGCGTGTCACCGCCGTGCGGGCCTCGTCGGGCGATGATTTCCCCGCCGACCGTCTGGTGCTGGCCGCGGGCGCCTATTCACGCCCCCTTGCCGCAAGGCTCGGACTCTTTCCACCGCTCGATTCCCAGCGTGGCTATCACATTATGGTGCGCGAGGCCGCCAACGCTATCGCTCTCCCGATGCTCGTACCAAGCCTCGGAATGGCGGTCACGCCGATGCGCGAGGGCGTCCGGTTTGCCGGGCTGGTCGAGTTCGCCGATATGGATTCGGCGCCCAGTCCGGCCCTCCACCGCCTGCTCAAGCATTCGGCGCGTCGTCTGTTTCCGCAAATGCAAACCGAGACGGCGGTGGAGTGGGCGGGACAGCGGCCCTCATTGCCGGATTGCCTGCCGATTATCGATCGGGCGCCGGGCTTTCCGAACGCCTATTTCGCCTTCGGCCATGGACAAATGGGGCTAACGCAGGCGGCCGTCACGGGTCACGCCATCCGGGCGCTGATCGACAATGCAACGCCGCCGGTCGATCTGACACCCTACCGCGCGACGCGCTTTTCGAAGAGGGGAGCCTGAGACATGCGGGATGATCCCGATATTCCTCGCTTTCGGCAGTTGACCGAAGGTCCGAGTGTCGAGATCATTTTTGAGGGCACACGCCTTACGGTGCCCAAGGGCATATCCTTGGCCGCCGCTCTGCTTCTTCACGGGCTGCCGGCCGGTCGTATCGGCGCCCTGAGCGGATCGCAGCGTTGTGCCTATTGCCTCATCGGTCAGTGTTTCGATTGCACCATGACGATTGACGGCGTGCCCTACCGCCAAGCCTGCCTCACGCCGGTTTCCGAGGGAATGACGGCCGAGCGGCAGGTGGCCTGAGTGACGCGCGATTCCTTCGACTTGGCAATCGTCGGCGGTGGTCCGGCCGGGCTCGCGGCAATGGATCTGGCCGACGAATGCGGCCTTAGCTGTGTTCTGATCGATGAAAACAGCTCGCTCGGCGGACGCATTTTTCACGGCATCGAAACGGACGGGCAAGATCATCTCTACGGAACCGACGCGACGTGGGCCAGAACGCTGGTAGCCGATGCGAAGCACGCAGGCTCCATTCTGACCGGCCGCACGGTCTTCGACATCACCCATCACGACGATGGACCGATAAACATTCATATCCTCGGTGACGAAGGGGCGGAAACGGTACTCGCACGTCGGCTTCTGATCGCGACCGGAGCGACGGAACGCCCCTTCGCCTTTCCCGGATGGACGCTTCCCGGCGTCATGACGGCTGGTGGCGTGCAAACATTGCTTAAAGGAGCCGCCGTCGTCCCCGACGGGCCGGTCGTGCTTGCAGGCTCCGGCCCCCTGCTCCTTCTCGTTGCTCTTCAGCTAAAGCGAGCCGGAGCGCAAATCGCGGCGCTTCTAGACACGACCCCAGCGGCCAATGCCATGGCGGCGGCGCCGCTTCTGGCCTCGGCGGCTTTCTCCGGCTTTGCCGTGTGGCGCGGGCTCGGCCTATTGATGGCGATCCGGGCTCAGTCGATCCCGGTTTATCGTGGGGTCACCAAGCTTGTCGCACACGGCGAGGACACCGTGGCGAGCGTCGAATTCGAACATGGCCGCGGCAGGCGCCGGTTCGAATGCCGACTTCTCGTCACCCATCTGGGTATCCTTCCCGATACGCAGGCCGCGCGTCTTGCCGGTTGCCGACTTCGTTGGGAACCCGCGCTGCCCGGATGGGTTCCGATCGTTGACAGTTACGGCAACACATCTCGATCCGGCATCATGATCGCTGGCGATGCCGCCGGCATCGGAGGGGCGGAGTCGGCGCGCCATGCCGGTCGTGTGGCTGCTACCGAAGCGGCTACCCAATTGGGCGCAATATCGATGGGCGAGCGGGACCACCGAATCGCGCCGGACCTTGCGCGGCTCAAGCGCTTGGGGCGTGAGCGTGCGTTTCTCGACCGACTGTTCCTTCCACCCGAGAGGTTGAGGGTCCCGACCGACGATGGGACCATCGTTTGCCGATGCGAAGAAATCACTGCCGGTGAGCTGCGCGCGCAGGCGGCTGGCGGTGTGTGCGAGATCAATCAAGTGAAGGCAATCACGCGGTGCGGGATGGGGCCATGCCAGGGCCGCGTCTGCGGTGTCCTCGCCGCGGACATCATCGCCGACGCCATGGGCGCCGCCGTCGAGTCCGTCGGGTACCTCCGCGTACGCCCGCCGCTCAAGCCGGTGCCGCTCGACGTTCTTGCCGCCCGAGCCGAAATCGCCACACCTCCGCCCGAAGCCGCCTTTCTGTATACGAGGGAGGGGTAAAGAGCGGTGCAGGTTGTGCGGCGCAGCTTTGACGCGATCGTGATCGGCGGTGGCATCCACGGCGCATCCGTCGCCTTGTATCTCGCGTTTCACGGCCTCGATGTCGCGCTTCTGGAGCGGGATCGGCTTGGCGGACACGCTTCGGGTGTCAATGCGGGCAGCATCCACCACATTCCACGCATCCATCTCGAGCTGCCGCTCGCCGAAGCGGCGCTCTCGTCGTGGGCTCGTATCGAGCAACTGCTTGAGGACGACTGCGGATTCCGCCAGGTCGGCTATCTGAAGGTGATCGAGAGCGACGACGAGATGCCCGATGCGGAGCGTTCCATGGCGCGTGCCAGACGGTACTCGGGCATTCCGGAAATCCTGCTCGACCGGCAGGCGCTTGCCGATCTACAGCCGGGCCTGGATGCCACGGCCGTCGGAGGGATCTTCGCGCCGACCTGCGGCTATGCGAGCCCGGCGCGCACCATGAGGGCACTGCGACGCCGTTTGGACGGAGTCGGCGCGGTGGTGCTCGAAACGTCTGAAGTCCGCCGAATCTCTCGCCAGCACCATACCTGGATATGCGAGACAGGGGACAAAAACTGGTGCGCACCGATTCTCGTCAACTGTGCGGGCGCCTGGGGCGTGTCCGTGGCCGGCCTTGTCGGCGAGCATGTCGAGCTGTGCCCGGTGGCCTTGATGATGACGGTATGCGGCCGCGTGAAGCCATTGTTGAACACCGTAGTTGGTCTGCACGGCCGGCGTCTGTCAATGAAGCAACCTCAGAACGGCACGATCCTCATCGGCGGGGGCTACCAGGGCGACGTGCTGCCCGCAACGCGCGATACGCGGCTTAACGGCGACAGGCTTGCCTATAATCTTGCTTTGGCGCGGAAGACCCTGCCGGCCCTGTCGTCGGCAGCGGTCGTGCGCATGTGGGCGGGCATTGAAGGCATCACCCCTGACCATGCCCCCTATATCGGCTCGTCCTTGATCCATGAGGGGTTATGGCACTGTTTCGGCTTCTCCACCCATGGCTTTTATCTCGGGCCGATCACGGGACGGCTGCTGGCTGAGGCGATCGTCAAGCAGGAAGTGCCGGAGCTGCTGAGGCCCTTCGCGCTCGATCGCGGCGCGTCGGCGGCCGCGTCGTCGAGGGCTGTCGACGGCGTCGTTAGGGAAAATCAGGATGAACAAGCCAAGTAGAAATGGCCGGGATGTGCAAATACCAGCGAGCGTTTGAAATCGGCATTATTCACTGCCGGGTGGGCCGGCATAATCCGAAGTGAAGATAACCCTTTGTGGATGATTGACCGATTTCAGGTACTCGATCGGCGTGCCGCCAATGTCGAAGGCCATCGACCGCAGGACCAGCGCGTTGTCATGTTTGCGCAGGCCGATCTGCTCGCTGTCCTGCATGGAAACCGGTGATGCGCTGATCGTCCGCGTACACATACCCATTTCAATACCGTAGCGCTCCTTAAGAAGCGCATAAAGTGACTGGTCGTGGATGAGGTCGTCGGCCGCCAAGCCTGGCACCCGCTCGGCTGGCAGATAGGTGGTTTCGACGCAGAATGGCAGGCCGCTGATGGTGCGCTGCCTCTTGATCATGATAAGCGGATCGCCGCGCCTGACCTGCAGGCGCTCGGCCATTCGCGCGCCCGCGGGTCGGTATTCGAAGTACAGCAGGCGGCTGCCCGGGGTGCCACCGCACTGGCGCACGACTTCCGAGATGCTGAGCGAAAAGGCATACCCGGCCATCGGCCGCTTGATCACCGGATCGGGGATGTAGGTCCCGCTCGTTCCCCGCCGCTCGAGCATCCCCTTGGCGATGAGACGTTCAATGGCCTTCCGGACCGTCATCCGATGGATACCCAGCGCCTCGGCCAGGTCGCGCTCGGACGGGATGCGCTCGCCGCCGGAATAATCCTTGCCCTCTATGATTTCGAGAATGTGCTGCTGGGCCTTTTCGAAAAGGCGCTCGCCGCCATTCGAGGTTTGTGTTCTGGGCACCGCTGCTCTGCCATTCGATATCGTAAAATTGGTCTACTGAATCCTCGGCCTCCATGGACCATTTATAACTGTCCTGTCAAGGCGTTCCAGCCACTTCCCGATCAAGAAACGGATAGACCAATTCGTTTGTTTGTGTTCGCTTCATCTGCGCGAAAGAAAAATTCCAACCCCACCCAGATTCAAAAATATCGTTGCGTCCTTGACATTGGTTTAATGTACCAGATACGTTATTGGTATAGTAACCAATAAAGCATTTCAAGATATGGAGGGCGGAAGATGGCGGCCGATGTTGATATCAACGCGATAACCTCCGGTTTGGCGACCGCCAAGCAGGTGATGCACAAGTCGGCGGAGTTCGGCCTGAAGGTCGCCAAAGACTTCGACCGCATCTATTTCGTCGGCTGCGGGGCCCCGAACCGGGTCATGTTGGGCCTGGAATACTGGATTCAGCATTTCAGCCCGTCCCTGGAGGTTCGGCGCTACTTCCCGGCCGAGTTCATGGCCCAAAACCCGGCCCGCCTCGACGCGCGCACGCTCGTGCTGTTGGGATCCAAATCCGGAACCACGCCGGAAACCGTGGCGGCGGCGGAATTCCTTAAGGAATACCCATGCACCGCGGTCGGCGTGACGCAGACCAAGGACAAGCCGCTGGCCACCGCGGTCGATCATTCGTTCCTCATGGGAAAGACGGACGAAGCGCATACCGGCATGTTCATGATCATGCAGGCGTTGGTCGGTGGGCTCATGGCCGGCAAGGACAAGTGGCCGCTCCACGACAAGCTGATGCAGTCGCTGTCGGCCCTGCCGCAGACCATGGCCGAGGAGCAGGCCCGCCTCGACGCGCGGGCGGCCGAGGATGCCCGGATCTATCACCAGGACCGGATTCTGTACCATGTCGGGTCGGGGCCGATGTTCACCACGGCCTATGTGTTCGGCGTCTGCGTGCTGATGGAAATGCAATGGATGCACAGTTATCCCATTGAAGCGGCGGAGTTTTTCCACGGCCCGTTCGAGATCGTCGATCAACACATCCCGCTCGTCCTGATGCTCGGCGAGGACCCCAGCAGGCCGCTCATGGAGCGTGTCGTGCGCTTCTGCAAGAAGTACACGGAACGGCTGATGATCCACGATTCCAAGGACTATGAGATGAAGGGCGTGGCCCCCGAAATCCGCCCCATCGTCGCGCCCTTCATCATGCAGTCGGTGCTCCATCGCCTGGCCGAACGTCTGGCGGTTTGGCACAACCAGCCGCTCTCGACACGCCGCTACATGTGGAAGACGGAATACTGATCGTGACACGGGTCTTGGGAATCGGCGACAACACGATCGACATCTATGTCGATCGCGGGGTGCAGTTTCCCGGCGGCAATGCCGTCAACGTCTCCGTTCTGACCCGACGCCTCGGTGCATCATCCTCCTATATCGGCTGCGTGGGCAAGGACGCCTTGGGCGAAATGCTGCGCCACGCGCTGGAGCTGGAGGACGTCGACACCAGCCGGATGCGCAACATGGATCGGCCGACCTGCTGGTCGCGGATCCGGCACGATGGAACCGATCGCTACTTCGACGGCAGCGAAAACAACCTCGAAGGCTGCTACGGCCTGACACCCGACGATTTCCGCTTCATCGCGGATCATGACATCGTCCATTCCAGCGTCTACAGCAGGTTGGAAGATGACATCGCGCGCATCGGCAAAGCCGCGCCCGTGTTCTCGTTCGACTATTCGACGGAGTACGGCGGCGGCTACATCGAAAGGACGGCGCCCCACATCGACCTCGCCTTCCTTTCCGACGCCGAGAGCGACGCCGAGGACTGCCGCGCCTTGTGCCGCCGGGTCGCCTCCTGCGGGGTGTCGGTCGTGGTCGTCACGCGCGGAATGAAGGGCGCGTTCGCATTCGAAAACGGCGCGTTTTTTTCCCAACCGATCAAGGAGATCGAGCCCGTCGATACGCTCGGCGCGGGCGACGGCTTCATCGCCGCGTTTCTGGTCGCGCGTCATCAAGGGCTGGACATGAGCGAGGCACTCGCGCGGGCCGCCGAGTACGCGGCCGAGGTCTGCACGTACCTTGGCGCATTCGGCCATCAGACGGCCGTCAAACCGGGACAGCCGGGGCTCCCCGTCGGCGGTAGCGCGAAGCTCGCCTAAGCGAACCGGGCTGGACCTATGGAGGGAGAGTAACAGCGGAGGAGTTCAACATGATGACGCAGAGATTGACGACATTGGCATTGGCGGCGGCGCTCGGCCTGGCCACCGGCACCGGCGTTGCCGACGCCAAGACCACGGTGAGCTTTCTTCACAAATGGCCGGAACCGGAGAACATGGTCTACTTCAACGCCGCGGTGAAGGCGTTCGAGGAGGCCAATCCCGATATCGACATCAAGATGGAGGCGGTTGCCGACGAACCCTACAAGGACAAGATCCGCGTCCTGATGGCGTCCGGCCAGGTGCCGGACATCTACTTCTCCTGGTCAGGCGAGTTCGGCAAGAAGTTCGCCCGCGGGGGACGGGCTTACGACATCACGGATCACGTCTACAACAGCGACTGGAAGAACACGTTCCCCGAAGCGGCGCTGCAGCCGTTCAAGTTCGAGGGGCGGCTTTACGGTATCCCGATCAATGTCGATGCCAAGTTCATGCTCTACAACACCGAAACCTTTAAGAAGCATGGTGTGGAAGTCCCCAAAACCTTCGACGATCTGTTGGCGGTTTGCGCGAAGTTGAAAGACGCGGGTGTCGTACCGATCAATTTCGGCAATCAGTTTCCCTGGGCGGCGTCGCACTATATCGGTGAGATGCTGGCGAAGCTGGTGCCGAACGACGTTCGGGTCGGTGACTATGCGCTGACCCGCGCCGACAACGAGCTGTATACCGATCCGGGCTATGTGGAGGCATTGAAGGCGTTTCAGCAGCTGAACGACGAGGGATGCTTCAATCGCGGCTCCAACGCCCTGACGCACCCGATCGCGAGAGGTTCGTTCCTGGCTGGCCGCGGCGCTATGATCTACATGCAGATGGTTGAGTTCGGACGCATTGGTGGATCGCCCATCGACAAGTCCGGATGGAACTTCTTCACTCTGCCGACTTTCGCCGATGGTCGCGGCGACCCCGGTATCATCACCGGCGCGCCCGACGGTTTCATGGTATCGGCGGAGACCAAACACATCGACGAAGTCATCCGTTTCCTGAAGTTCCTCACGACACCGGAGCAGGCGCGCGAATATGTCAACATCACCGGCATGACCAGTTCCGTGAAAGGCGCCGTCACGGCTGAAAACGCCGATGAGCGGGTGTTGCAGGGCCTGAAATTCCTCGATGCCGCGAGCGGACTGGCATTGTGGCTGGACACGGACATGGATGCGCGGTCCACCGAGGTCCTTCTCGCCGGATCGCAGGCGATCCTCAATGGCACCGAGACGCCCGAGCAGGTGATGGAGAAGGTGCGCAAAACGGCCCTTGCCGTAAAGAAGGAACGCGAAAAGAACTAAGTCTCCCGAGGTGGTAGGGCGGCACGATGAAACTCACCTATCAGCGCTTGCTGCCCTACCTTTTTCTCTCTCCGTCGCTGCTGTTGCTGGCCGTTTTCGTTTACGGCCCCGCCCTGGAAAACATCGTCTACAGCCTGTTTTCCTGGAGCTCGATGAACCCGGACTGGCGCTATGTCGGGTTCGGCAACTATCGGCACCTGTTCAGCAATCACATTTTTTGGGCCTCTCTGGTCAACAACACGCTTTATGCCGTCATATCGGTGGCGGTGCAGGTCTTCGTCGCGCTCGGCATTGCCGCGGTGTTGGATGCACGAGTCTTTAAACGGCGTCTGGTCTACCTGTTTCGCACGACGTTTTTCCTTCCCTCGATTCTGCCCGTCACGGTCGTCGGTCTTTTATGGCAGCTCATCTACCAGCCGACTCTCGGCCTGATCGACCAGCTGCTGTTCGCGACCGGGCTGGACAGCCTGTCGCGGGTTTGGCTGGGCGAGGAACAGACAGCCATGCTGGCCGTGATCATGGTCTCGCAATGGCAGTGGACGGGGTACATGGTCGCGCTCTTCATGGTGTCGATCGCCGCCATCCCGCGCGACCTCTACGAGGCGCTGGAAATGGAGGGCGCGAGCCGTCTCCAGCAGTTTCGCTACATCACGATTCCCGGTGTGCGCGAGGCGACGCTGATCCTGACCGTCATCACCATCTTCGGCGCCTTCAAGGTCTTCGATATCGTCTGGGTGATGACCGCCGGCGGGCCCAATCACGCCAGCGAGGTGTTGGGGACGCATATGTACCGCTCGGCCTTTCGTGACGACGTCGTCGGCTATGCGTCCTCGGTGGCGACCGTCATTTTCTTCATCACGATCTGCGTCGGCATGGTGCAGTTGAAGATGCAGCGGGATCGGTAACCGGCCATGGCACGCGACGTCCCATCCGCGGTTTCAAGAGGCGGCCATGGCCCCGCCTACTTCGCGTTGCTGTTCATCTTCTGGCTGCTGACCGGCGTGTCGATCTATCCGTTGATGTGGTTGGTCATCAGCTCCTTCAAAACGTCGGCGGAGATGTTCGGAAATGCCTGGGCGTTTCCCGAAAGCTGGCAGTGGGGCAACTACCTGAAGGCCTGGAACGCCGGGATCTCGAGATATATCGTGTCCAGCGTTATCGTCACCGTTGCTTCCGTCATTCTGGTCGTGGTGCTGTCGGCCGCCGCGTCCTTTGCCCTGGTCGTGCTCAAGTTCCGCGGCAAGGCCATCATCTATACGGCGATCATCGGCGGCTTGGTCCTGCCGCCCGAGGTGAGCCTGTTCCCCTTGTTCAAGACGCTGAACTTCCTTGGCATCTACAACACCTACTTCGCCCTGATCCTCCCCTATGTGGCGTTCGGCATCCCCTTCTCGACCTTCCTCATCCGCGCCTACATGGTCAAGATCCCGGGCGAGCTGGCGGAGGCCGCGGTGATGGATGGGGCCGGCCCGTTCTGGACCTTCTGGCATGTCTACATCCCGCTATGCCGGCCGATCCTCGCCTCGGCCGCTTTGATCCAGGCGATGCGCAGCTGGAACGAGTTCATCTTCGCGCTCACCTTCGTGGAAAGCGAGAGCGTCAAGACCATCACCATCGGCATGATGAGCTTCGCCAACGCCCTCCGCAGCGACTGGGCAGTGCTTATGGCCGGTCTGGTGATCTCCGTCATTCCCATCATGGTGACGTTTCTGGTTCTGCAACGGCAGTTCATTGGCGGCCTGACCCAGGGCGCGGTGAAATAGGATTGGGCGATGAGCAAGCTCGAAATGGTGTCCGTTTCCAAGACATTCGGCCCGGTCAAGGCGATCGAGGACATCTCCTTTTCGGTGGAGGAGCGCGAGTTCGTCGTCCTGGTCGGCCCGTCGGGCTGCGGGAAGTCGACCCTGTTGCGCCTGATCGCCGGGCTCGAGGACATCTCCGCCGGCGATCTTCTGATCAACGGCACGCGGTTCAACGCGGTGCCGCCGGCCCAACGCGGGCTGGCCATGGTATTTCAGTCCTACGCGCTTTATCCGCATATGACGGTCGCCGAGAACATGTCGGTCGGTTTGCGGATCGCCCGTGTCGACAAGGCGGTGATCGCCAGCAAGGTGAGCGAGGTGGCGGCCATCCTGCAGTTGGAGACGCTGCTGGACCGGTTGCCGCGCCAGCTCTCCGGCGGGCAGCGCCAGCGCGTCGCGATCGGGCGCGCGATCATTCGCGATCCGGAGATTTTCCTGTTCGACGAGCCCCTCTCGAACCTGGATGCGGCGCTCCGCCTGCAGATGCGCCTGGAGATCGCAAAGCTCCACAAAAAGCTCGATGCCACGATCATCTACGTGACCCATGATCAGGTCGAAGCGATGACCCTGGCCGACAAGATCGTCGTGCTCAACGAGGGCCGTATCGAGCAGATCGGAACGCCGCTTGGGCTCTATACCGCGCCGCGGAACATCTTCGTGGCCAGCTTCCTCGGCAGCCCGAAAATGAACCTCCTGCCGGGCCGCGTAACCGGCTCGGACTCCGGAACCGCCAGGATCGATCTGGATATCGGGGCGTCGACGCCCATCGACGTGAAGGCTGAGAGGCTTTCCGACGGAGACCGGGTCACGGTCGGCATCCGTCCTGAATCGATCGCCGTCGGCGCGGAGGGGAGCGACGCCTTTCTGCCGGGGGTGGTCTCGGTCGTCGAGCAGCTTGGCGGCCAAACCATCGTCTATGTTGACATCGAAGGCGGCTCCCCGATAACCGTCATCATGGAGGGGCTTGCCGACATCACGACAGGCACGGCGGTGAAGCTCGGCCTGCCCGGTTCGGCCTTGCATGTGTTCGACGACGGGGGCGAGGCAGTGAACCGAATAGGCTGAACCTTTCGGTTCCGCATCCTTATTCAGACACTTCGCGTGCCCCAATTCTGAACGCCGTCTAACTTGGGATCAGTTGCCCTTTTGCCGTGGCTTGCGCAGTCGCGCCAAGCGAAACGGGTGCGGATCGACGCAAGGATCGCGCCCCAAGACCAGATCGGCGATGAGCCTGCCGGCGGCGCCAGGGCCGGCTCGGCCGTCCGTTTCCGTGTAGAGTGCGCCCGCCATGGACTTTGGCCATGCCGGACAACATTCTGGCCATCTCCGCATCGCTGAGCCAGCGAGAAGGCAGGCCATAGTCTCGTGCTTCGGCAAGCCAGCCATCCAGCTTAGCGACATCGCGTGCACGCCGGCAGAGGTAGGTGATGCCGGTCTGGCGGAAGCCCGCGTCCGCACCGGTCGCGCGTTCCATGCCCTGCCACAGTTTGAGGCTTTCGATGGAACTTGAACGCCACTTGTTCCAGCCCGAGCGTCTATCGGTCGTTCTCGACGAACTGATCCGCCGTTACTCGCAAACAGCCGCCAATCTCCATATCGAGGAGACTCGCCTACGCAAGGCGTTGCGGAAGGCCGAAACGCAAATCGACCGCATGATGGATGCCGTCGCGGAAGGACTGGTTGGGAATTCTGACGGCTTCAGGCGCAAGCTCTCTACGCTGGAGCAGCAGCGCGAGGACCTACGACGTCAAGTCAGCGCCTGCAAGCGTCGCCGTGATCTGCCGACAGTGCCCCTGACGCGGGACAGACTGGAGCACTTCGCCACGGCGGTAAGACGGAATCTTCGAGGTAAGGATAACGGCTTTCGAAAGCGTTACCTCAACCTCTTCGTTGACCGGGTGGAAGTGGGAGATGACACGATCCGCATATCCGGCTCAAAAGCAGCCCTCGCCGCCGCCGCACAAGCGAAAAAGCCAGACACTCACGGAGTGCCCAGCTTCGATCAGAAGTGGTGGGCCCGGCAGGACTCGAACCTGCAACCAGACCGTTATGAGCGGCCGGCTCTAACCAATTGAGCTACGGGCCCAGGTGCGCGTCCGCGCACAAGACTCAGGTATCAGGTCCG
>JANQJG010000121.1 GCA_028281785.1 Rhodospirillales bacterium
TGATCGCGTGAATCCGCTCTACTTCAATGAGTTAGATCAGATTCACGCGATTAAATGGTGTTGTAGAGCAACTCCATTTAATCGCGATCTGATCTAGGGCCTGTGGACAGTTAGCACATCGATCTGGCTGGTGTCGAAAACCCGCCAGTTTTAGGAGCAGGACGAAGGACATGCCGGGCATATTCGAGGACGAGCGACGCCGAAATGGCGGGTTTTCGCCCAGCCCCCGCGGGGTTCGGCCAAAATCGCCGCGGACCGTGTCGGGAATGCTCGAAAGTGGTCCACACTTCCTTGCGCTTCTCTCCTCGTCCGCGACGATTTTGGTCTCGAACCAGATCGATGCGGTGAAGGTCAACAGGCCCTAGAACGTCCCGGGGTACTTGCCGCCGTCGATCAGCAGGTTCTGGGCGGTGATGAAGCCGGCCTGCTCGCTGCACAGGAAGGCGCAATACTCGCCGAACTCGGCGGGGTCGCCGAACCGCCCGGCGGCTACCAACGCCACCCGCTTGGCGTGCATTTCTTCATAGGGGATCCCGGCCTTCTTGGCCATTTCCATGGTGTTCGACTTGTGCCGGTCGGTCGCGAAATCGCCGGGCAAGAGGTTGTTCACGGTGATGTTGTGGCGGGCGACCTCGCGGGCAAGGCCGGCGATGAAGCCGGTCAAGCCGGCGCGCGCGCCGTTGGACAGCCCCAGGATGCCGATCGGCGCCTTGACCGCGCTGGACGTCACGTTGACGATCCGTCCGAACTTCCGCTCGATCATGCCGTCAATGGTGTCCTTGATCATGAAGATCGGCGACAGCATGTTGTTGTTGAGCGCGGAAAACCACTCCTCCTGCCCCCAATCGCGGAATGCTCCCGGCGGCGGGCCGCCGGAATTGTTGACCAGGATATCGGGCTCGGGGCAGGCCTTGAGCGCTTCGGCGCGCCCCTCCTCGGTGTTGATGTCCGCGGCCACAGGGATCACCGGGGTTCCCGTCTTCGCCTCGATTTCGGCTGCCGTTTTTTCGAGTTTGTCACGCGTGCGGGCGACGATCGTGACATGGACGCCCTCGCGCGCCAGCGCCATGGCGCAGCCCCTGCCGAGGCCCTGGCTAGCGCCCCCCACGATGGCTTTCCGTCCGGCAATCCCCAAATCCATTCCGTTTCTCCGTTTCCTCCCGGTTCAGCGCGAACCGGCCCAATGCTCGACCCTGCGCTCGACGATGCCAACCGCTTCCGAGGTGGCGAAGGCGAGCACGAACATGATGAACAACAGCGCCCAGAATTCCTCGAACAGGAAGTTGCGCGAGTAGAGTTCGAATAGTTCACCGACGCCCATGATGGCAACCAGCAACTGACCGATGACCACGCCCTCGACGGCGCGGATCAGTCCCAGTCTGAGTCCCGCCAGCACCTCCGGCAAGGCCGCGGGGAGATAGATCCGAAAGAAGATCCGTATCGGTCCGGCGCCAAAAGAGGTCGCCGTTTCCGGCAGCGAGGGATCGATACCGATAACCCCGGCCCTTGTATCCAGCACGATCAACCAGATGCGAAGAGGAACACGCTGGCGATCATGAGATTTAGGGTCTCAACGGATTCGATGTCACCGAGACCGAGCAGGATCTTATCGGCCTGAGCTTCCGTCGAGACCGCGACGGCGCCGAGGAGCGCCATGGCCGCGGCAAGCCGCGTTGCGCCTGCAAAAACGTGTCCCATGGCCTTACCCCTTGGATTGATTTTCCTGCTTGAGGGGGTCAGCAAATCATAGGATTTACCATGTGTCAACAATCATGCATAATGTCGACAATATGACTTCGCCCAAGATTGAGCCTGCATTTTGGAAACAAAAAGGCTACCTAATGGCGACAGAAAGTCGACCGCCATGAACAGGACCAGCCCCACCTTGCGATCGCTCGATATCCAGATCCGACGTCCGCCCTCGCTGACCAGCGTGATCCTCGAGGAATTGGAGCGCATGATCCTCTCCGGCGAACTGAGCCCCGGCGAGCCCATCAACGAAAAGGCACTGGCCGAGCGCATGTCGGTGAGCCGCGGCCCCATTCGCGAGGCCTGTCGCCGGCTCGAACAGGCCGGGCTGGTGGAAATCATCGTCAACCGCGGCGTGTTCGTCCGCAAGCTCAGCCCCGAGGACGCGGCCGAGCTTTGCGATATCCGGGCCGTGCTCTCGGGTTATGCCGGGCGGCTCCTGGCCAAGCATGTCACCGCCGATCAAATGACCGAGCTCAAGGAGGCCATCCAGAACATGGAGGAACGTGCCGAGGAAGGCGATGTCGGTGGCTTCTACCCTCTCAACGCCGCGTTCCACGACACCCTGTTCGAGTTCGCCGGCAACGCGCGGCTGGCCAGGATGTACGCGGCGCTCAGCAAGGAGCTTCATCTCTTCCGCTGGCGGGCCCTCATGATCAGTGCCAATCTGAGCAAATCGGTGACGGAGCACCGGGAGATCCTCGCCGCCCTCGAAGCCCGCGATCCCAAACGCGCGACCGAGGCCATGGAGACGCATGCGATGTCGGTCAAGACCCGCCTGCTCGGCTCCGGCTTGGGGGACTAGGTCCTGTCTTCGTGAAGATCAGTCCAGTTTGAAGCTGTTTTTGTAGTCCAGCTTCAGGGCCGGGTTCTGATCTTCCTTGCGCAAGAAGCAGTTGCCGGCCACCAACACCTCGATTTCGGTGCCCATGAAGCATCGGAAGGCGTCTTCCGGCGTGCACACGATGGGCTCCCCACGCACGTTGAAGCTGGTGTTGAGCACCACCGGGCATCCCGTTTCCTCCTTGAATTTGGCAAGCAGCGCATGATAGCGCGGATGGGTCTCGGCATGGACCGTTTGAACACGCGCGGAATAGTCGACATGGGTGACGGCGGGAATGTCCGAACGCGCGACGTTGAGCTTGTCGATGCCGAACAGCGTCCGCTCTTCCGCGCTCATGGCGCGCTGGCGCTCCTTCTTCACATCCGCGACCAGCAGCATGTAGGGGCTGTCGCCATCCAGCTCGAACCATTCCGCCACGTCCTCGCGCAAGACCGACGGCGCGAAGGGACGGAAGGATTCCCGGTATTTGACCTTGAGGTTCAAGGTCCGTTGCATGGCTGGTGAGCGAGGGTCACCCAAGATCGAGCGGGCGCCAAGGGCACGAGGACCGAATTCCATCCGGCCCTGGAACCAGCCGACGGCCTTTTCCTCCTTGAGCGCCTGGACCGTGGCGGCGAGGAGTTCGTCTTCATCCTTGATCACCGTGAACGTCGCGCCCGCGTCGCTCAGGCGCCGCTCGATATCGCCTTGCCCGAACGCCGGTCCCAGATAGCTGCCGCGCATGGCGTCGCCCGAGGCCGATACTTTACGCGGCCGTCCGACATGCATGTGGTAGGCAGCCAGTGCCGCGCCCAGAGCGCCGCCAGCGTCCCCCGCAGCTGGCTGCACCCAGATGTTCTTGAACGCGCCGTCACGAAGCACCTTGCCGTTGGCGACGCAGTTGAGCGCGACCCCGCCGGCCAGACACAGATTGTCAAGGCTGGTTTCGGCAGACAGGGTGCGCGTCGTGCGGAGCACGACCTCTTCCGTCACCGCCTGAACCGACGCCGCCATGTCCATGTGAAACGGCGTCAGGCGATCTTCCGGCGAGCGCACCGGCGCGCCAAACAGGTCGGAAAACTTCCCGTTGGTCATGGTCAGCCCGGTACAATAGTCGAAGTATGACTGGTCCATACGGAACGACCCGTCCGTCTTCACCTCGATCAGGTGTTCCAACATCAAATCGGCGTATTTGGGCTCGCCATAGGGCGCGAGACCCATGACCTTGTACTCGCCGGAGTTCACCCGGAAGCCCAGATAGTATGTCAACGCCGAATACAGCAGCCCCAACGAATGAGGGAAGTGGATCTCCCTCACTGTTTCAACGGTGTCGCCTTTGCCGATGGCGACGGAGGTGGTCGCCCATTCGCCAACGCCGTCCATGGTCAGCACCACGGCCTCCTCGAAGGGCGAGGGGAAGAACGCCGATGCGGCGTGGCTTTGGTGGTGTTCGGTAAACAGTAACCGGTCTTGGGGAGAGAAACGGGGGTCGAGGGCCCGGAGTTCCGTGACCAGCATGTTCTTTTGAAACAGCTTTTCACGCAGCCACAGCGGGATTGCCTTGGTGAACGACCGCCACCCTCGGGGCGCAAAGGCCACATACGTCTCCAGCAGTCGCTCGAACTTCAGGAATGGCTTTTCGTAGAACACCACCAGATCGACATCGGCAAGCCCGACGCCCGCCTCGCGCAAGCAGTACTCCACCGCTCTCTGCGGAAAGTTCGCGTCGTGCTTGACGCGTGTGAAGCGCTCTTCCTGGGCCGCGGCGACGATGCGTCCGTCCTCGACCAGGGCGGCCGCACTGTCGTGGTAGTACGCGGATACACCAAGGATTTGCACGGCCGGGTTCCAATCAGAAGATGGTATAGATGAAGGGCGCTACGGCGGAGCCCTGCGATAACACGATCAGGCCACCGAACATGACCATGGTGATAAGGATCGGCATCAGCCAGTACTTTTTTCGAACCCGCATGAAGGCGAAAAGCTCTTTAAGGAAGTCCATGGAATGATCTCAAAACTGACGGGTCATGGTTGAGGTCTGCTCTTCGTCGTTCCGCAACACCCAATAGCTTTCGGCGTCAGGGCTTCCGTGCAAGCTAAGAGGATCCTTGCCGAACAGCCGCATCAACAGTCCGGTCGGGGTGACGACGAGGAAAAACATCGCCGCCATCACGATCGGGCTGACGATTCTGTGCAGAATCTCCCCCAGCTTCAGCCAAGCCTTGTTCAAAGGCTTGAGCGGGGCGTTCCAAAACAGAGCCAGAACGAGGAAGAGAGCGCACAGCCCGGCAAATCCCAAGGTCCAGCCGCCTTGCGCTCCCTTCCACCAAGCCATCCCCCCGAAAACCGCACAAGCTCCGGCCATTACAAAACCGAACGCACGCTCGCTGGACTGGGTCACTCGCCCCCGGCTTTCAATACCTTCATGCATGTGTCGATGCTCGTAAACGCGCTCTTGATTCCGCGTAAAAGTGATGTCCAGGCACCACAGGCTTATTATCCAATGGCTACGGAAAAACAAGCCGCTTCGCGATAATCAGTGGTGTCGCCCTCGGACGGCGCGGCAGCCCAAGGCCTATTTCGGGGCTAAACACCTAAACAACTAGTGTTTGAAAATTCGGGCGAATGCCTGCGATGACAGGACCGCCTAGTGTGATGGTTCCGAAGTTCGGCACATTATGTGTGCCGAACTTCGGAACCATCACACGAGAATCAACAAGTTAGCGTGCCGATTCACGCGAGATTCAATGTAGCGAATCTCGCGATCGGGACACTAGGCCATGATGGCATGGCCACTGGCGTTCCAGTGGTTGTTGTAAGGAAACTCGAATCGTTTTCCGCTTTTCCGGTGCTCTTCGATATAGCAGGGTTCAAGGGGAATGACCTCGTAGCCTTGCAGGCTTCCATGCCTGACCAAGTATCGTGCCATAGTCGCTGGAAAACTGTTCCCGGCCTGCGACAACTGATCGGGGTTATAGAGGGTGGGGCGCAGCCCGATCTTCAGGGCGACAAACGAAGCCAAGCTGCCCAAGCAAACGGCAACAACTCTAATGGTCGTCTGTCGCATCAAATGCGGCCTCTGAATATCCCTCTCCACCCGCGGTGGCGATTCACCAGTAGGACAGCGCGCCTTCGAACATGCTGCGCAGCTCGTCCTTGGTGATCGGGCGGCAGGCATTGTCGATCACCCGCTTCTGCGGCCAGGCCCGCTCGGTGAGCGCGTCCAGGTCGCTTTCGTCGTAGCCGACGCCGCGAATGCCGTTCGGCACATCCGTAGCCCGCATCAGGCCGATCAGATGGTCGGCCAGAATGTCGCCCGCCTTCTTGTTGACACCTTCCGTCTCCGCGCCCAGGGCCTCGGCGGCCATCAGGACCCGGTCGGGAACGGTCTCGCCAACGAACCGGAACACCGAGGGCGAATTGACGATCACCGCGAAGCCGTGCGGCACCAGCGCGTGGTCCGACGGCCAACCCTCGGCGCGGTAGTCCTTCACCAAGCCGGACACGGCATAGGACATGCCGTGGGGAACGTTGCATCCCGCGGTTCCGAAACCGATCCCGGCCAGCATCCCCGCGAACATGAGCTTCTCGAACGCGTCGTCGTTATCCGGCTCTTCGACCGCACGGACGACGTTCTCCCCGACCAGGCGGATCGCCTCCAGGCATCCCAAATCGCTGTAGGGGTTGGCGCCCTGGCTCAGCGGCCGAATGGCCGGATCTTCCGGAGCCGGACGAGAGGTGTAGGCGCGCGCCGTCAGGCTTTCGACGGCATGGCTGAAGACGTCCATTCCGTTGGCGGCGACGACGCCTTTGGGCAAGGTCTTCAGGTTCTCGGGATCGACAATCCCCATGCTCGGCTTCAGGCGCGGGCTCGCCATGCCGGTTTTGGCATCCATCTCCTCGAAGTCGAAGATGGCAATCCCGGTGCATTCGCTCGCGGTACCGAAGGTCGTCGGGCAAGCGATATGCGGTTTCAATGGACCCGGCGCGTGCTTTCCCTTGCCGATCGGCGGGTTGACGTAGTCGAGGAAATCCTCCGGCGGATAGGTCGAATAAAGGTTGGCGGCCTTGCAAGTGTCCATCACAGAGCCGCCGCCGACGCTCACGAAGCCGTCGAACCCGCCGTCCGCGGCGAAACGGATCGCGACCTGGAGCGAGCTCTCCTTGGGCTCGACGACCACACCATCAAATACCGACACCGCGATGCCCGCGTCGCGTAGGGATTTCTCTGCGATCTCCCGGGGCGCCAGCGCCGCCACGCGCGGGTCGGTGAACAGGCCGACCCGCGTCATGCCCAGGCCCTTGGCATGGGCGCCGAGCTCGGCCATGGCCCCGCGTCCGAAGGTCACCTTGGTCGCGTCGAGGGTGAACGCGTGGTCGCCGCCCGAGGTTGGGGTGAAATAGTCGGAAACCACCATTGAAACCTCCCCGCGCGGGTCCCGAGCAGCCTGCTATTTCCGCGCCGCGCTCTTCTTAATCTGCCATTCCTTGTAGAACGGCCAGATCAGAAAAGCGACCGAGATCGCCAGGAACGTCGCAGAGGCGGGGCGCGCCGTCGACGGTTACGGTGCCGGGCTCAGCGATGTTGGTGACGCCGAGTTCGCAGACTCTGAGTCCGGCTCGGTCTTGATGCTGCCGAGGACGACGACCCCTTCCTCGTAGCTGGTCAACGCCCGCAGCCGCTTTTCGATCCTCTCGGCCAGGAAGTCGCGCACGATCTGATTCACGTCGCTTATGGCGGCCTTTTCGGCCAATTCCGCCTTCTTCACCTTTTCATTCGCGGTTTTGACCGCCGCCGCCGCCTTGGTCACAGCCGCCTTGTTGTCGTCGACTGCTTTTATGAGTTCTTTGGGGACCTCGCTTGACTCCTCCAACTCCGACTTCGCCTTAGTCAAAGCATCCTCGGCCGCCTTCAGCGTCGCGTCCGCCTTCTTCTTTTCATCCTGCGCGTTCTTGAGTTCGTTTTTCGCGGTTTCCAGGAGCTTGATGTTGAGGACCTTGGCCTTGAGCGTTTCCCGAAACCTCTGGATCCGCTTGAGCGCGTCGAGGACCCACTGCGCCCGTTTGGCCCCGTCCTTGTCCTCTTCGAGGTTGATGTCGCCGAGTTCCGTAATCACCGGCTGCAAGACCTCGTCGACGGCCACATCCAGGACGGACGTCAGTTCCCCCGCGAATTCCTTCGTCGGTGGGTTGTTCACCCACGAACGTTCGATGGAGTTTCTGAGCGCTGAGGTTTTCGGATCATCTAGCAGCGTCCGAAGCGCATCATAGAGATCGCCCGTGGACTTCGCGTAAACGTCCCGTCGCTGTTCGAACGCGGGCAGGAGCGCGGGGGTCACTGGTTGCTGAAGATTTCTCAGGGCGTTTGAATCCAGGCCTTGTTCTGTCAGCGCCTGGGCGGCGAGGTCCGGGTCGAATTGGCCCCCCATTCCGAACAAGGCCAGGCTCTTCGCCGATCTGATGATCGGCTCGGAGTCGGCGGAGTATTTCTTGACA
This sequence comes from Rhodospirillales bacterium, assembly GCA_028281785.1. Lineage (GTDB taxonomy): Bacteria > Pseudomonadota > Alphaproteobacteria > Rhodospirillales > Shumkoniaceae > JANQJG01. The sequence goes on from JANQJG010000121.1 coordinate 8,069, forward strand.
TACCAGTTGCCGATGTCGTCCTTGGCGAGGACGTAGTTGGTCCGTCCCGCGCCGGCGACGCGCACGCTGTTGATGTTCTGCCAGAACTGCTTGTCGATTTCCCTGTTGATTTCAACCTTATCCTTTTCGGTCTGAATTCGATTATAGAAGTGTCCGAGGATCGGCGTCGTGCGCAGGGCGTGCTGGTTCAACATGTTGGTCCAGTTGAGCCGGGGATCGTCCTGAAGCGAGGTCGCCGGATAGCTGCTGCGCAGATAGGAGCTGGAGGGACGGATATAGGCCATGCC
>JANQJG010000168.1 GCA_028281785.1 Rhodospirillales bacterium
GGCCTCGGCCAACCCTTCGGGACGCGGCGATTATCCCCGCCGAGGGCGTCGCTCGTCGCTCGATATGCTCTGGCATGTCGTCGCTCCTCGCTCCTGCTCGGTCGGTGAAATCGCCGGCGTCGCAGCCCCATGGGACTTCTCAAACAGGCTCTCACCCCAGGAGACAGACCGCCCCTTCCCGGAGCCGGCCATCTTCGCGATCAACCCGTCCGGGCAGGCGCAGATCATCGACATCTCGAACGCGCCGTTCTCGCGTCCCGACCTGGACAATCTTCTTTCGGGGCTGACGTTCGTCCGGGAAAAGGACTACCCAATCCGCGGCACCCTATCCTGATTCCCGAGGCCATCGAAAAGTCTTACGAAATCAGCCCTCTCCGCCCTTTGGGGAGAGAGGGTGGCGAGTGCAACTAGCCGGGTGAGGTTTTTTTACCACAGAGGCACAGAGACACAGAGGGCGCCTAGATGGACACGGGGAAGGAAGTCCAATGCGGGTCTCGCATGTGTGTCTTCTCTTTTAGCGAAACCTCAGTGCCTCTGTGTCTCTGTGGTGGTCCAATGCTTTCCGGCTAAGGATCTTGCCATCTATAAGATATTTGGAATCCCAAAAAACACGCAAAAATCGTCATGCGCGGACTTGTTCCGCGCATCCACGACTTAAGAAAAGACATGGACGGCCGGGACTGATCCCCGGATCAAGTCCGGGGACGGCCGTGACGATAAAAAGCAGAGGTTCCCTCCCTCAATACAACCGAATCCCCTTAACCGGACAGCCGTGGTCGTGATCCCCTGGTTCAGCCCGGTTAGATGTTTAACAAAGCAGTCCGGGCACAAGGTTTACAGGTCTGACTATCGACGGCAAGCCCAGCGCCCGCTCTTCTTCTAACGCTCCCCGGTGTCATGCGGCCGGGCGGACGGTACGGGTCAGGAATTTCCCGCCGAGGCGAATGCACTCCTCGTCGATTCCATGCGCGAGGCCCGGGCGCGCATGCGCCTCGACATCCAGCCCCAATCCCGTGAGCACGCGCTTGGCGTTGTCCAGGCAGGCGAAGGGCAGCACCGGGTCCTCGATTCCATGGGTCAGGAGAATCGGCGGCCGCGAGCGGATCTCCTTCTCCAGGAAGGGCTCGCCGACCACATGCCCGGAATAGCTGATGATGGCGGCCAGCGGCTTCTCCCGCCGCAACCCGACGAACAGGGACATCATCGCCCCTTGCGAAAAGCCGATCAGGACCAATTGGTCCTCGGTCAAGCCGTGCCGGGCGAGCTCGGCGTCAATGAAGGCGTCGAGGATCCCCGCCGCCTCGCGCGCGCCCTCGAACAGCGCGTCCCCGGCGACGTCCTGCAGGCTGAACCATTGATGGCCGAAGGGCGCCATGTCGAAGGGAAAGGGCGCGTTCGGGGACACGAAATGGGCGGCCGGCAGGATTTTCTGGAATTGCGGGGCGAGGCCGATCAGGTCGTTGCCGTCGGCGCCGACGCCATGGAGGAAGATCACGAGATGTTCGGGGCGGTCCCCGGTCGCGGGCGCGATTTCGGGGCCGGAGAGCGTCGGCAGGGCGTCGGGCATGGAGCCTCCTGAAAGTCGGTTTGAGGCCGCAGTCCTACTCGAAGCCGCATGAAAGAGCAATTCTCGCGCTTATGGACCCTTTCTGATGTGGCCGCGGCGGTTCAGGCCGCCAGGCGTCCGGCGACGCGCGATGCGGGGCCATCGGGCGAGCCGGACAACGCTGCGGATGGCCGCCGCGGCCCACCCCTTCGGGGCAGGCGGTTTCGGACCGTGGACGGCGTCGGGCGCCTTGACCCCAGCTCGGAGTTCTCCCCAGGAATTGATCCTGCGCCGGTTTAGGCCGCCGACAGGGCAGGAGAACGGCGAAGCGCGATGCACGGCCATCGGTCGAGCCGTCCGACGCCCCCTGTCGGCGGCCTAAACCGGCCCGGCGGGTTACGTTTCGGCGGGCGCCTGCGGCGTCAGGCGGCTCAACCGTATGACCCCATACGCTTTTCACCACCTTCCTGGCATCCGCCCGCCGAAACCGCAACGCAGGGCCATTTCCTGGGGAGAATTCCGGGCTCAGTCCGCGATACGCTCCGCGGCGACCTCCTGGCCACGGCCAGAAACCGCTCTGTCAGAATGCGCCCATAAGGGTGAGAAATGCTCTAGTGTCACGCCATGCCTGAGAAAAAGGACACGCGCGGCGCCCCGGCGACCGTGGTGACGCGCTTCGCCCCCAGCCCCACAGGCCATCTTCATCTTGGCCACGCCTATTCAGCCCTCTTCGCGGAAGCCGAGGCGCGGAAAGCGGGCGGGCGTTTTCTTCTGCGCATCGAGGACATCGACCGGACCCGCTGCCGGCGCGACTTCGAGGCCGCCATCCTCGAGGACCTCACCTGGCTCGGGCTGAGCTGGGAGACCCCCGTCCGCCGCCAGTCCGAGCATTTCGACGCTTATGCCGCAGTCCTCGGGGATCTGGAGCGGCGCGGCCTGCTCTATCCCTGCTTCTGCACCCGCGCCGACATTCGCCGCGAGATCGAGGCCGCCGGCCACGCGCCGCACGGACCCGACGGGCCCCTCTATCCCGGGACCTGCCGCGCCCTCGACGCCGGGGCGCGGGCCGAGCGCGTGAGCTCGGGCCGGCCCTTCGCGCTTAGGCTCGACATGGCGAAGGCGGCCGCGGCGGCCGGCCCCTTGAGCTGGCACGACCGCGAGGAAGGCGAGATCGCGGCGGCCCCGGGCCTGTTCGGCGATGTCGTGCTGGCCCGCAAGGACACGCCGACCAGCTATCATCTGGCGGTCACGCTGGACGACCATATCCAGGGCGTCACGGTGGTTACGCGCGGCAAGGACCTGTTCCACGCGACCCATGTCCACCGCCTGCTGCAGGCCCTGCTGGGCCTGGAGGCGCCCGGCTACCACCATCACCGGCTGCTGACGGATGCCGAGGGCCGCCGCTTCGCCAAGCGCGACCGGTCGCTGACCCTCCGCGCGTTGCGCGAGTCAGGGAAAACCCCAAGTGACGTAAGGGCTATGATTGGCTGACGAACGGATTAGAATGTGGCCGTACTGAACACCCACTCGGAAAACGATGTCATCCATGATTCGAAGGAGCCTGGGCCGGCTCCTGCTGGCCGCGCTGCTGGCCATGACCGTATTCGCGGCCGCCGCCGCGGAACCGTCCTCGCTGTGGTACGGGGAGGACGAGGCCGGCGAGCCGACCGTGATCCTCTACTACTTCTGGTCCGAAAGCTGTCCCCACTGCAAGAAGGCCAATCCGGTCATCCGGGACATGGCGCGCGAGCTTCCCTGGCTGGATGTCAGATCCCTGGACGTGAGCCGCCCGGTGGCGGTCGAGCTCTATCTCCTGATGGGCCGGCTCCTCGGCGAGGAGGCGAGCGCGGTCCCGGCCTTCTTCTCCTGCGGCAAGCTCGAAACCGGTTTCGGCTCGGCCGAGACCACGGGTGTCCGGATGCGGCAGGGGCTCGAAGCCTGCCGGGAACGGTTGCTCAGCGGTCAGATGCAGGAGACACGAGCCGCGCCGCCCCCGCCGATCGAGGTGCCGCTGTTCGGGCAGATCGACCCGGGATCGATGTCGCTTCCCGTGTTCACGGCGGTCATCGCCGGGCTGGACGCCTTCAACCCCTGCGCCTTCTTCGTGCTGCTGTTCCTGCTGAGCCTGCTGGTTCACACGCCGAGCCGGGCCCGCATGGCCCTGGTCGGCGGTATCTTCGTCGCCGCGTCCGGGCTCGTGTACTTCGCCTTCATGGCGGCCTGGCTGAACCTGTTCCTGCTGGCCGGGGAGATCCGGTGGGTGACGGTCATCGCCGCGGTCGCGGCCATCGGGCTGGCGCTGGTCAACATCAAGGACTTCTTCTGGTTCGGGAAGGGGGTGAGCCTGGGCATTCCCGAGGACGCGAAGCCGCGGCTTTACACACGCATGCGGTCGCTGGTCGGCGCCTCGAGCCTGCCGGCCATGCTCGCCGGCACCGTGGCGCTGGCGCTCGCCGCCAATTCCTATGAGCTGCTCTGCACCTCGGGCTTTCCCATGGTGTTCACAAGGGTGCTGACGCTGAACGAGCTGCCGACCACCGGCTACTACCTCTACCTCGCCTACTACAACCTGGTTTACGTGCTGCCGCTGCTGGTCATCGTCACGATCTTCGTGGTCACGATGGGGTCGCGCAAGCTGCAGGAGGGCGAGGGCCGCGCGCTGAAGCTGCTTTCGGGGCTGATGATGCTGGGTCTCGGCGTCGTGCTGCTGCTCGACCCGGGCCTGCTCAGCGATCTTCGGATCGCGGTCGGACTTCTGGGCATTGCCATCGTCGTTACGGCGCTCGTGATCGGCGCGGCGCGGCTGAGGCAGCGCCGTCACGCTTGAAGGCCGCGGAGGCCCGTGATCAGCGCGACGTAGTCCGGATGGTCCGGCTCGATGAAGCCGTGCCGGATCAGGAAATCGATGATCACGAGGCTGCAGTTGAACTTGAAGGCGTCGGTGTCGCGCACGGCCTCGATCACGCGTTCGATGGGCCAGAGCTCGAAGCCGGCGACCTCGCCGTCGGTGTTCCTGGGCTCGAATCCGGGCGGCAGCTCCAGGTCGTAGCAGAATTCGACGTCCCGGCGCAGCCCCTCCCGCCGTTCGGTGCGATAGCTGACGGCGCTCACGGCGACCGCGCGCCGGGCGAGCTTGGCCGGAATATCCGCCTCCTCCGCGCACTCCTTGACCAGGTTTTCGCGCAGGCCGAGCCCCGCCGGCTGCCCCCCAGCGACGATCTGATCGAGCTTGCCGGGCTCCGTCTGCTTGTTCGGGCTGCGGCGGGCGATCCACATCCTGAGCGACTCGCCGTCGCGCACCACGCCGTTCACATGCACGCCATAGGCGCGCACGCCGAACCGCGGCACGGCCGCCCGTTCCATCGTGAACAGGATCGGCGCGGCATGGGATGCCGCGACGGGAAAGGGCTCGTCCCGCCACCCTTTGATCTCGCCCCGACCCCGCAGGTCGTCAAGGACTGCGGCGATGGTCCGGCTGCGCGCGGACGGGGTTTTCAGATCCGCGGCGAATCCGATCTCGCCGCGGCCGACATGGAAGGCCTCCGTATAGTCCGCCAGCAGATCGGTAAGCGCGTGATCCACCAGGCCGACCTCGGCCCCCTCGACCCGGAACGGCCGATACTTCGAGTCGTCGAAAACGCGGCACTCGTCGATACGGTCGAGAAAACTCACTGGGCTCTCCCGGCCGTGTATCGAGTTTCCGTCACGCCGTCAGCGCGTAGCGCTTTTCCGAGGTCAGGACGCAGCTGACGCAAACCAGCTGGCGCAAGCACTGCGCCAGCCGCTGCGCGGCCTCGGGGCGTAGATCGGCGACCTGAACGTCGATCTGGAGCTCCTGCTTGTCCGGCCCGCACAGGGTGCTGTACCAGACGCTCGGAACAAGCCCCCGGCGGGTGAAAACATCCAGCACCCGCGGCATGACCGAGGGTTCGGCCGGGGCATGGACGGCAAAGCAGGCGGTATAGGTTTCGGGTTGGGGCCCGGCATCGGGCATTCGAGACATGACAAACAACTTCCTTTTCCTGGCGTTTGCGAGATACGACGACGCTCCCGGTTCTCAGACGAGAACCGGGCCGCTAATTCGCCCTATGCCGCTCACCGGAAAAGGTTGCTGTCTCCACATGGCGGGCTGATGATACACCCACGAAGGCCTGGGTCAAGAGCGCATGGGTATCGAAGAACTTGCGCGCCCCCGCCCTCTGTGCGAGCCTTCCCGAACCCGGGTGAGTCAGCAAGGACGCCATGCGTATCGTCGTCCAACAGTCCAGCCCCGACGTGTATGTGCTTCATTTCGGCGAGACCGAGATCGCGCTCAACCGAAACGAAGTGAAGCTGCTGCTTCTCGAGTTGACGAAGACGCTGCTTCCAGACGGCGCCATCACCGCCGGCCCGCGGGAACGCGCCCGCGCCTTCATCCAGCGGATCGTAAAGGCCGACGACGTGGGCGTCCAACGGCTGCTGGGGAGCGCCGCTCATGAGGATCTGCTCATCCTCCTCAAGCTCGGAGAGGACGACGAGGCCCTGACGAAGAAGCTCTACGGCAATATGAGCCAGCGCTCGCGCAAGATCTTCGTCGAGGATTTGACCTTTCGCTTCAGCGAGGGCGTGCCGGAGGGGCAGATCGCCACCGCGATCAGCAGCCTGACGCGCATCGCCAAACGGCTGGAGGAGGAAGGCGGCCTCACCTACCGGCCGGCGGACGACGCTTAATCCGGATGCCCAATCATTCTCCGTGAAAAAAAGTCGTTCGCTTTGCTCACTGTACTTTTTTTCAATTGTTACAAGGCGAAATGGGGGTCTGGGGCGGCCCGGCGCCCCCTTTTCAGGTGTTGCCAAATCGCAAGCTTTCGGGCCGATCAGGCCGCAAGCTTGCGATTTGAGACCCGTCCGATCCGGCGTAGCTGCCGGATCAGGCGGGAAGTATCTTCAAATCCGCCCGCCCTTTGCCGTCGATACGGGTGTCAGGCGGCCTCCGTGGTCTCCTTGCGGTCCTTGCCGCTGACATAGGCCACGGAACAATGCTCGGCACAGTAGGGCTTCCCGGGCACCGCCGGACGCCCGCAAAACTGAAAGTCCGGTGTTCCGGGCTCGCCGAGCGGCCAACTGCACATGCCGGTGCGCAGCTCGCCCAGCCGAACCACTTCCGCCGGCGGCGCTTTCTTGTGAATTGGGGACTGGCGTTTGCTCAGACCCAGCCTATGGGCCTTGCCCACAACGGCGTTCTTCGTGGTGCCGAGGCGGCGCCCAATCTCGCTGGTCGGTAGGCCTTCATTCCAGAGTTCAACGAGCGCGTTAACTTGATCCTCGCTCCATTCGATCGTCATGTTCTATCCGTTTTCTTGGTGTTGCTGACCATCGCCCCCCCATCGGCGATCAACTCGCTTCTCCCGGAATTTCGGCACGCGTACAGATACACGTTACAGTATTACTTTGTGTGATTTACAACAAGTAGCGTGCGCCTTCAACACCGCTACCCTTATTTTGTATGTCATCCTCCCATTATCGCCTTCCTGCCACCGTAAACCGGCGCCGTTAACATTGGGTTCGGACGGCGGCAACACAAGGGTATACTAGACGCCTGACAGGGCGAGGCAAGCCGATGCCGCGGTTTCCAGACAAGAATTTGCAGGACTGGCTCGACGCGGCCGCGCGGGAAACGGGGAAGGCTGCGGCCACCCCCTCGGGCTGGGATACGCCCGAGGGAATCCGCGTCAAACCCCTCTACACGGCCGCCGATCTGGAGGCGCTGGAAGACGCCCACGGGCTGCCCGGTTTTCCCCCCTTTACCCGCGGCCCGCGGGCGACCATGTACACCCACCGCCCCTGGACGGTCCGGCAATATGCCGGCTTCTCGACGGCGGAGGACTCGAACGCGTTTTTTCGCGCTAACCTCGCCGCCGGCCAGACCGGGCTCTCGGTCGCCTTCGATCTCGCCACCCATCGCGGATACGACTCCGACCACGCCCGGGTCACGGGGGACGTCGGCAAGGCCGGGGTCGCCATCGATTCGGTCGAGGACATGAAGATCCTGTTCGACGGCATCCCGCTCGACCGGGTCAGCGTCTCGATGACCATGAACGGGGCCGTGCTTCCCGTCATGGCCGCCTTCATCGTCGCGGCCGAGGAGCAGGGCGCGCGGCCGGAGGCGTTGCGGGGCACCATTCAGAACGACATTCTGAAGGAGTTCATGGTCCGCAACACCTTCATCTATCCGCCCGCGCCAAGCATGCGCATCGTCGCCGATGTCATCGCCCATGCCACCGAGCGTCTGCCCAGGTTCAACCCGATCTCGATTTCCGGCTATCACATGCAGGAGGCGGGCGCGACCGCGGTCCAGGAACTGGCCTTCACCCTGGCCGACGGGTTGGACTATGTCCGCGCCGCGCTCGGGCGTGACCTGAGCATCGACCGCTTCGCGCCGCGCCTGAGCTTCTTCTTCGCCATCGGCATGAACTTCTTCATGGAGATCGCCAAGCTCAGGGCGGCGCGGCTCCTCTGGGCGGAGCTGATGCAGGCCTTCGATCCCGGGGACCCGCGCTCGATGATGCTCCGCACCCATTGCCAGACCTCGGGCGTGTCGCTGGCGGCCTCCGATCCGTACAACAACGTCATCCGCACGACGGTCGAGGCCCTCGCGGCGGTTCTCGGCGGCACGCAGAGCCTGCACACCAACGCCTTCGACGAGGCGCTGGCGCTGCCAACCCCCTCCTCCGCCCGCATCGCGCGCAACACGCAGCTCATTTTGGCCGAGGAAACCGGCATCTCCCGGGTCGTCGATCCCCTGGGCGGCAGCTACTACTTGGAGAGCCTGACCCATTCCCTGGCCGCGGAGGCCCGGAAGCTGATCGCCGAGATCGAGGAAATCGGCGGCATGACCCGCGCCGTGGAGGCCGGGGTTCCCCAGCAGCGCATCGAGGCAGCGGCGGCGCGCAAACAGGCGCGGCAGGACCGGGGCGAGGACGTGGTCGTCGGGGTCAACGCCTATCCGCCCGACACCGAGGAGGAGGTCGAGCTGCTGGAGGTCGACAACAGGCGGGTCCGGGAGATGCAGATCGCCCGACTCGAGCGGGTCAGGTCGTCGCGCGACAACGCCGCATGCCGGGGTACCCTCGACAACCTGACCCGGGCCGCGGAGGCGGAAAGCGGCAACCTGCTCGCGCTTAGCATCGAGGCGATACGCGCGCGGGCCACCGTCGGCGAGGTCACGGAGGCGCTCGCCGCGGTGTTCGGCCGCCACCGGCCGCACAGCCGGCCCATCTCCGGCGTCTATGCGGGCGCGCTGGGCGATGATCCGGCGCTCCACGACATCCGGGAGAGGGTCGCCCGCTTCGCCGAGGAGGAGGGGCGGCGGCCGCGGCTGATGGTCGTGAAGATGGGCCAGGACGGGCATGACCGTGGCGCCAAGGTGATCGCCACGGCCTTTGCCGATCTCGGCTTCGACGTCGATATCGGCCCCCTGTTCGAGACGCCGGAGGAGGCCGCCCGCGCCGCCGCGGACAACGACGTGCATGTCGTCGGCGTGTCGACCCAGGCGGGCGCCCATAAGACGCTGGTGCCAGCCCTCCTGCAGGAATTGAAACGGCTCGACGCCGAGGATGTCTTCGTCGTCTGCGGCGGCATCATCCCTCCGCGCGACCAGGGCGAACTCAAGGCCCTGGGCGTCGCGCCCATCTACGGCCCCGGCACCCATATCCCCAGCGCCGCCGCCGAAATCCTGGATATGCTGGAGCGGCCCCAGGCTTGACGGGTGCACCAGGCGCTTGACAGACGCCCTCCCCTGGAAGGCCCTCTCGACCGTACATAACTAAAAAGGGGAGTGAGGCTGCAAATTTTCCTATTGTCTCGCGATACGCGGCATATGAAAATGTTCCCATGCTGAAACATGTTCATGTCTGGCGAGCGATCGACCGACTGGCTCAGGAACACGGGTACTCCGCCTCCGGTTTGGCGCGGCGGGCCGGTCTCGATCCGACCACTTTCAACAAGAGCAAGCGAATCACCCGCGACGGCAAGCTGCGCTGGCCGAGCACCGAAAGCATCAGCAAGATCCTCGCGGCAACCGGCGCGACCCTGGGAGAGTTCGTCTCCTATGTCGGAGACGGCGAGGAAAACGGGATCTACCGAAATCTTCCCTTCCTCTCCATGGGCCAAGCGATGGCGGACGGGCTTTTCGACGAATCGGGCCGTCCGGTCGAGGGCCGATGGGACGAAATCCCCTTTCCGGAGCTTGGCGATGCGCACGCTTTCGCCCTGGAGGTCAGCGGCGACGCCTTGGAGCCGGTGTATCGCGACGGCCATATCCTGATCGTTTCACCCCAGGCCGGCGTCCGCCGGGGCGACCGCGTCGTCGTTCGGACGCGGCGCGGCGAGGTTTTCGCCATGGAGCTCAGACGGCGCTCGGCCCGCCGGATCGAGCTCGACCCCTTCAATCCGAAAGGCGAGGAACGGGTCCTCGCCATCGAGGAAGTCGCCTGGATCGCCCGCATCGTCTGGGTCAGCCAGTAGCCGTCCGTCGCGGTTTCGGTTTCGCGGCTCCGGCGGCGAAAACGTGCTATCCTCCCTTGGATGCGCTTACCCGGAACGGTTCGGAGGTGACTGATGGGCAAGGCCGGGGCCGGCGAAGGGCTCGTTTTCATGGACGGCGCATGGCATCGGGGAAACCCCAAGGTTCTGGGGCCACGCACCCATGCCATGTGGATGTCGTCCGTCGCCTTCGACGGCGCCCGCGCGATCCGGGGAGTCGCACCCGATCTCGACCGCCATTGCGCAAGAGCCCTCCACTCCGCCCGGGTGATGGGGCTCGAGCCTGAGATCTCCGCGGAGGAGCTGGAAGCCCTGTCCTGGGAAGGCATCCACCGGTTTCCCGAGGATGCCGAACTCTACATCTGTCCCATGTTTTATGCCGAGGACGGTTTCATCGTCCCCGACCCGGCGAGCACGAAATTCGCGCTCATCGTCGTCGAGTCGCCGCTGCCGGCCCCCGACGGGTTCAGCGCCTGCCTCGCCTCCTACCGGCGGCCGGCGACCGACATGGCGCCCACCGACGCCAAGGCGGCCTGCCTCTACCCGAACGTCGCGCGTTGCCTGCGCGAGGCCAGGACCAAGGGGGCCGAGACGGCGGTCGTGCTCGATCCCGACGGCAATGTCGCGGAATTCGCCTATGCCAACCTGTTCCTGGCCAAGGACGGGATCGTGCACACCCCGGCGGCGAACGGCACGTTTCTCAACGGCATCACCCGACAGCGGGTCATCGCGCTGTTGCGCGAAGCCGGAGTCGAGGTCGTCGAGCGCACCGTCTTGTTCGAAGAGCTGCTCGAGGCCGACGAGCTGTTCGCCAGCGGCAATTATTTCAAGGTCGCGCCCTGCACCCGCCTCGAAACCCGGGACTTCCCCATCGGCCCGGTCTGCCGGCAGGCGCGCGAACTCTACTTCGCCTTCGCCGCCGGGGCGGGCCGGCCACAGGAGGACGCGACCCCCGAGAAGCAAACGGCCGTCAGGCGCTGAGGTCCTCGCCGGCGAGGGCCCGGCGGATCAGTCCGACCGTCTCCGCCCGCCCGTAGAGGGCGATGAAGGAGCCCATGCGCGGCCCCTCGTTCTGGCCGAGCAAAATCTGGTAGAGCGCCCGGAACCAGGACTTGAGGTCGGGGAAGGGATGGCGCTTACCGATCTCGTAGACCTCGGTCTGCAGGGCCTGGGCATCGGCGTCCGCCGGCAGCGCCTCGATGGCGTCGGCAAGCTCGCCGAGCGCCTTACGCTCGGTCTCGTCGGGCAGGCGGTAGGCCTTGGCCGGCTTCACGAAATCCCGGTAGTAGGTGATGGCGCAGTCGACCAGGCGGTCGAGGATCGGCGCGGTCTCGGCCGTCACCCCGGGCCGGTAGCGGGAGATGAAATGCCACAGCACCGCCTTGTCCTCTGTGTGGCAGACGCTCGCCAGGTTCAGCAGCACGTTGTAGCTCAGATGCGCCTCCTCGCGAGGCGGCTCGCCCCGGTGGATGTGCCAGGCCGGATTGTCGATTTGCTTGGCCGGCTCCTGCCCGGGGAAGGCGGCGAGATGGCTCAGATACTCGTCCACGGTCCGGGGGATGACGTCGAAATAGAGCCGCTTGGCCGCCTTCGGCTTCTGGAACATGAACAGCGCCAGGCTCTCCGGCGGGGCATAGCTCAGCCAGTCCTCGACGGCCAGGCCGTTGCCCTTGGACTTGGAGATCTTCTCGCCCTTCTCGTCGAGGAAAAGCTCATAGGTGAAGCCAGCGGGCGGCGTGCCGCCGAGGATTCGGCAGATGCGCCCCGACAGGCGGACCGAATCGATCAGGTCCTTCCCCGACATCTCGTATTCGACGCCGAGCGCGTACCAGCGCATGGCCCAGTCGGCCTTCCATTGCAGCTTGCAGCGCCCACCGGTTACCGGCGTCTCGACCCGGCCGCCCTCGGAATCCTCGTAGACGATGGTGCCGGCCTGCGTGTCCCGCGCCACGACCGGCGCCTGTAGGACCCGCCCGGTCTTCGGGCAGACCGGCAGGAACGGGCTGTAGGTCGCGCGCCGCTCGGGCCCCAGCGTCGGCAGGATGACATTGGTGACCTCGTCATAGCATTCGAGAACCCGGAGGAGCGCCGCGTCGAACCGACCGCTGCCGTAACACTCGGTCGAGCTCACGAACTCGTACTCGAAGCCGAAGGCGTCGAGAAAGGCGCGCAGCCGGGCATTGTTGTGATGGCCAAAGCTCTCATGGGTGCCGAAGGGGTCGGGAATGGCCGTCAGGGGCTTGCCCAGATGCTCGGCCATCATCTCCCGGTTGGGGATGTTGTCGGGCACCTTCCTCAGCCCGTCCATGTCGTCGGAGAAGGCGATCAGCCGCGTCGGCAGGTCGGAAAGCTGGGCGAAGGCATGGCGGACCATGGAGGTGCGCGCGACCTCGCCGAAGGTGCCGATATGCGGCAGGCCGGACGGCCCGTATCCGGTCTCGAAAAGGACCTGCCCGCTCTCCGGCGCCTTGCCGCCGACGCGTTTCAGCACCTCGCGCGCCTCGGCGAAGGGCCAGGCCTTGCTGTTCTCCGCGACCGCGCGCAGCTCCGTCATGGCGAGATCCGTTCCGCTGTCCCCTATCGGCGCCGGACCCTACGTTCGGCCGCCGTCGCCGTCAACCACTCCCAGCGAAAGCGCGAATCGCTTATGACGGCGCCGACTCTGGTTTTCCTCGCCGCCCCTGGCCGAGAGGATCAAGGCGAGGCCCAACGCTTTAGCCGCTTACCACAGAGAGCACAGAGAACACCGAGGTTACACAGAGGCCTCGCTGGCGCGAGGCAAGGTTAAAGCGCGCACAGCGCGCGCTCCCTCTTCTCTGTGTCCATCTCTGTGCGCTCTGTGTTCTCTGTGGTTTAAATCTCACGGTCCAAACAAGCGCAGAGAAGGCCCTGGATTCGCCGGGGACGTGGAGCTAGTCCGGCGGGCGGACGGTATTAGCTCTGGCGGCGATCGCCGCCGTCCATCTCCTCCAGCGTCACGGGACGCTTCGGCTTGGGCAGGACGCCCTTGAGCTCGGCAATGTCGACCGTGACCGGCACGATCGTGAATCCACCGTCGTCCGCCGGCACGAACTCGACGCGGTCTCCGGTCGAGAGGCCCAGCCGCTCGCGAACGGATTTCGGGATCGTCACCCGCCCCCGACTGGTCAGCCTGGCCGAGGCCATAGATCTTCCTACCACCTCAAATCACTTTTCAAGCGGCTCCCTACCAGATCGGCTTTCCCCGCCCCGGCAGGCCGTAGGACGCCCATTTGCGCGTGACCTCGGCGATCACGTCCTGGTCCATGGCGAGCTTGCGGCCCCATTCGCGCCGGGTCTCGGGCGGGATCTTGGTGGTCGCGTCGATGCCCATCTTGCTGCCGAGGCCGGGCTCGGGCGAGGCGAAGTCGAGGCTGTCGATGGGCGTGCCCTCGACCACCATCACGTCGCGCGCCGGATCGACATTGGTGGCCACGGCCCAGATTACGTCCCGCCAGTCGCGGGCATCGAGATCGGCGTCCACGACGATGACGAACTTGGTGTACATGAACTGTCTGAGATAGGACCAGACGCCCATCATGATCTGCCGGGCATGGCCGGGATAGGCCTTCCGGAGAGCAACCACGGCGACGCGGTAGGAGCAGGCCTCCGGCGGCAGCCAGAAATCCGCGATCTCGGGGAACTGCCGCGTGAGCAGCGGGCCGAACACGTCGGTCAGGGCCTCGGCCAGCACCGACGGCTCGTCCGGCGGACGACCGGTGAAGGTCGAGAGATAGATCGGCCGGCGGCGCATGGTCAGGGCGCTTACCGTGAACACCGGGAAGGGCTCGGCGGCGTTGTAGTACCCGGTATGGTCGCCATACGGCCCTTCCTCGCCGAGGTCTTCCAGCGAGACATGCCCTTCGAGCACGATCTCGGCATTGCCCGGCACCTTGAGCGGAACCGTCCGGCAATCCACCAGATCGACGCTGCGGCCCCTGAGCAGCCCGGCGAACTGATACTCCGACAGGGTGTCGGGAAGCGGCGAGACGGCGGCGATCAGGCAGGCGGGGTCGGCGCCGATGACCACCGCGACCGGCATCGGCTCCTGGCGCTTCGCCTTCCAGCGGGCGAATTGCTGGGCGCCGCCGCGATGGGGTAGCCAGCGCATCAGGGTCGTGTTCCGCCCGGTCACCTGCATGCGATAGACGCCGAGATTGTAGCCGTCGCGGGGGTCGCCGTCGGCTCCCTCGGGCTCCGGCCCGCGCGTGATTACCAGCGGCCAGGTGATGAGCGGCGCCGGCTCTCCCGGCCAGCAGGTCTGGACGGGCAGCCGGCCGAGATCGACGTCCTCGCCGGTCAGCACCAAATCCTGGCAGGGCGCGCGGCGGACGGTCTTCGGCGACATGGCCATCACCTGGCGGAAGATCGGCAGCATGTCGAGGGCCTCCCGCCAGCCATTGGGCGGCTCGGGCTGCCGGAGGTCGGCGAGCATCTCGCCGATCTCGCGCAGGCCACCTGGCTTTCGGTTCATCGCCCAGGCCACGCGCTCGACGGTCCCGAACAGGTTGACCAGCACCGGCATGTCGTAGGGGGCGCCGTCCGGCCTCGCCACCCGTTCAAACAGGACCGCGGGGCCCTGCTCGGCGAGCAGGCGGGTCTGGATCTCGGTCAGTTCGAGAACCGGCGATACGGGCTCCGTGACCCGCACCAGACGTCCATCGCGTTCGAGGTGATCGGCGAAATCGCGTAAGCTCGCGTAAACCATGGCGGGAATCCGAGTGAGAGACGGCCGCTATTTCGACCGGCCCGATGGCGTCTCGTCAAGGGTCATCCAACTGCTTGGGACGACCAGACCTATCCCCGCGCACCGGCATCACCCAAAATTGCATGACCAAGCGTTGAATCCTCGGGCAATCGCGATCACGTCATATTCGAGAAACGCGCGCCGCCGCGCCGGATCGCCCCGATACCCGACTCGTGGGCTTGGTTAAGGTCGATTGCCAGGAGCGCGAAAACGGAATACCTATGGTCGTGGACACCGAATCGAGGACCGAAGGCATCTTGTCACTGATCCCGAACGGGCGGGGGCGAACGGCATGGGCGCCCGCGTCGCGGTCACCGGCGGAGCGCCGGCGATGTGAGACCGATCCATGACCCGTGATGCCGGGACCCCGGCGACCGAGGAGTCGGCGGCGCGCTATGAGCGGCTGATCGAGATCGGCATCGCGCTGTCGGCGGAACGGAACTTCAACCGCCTCATGGAGATGATTCTTCTGGAGGCGAAGAAGCTCTGTCACGCGGATGGCGGCACCCTCTATCTGCGCACGGAGGAAGACAGCCTGTGCTTCGAGATCATGCGCAACGACTCCCTCGGCATCGCCATGGGCGGAACGACGGATGAGCCTATTCCCTTCCCGCCACTGCCCCTCTACGACCCGGCCTCGCGTGAACCCAACCACGCCAATGTCGCGACCCATGCGGCTCTGACCGGGCGCACGATCGACATTCAGGATGCCTATGAGACGCGTGAGTTCGACTTCTCGGGGACAAAGCATTTCGACGAGGGCACGGGATACCGCTCGAAATCGTTCCTGACCGTTCCGTTGCGCAATCACGAAGGCGAGGTGATCGGCGTCCTGCAGCTTCTGAATGCCCTCGACCCAGTGAGCCGGGAGGTCGTCCCGTTCCCGCCGGAGATCTTTCCCGTCATCGAGGCCTTGGCCTCGCAGGCCGCCGTAGCGCTCGACAATCAGCAGCTCATCCAGGCCCAGCGGGACCTCCTCGACTCCTTCATTAGGGTGATCGCCAATGCCATCGACGCGAAGTCGCCCTATACCGGCGGCCACTGCCAGCGGGTGCCGGAGCTGACCAAGATGCTCGTCGCCGCGGCCTGCCGCTCCGACGCACCGCCCTTCGCCGGTTTCGACCTCACGGAGGAGGAATGGGACGAGCTTCATATCGCCGCCTGGCTGCACGATTGCGGCAAGGTGACGACGCCGGAATACGTCGTCGACAAGTCGACGAAGCTCGAGACCAAATACGACCGCATCCACGAGATCCGCACCCGGTTCGAGGTCGCGAAGCGGGACCTCGAGATCGCCTGTCTCAAGGATCTGCTCGCCGGCGGTGACGAGGCGGCGCTGCGCCAGCGCCTTGAGGACGGCCTGCGCCGGCTCGACGAGGATTTCGCCTTCGTCGCCGCCCGCAATATCGGCGGCGAGAAGATGGGCGGCGAAGACATCGCGCGCCTCCGCCGCATCGCGGCGACGACATGGAAGCGCACGCTCGACGACCGCATCGGCATCTCGCGGGACGAGTTCGAGCGCAAGTCCCGGCGGTCACCTCCTCCGCTCCCGGTCGAGGAAGGCCTGCTCGACGACAGGGCCGATCACCTCGTCGATTGGGCCCCCGACGACGTCGTTACCGTAAACAACCGCCAGGGCTTCCGATTCCCCATGCCCGAGCGCAAGTACAATCTGGGCGAAATCCACAATCTCAGCGTTCCCCGGGGCACCCTGACCGAGGAGGAGCGCTACCACATCAAGGCCCATATCGTGCAGACCATCCTGATGCTGGAGCAGCTGCCCTTCCCCAAACACCTGCGGCGGGTGCCCGAATATGCGGGAGGGCATCACGAAACCATGGTCGGCACCGGCTATCCGCGCCAACTGAAAGGCGAGGACATGTCGATCCCGGCCCGCGTCATGGCCGTGGCCGACATCTTCGAAGCCCTCACGGCGCCGGATCGGCCCTACAAGAGATCCAAGCCGTTGAGCGAGAGCATCGCCATCCTGGCAGAGGCGCGCGACCGCGGAGATATCGATCCGGATCTGTTCGAGCTGTTCCTGACGTCGGGGGTCTACCGGGACTATGCGGAACGGTTCCTCAAGCCCGGCCAGATCGACGAGGTCGATATCGGCGCCTATCTCGGCGCCGCCGCCACCGTCACGCCAGTTGAGCCGCGACCAGGGCCGCGAAAAGGATCAGCCCGAAATCCCGGTTCGATTTGAATTTGGCGAGACAGTCCTTTGGGTCGTCGATATCGACGGTCGCGGCCTGACGGCCGAGATGCCAGGCGGCCGCGGCCAGCCCCACGAAGTACGGCCAGGACAGATCCGCCGCCAAACCGGCCGTCGCCAGCAGCACGACCGCCGCCCCGTAGAACACGAACAGCCAGGGCCGCGTGCGCGCGCCCAGCTTGAGGGCCGAGGACTTGACCCCGACCAGAAGGTCGTCGGCCTTGTCCTGATGGGCATAGATGGTGTCGTAGCCCATGGTCCAGAAGAAGCCGGCCGCATACAGGGCAACCGCGGCCCAGTCCATCTCGCCGCGGACGGCGACCCATCCGACCAGCGCGCCCCAGTTGAAGGTCAGGCCGAGCACCGCCTGAGGCCAATAGGTGATGCGCTTGGTGTAGGGATAGATGGCAATCAGCGGCAGCGAGCAGACGCCGACCAGCACCGCCACCGGGTGAAGCTGGATCAGGACCAGGAAGCCGACCGCCAGCAGGCCACCGAGGAAGACCAGAGCTTGGCGCACGGAGATCGCGCCGCTGGCGATCGGGCGCGTGGCGGTGCGCGCCACCCGGCCGTCGAAGTCGCGGTCCGCGATGTCGTTGACGACGCAGCCGGCCGCGCGCATGACCAGGGCGCCGATGGCGAACAGGATGAGCAAGATCGGATCGGGCCATCCCGGCGAGGCCAGCGCCACGCCCCACCAGCAGGGCAGCAGCAGCAGCCAGGTCCCGATCGGCCGGTCGACGCGGGACAGCCGGAGATAGGGGCGGACCACGGCCGGTGCGCGGCGGTCGATCCAGTCGCCGACCGGAATGTCGCTGGCCTTACCTGGGCTTTCACTCATGGGCGAGATATAGGCCAACACCCCGACCCCGGGCAATCGACACCGGGGCGTGGAATTGCCGTTGCGTCTCCTCTCCGCCCTTTGGGGGGGAGAGGATCAAGGAGAGGTGGGGGCTTGGGAAACAAGACCCCCTTGTGTCTTCGATTTGCTGCACAGTGGGGGTGTCCGGGGATCGGCTGATGATTACCGATCCCCGGACGCGGCCGGGAGCCCGTCCCCACCAAGGCT
>JANQJG010000178.1 GCA_028281785.1 Rhodospirillales bacterium
GTCGGCCTACATGGCCGGCGGCGTGATCTCGTAGGACCCGTCCGCGGCAAAGGTGACCTCGGCGTCGAGGAAATACATCTTCAGGTCCTCGCGCTCGAGGCTGACGATGTCAAAGGCCTCGCCGCTGCGGGCGCCGGTCGAGCATACGAAAATGATCGGCTTGTCGTCCGGCAGCTCGGCGACCTGGTCCTCGATGGTGTCGACCGGGATGTTGACGGCGGTCTTGAAGGCGCCGCTCTCGACTTCCTCGGGATCGCGGACATCGATGAGGTGAACCATCTCGGGCGCCTGCTCGACGATCTTCTTAAATGATTCGATGGTGATGATTTCCGGCTCGTCGCCGGTTTCGATCGCCACCTTTGCCGCCCCGGCCTCTTTCGCGGCGCCATCGGCTGCGGCCATGACCGGCTCGCTTTTGCCGTACGCCTTGACCCATGCGGGATAGCCGGCCTGGAAGACCTTTACGTTGGTGTAGCCGAGATCCTTGGCCTTGATGGCTGATTTCGTGCTGAGCGGGCATTTATTGCCGCCGCAGAAGAAGATTAGCTCTTTATCCTTCTCCGCCGGCAGCATGTCCGTCATCTTCGCGAAGCGGGTGTCGGGGATGCTGATCGCCGTCGGCACCGATCCGCCCTTGAATCTGCGGGCGGGGCGGCTGTCGATGAGGACGACATCCGCCTTCTTGTCGATGAGCTTCTTGACCCGCGCCGCGCTGACCGAGGTCAGATTGCCGTCCTTGACCCAAGCCGGGAACCCGGCCGCGAAGACCTTGATGTTGGTGTAGCCGAGCTTCTCCGCCTTGAAGGCCGATTTATGGCTGAGCATGCATTTCTCGCCGCCGCAATAGAAGATCAGGAGCTTGGATTTGTCCTCGGGCAGCAGGTCCGTCATCTTGTCGAACCGCGTGTCGGGGATGTTGATGGCGCCGGGGATGTAGCCGACATCGTATTTCCGCGTCGGCCGCGAATCGATGGCCACGACGTCGTCCCGAATCGGAATGACGGCATGCTCCTTCATGAACGCCAGATCGACGACGTCCGTGTACCATCCGGCCTTCGGGTCCTTGGCTTCGGCGTCCGCGGCGAGGGTCGCGGTCTGGCCCGCGACAAGCAGGAAGGCCGCTCCCAGGGAAAGCCCGAGGGCTTTGCTTACCAATGTCATGGGTGTGTCCTCCTTTCATGGCGTGGTTGGGTGTCCGTGTCTGCGTGGAGCCATTCGTCAACGGTCTCAAACGGCCGCGTCCTCGCTCACCTCGATCCTGGCCGATTTGGTGAAGGTCTGGTCGCCGTCGGCAATCCAGGTGCATTGGAAGGTGCCGCTTTGGGAAACCCGGACGAAGAAGGAGAGGTAAGGATTGGCCGAAACGCCCGAGGCGAAATCGGCGCTGAAAACCTCGCGACCCTCGAAGGTGCAGACGAACCGGGTGATGCGGTTGCGCGGCACCGTATTCCCCTCGTGATCCTTGCGCCACCCGGTCTCCATGGGATGGGGGATCTTGGTCCGCACGCGAACGACCTCGCCCTTGCTGGCGGTCCTTGGAACCTTGACCCGAGCTCCCTTGATCATCGGCGTCTCCTTCCGTATCAACCGCACCCGCCGGCGCCGCCGACGATCCGGCATCGTGCCCGGCCGAGGAAAACGGTGCCGTCGTTCATCACGGCCGCCGCAAGGACGATTTGGGACTCGCGGACGCGGATACGAGTCGAGATCTCGGCCTTGCCGTTCGCCGGCCCCAGGTGAAAGCTGGCGACGTCCGGAACCGTGTTCCGTTCGGCCAGGACATGGATGTCCTTGACGTTATCGGCCTCGGTCATCGGGCTATCGACGCGGACCGAGATGGGCACAAAAGAGGCCTGATCGGTAACGGCAGGAATCCGCAGGGTGACCCGGCCTTTCTGGGCCTTGGCGCCGCCCGTGAGCTCGGCGAGCTTCTTCTTGGCGTCCTTGGGCGCCGCCCAGCCCGTCCGTGGCAACAGGCCGAGCGCGGCGAACAGGACAAAGCCGCGGCCCGCAGAAGTGATGAAACGCCGGCGGGCCATGGCCGCGTCGCCTTGCGTGCGTTCCGGAGCCTTGGTTTTAGCTTTCGTTGCCAGGATCATGGTCTGAGCTTCCCTCCCTGCCGCGCGAGCGGGTGTCGAGTTGTCAGCCGTCATTTCTTGCGAGCCGCGTAAAAGACGCGGACTGCCAAATGCGCGAGGACGCCGAGCAGCGTCGCGACGACCGCCAGCCACCCCATCGTCGTCAGCCAGGCGTAGGAGTCCCGGCCCGGCATGTAGAAGCCGGTCAGAGCCTGGAGGCGTCCGTCCTTGACGTGGCAGTCGTTACAGGCGAGGGCTTCCTCGGGCCCGGCGACCATATGGGTGATCGGCCAGGTCATCTCGGTTTCGACGAAGCCGTACTCGCCGCTATAGGGGGCGTCGATCGCCTGCATGCCGAGGGCGATGGACTGCTCCCAATCGAAGGTGGTCCAGTAGCCATCCGCCTCCGTCGTCTTCACCATGACGAGGGTGTTGTTCTTCGAATCGTAGGGCTGCTTCCCGCGCATCATCTTGACGGGCCAGATGCGCGCGTCGGGATCGTCGGGGCTGCCTTCGAAGCGGTTGACGGCGACGACCCGGTCAGGATCGATCTCGTCGCCCATAAGGGTATAGCGCACGATCCCGTTGAACCACTGGTACTCGGGGACGACGTTGTCCTCCCAAGTGAAATCACCCTTCTTCGAGCTGTAGGCCTCAAGCCCCCCGGCATCGAGTTCCACGAGGGGCGATCCATCAGGGTTGAGCCGGCCGGCGGTAGACCAGTCCCACCACATCTTCGAGGCGAAGTCGCCACGGGAATACTCAGGGATATGACAGGTCTGACAGGCGACCCGATCGGTGTGGTCGTTGAGCTTGGGATGATTGTCCTTCGGGTGGGGTTCCGACCCATGACAGGATTCGCAGGACGCCCGGCCGCCGTCGCTCCTTCCAGGTACGTCGATGCCGTCGCGATCGGTGGCGGTCGGTGTGTACCGGCTGCCGGCGACCGCATGCTGGTCGGCCGTGTGGCAGGTGGAGCAGGTGAAGTTCAGGCCGTCGGCGTCCATGTGCACGTCGACGAAATAGTCGGGATGGGTGAGGGTCGGGTCGATATCGCCGTGCTTGACGGCCTTGCCGCCGCCGCCGGAGAAATGACAACTGCCGCAGGTTTGGCGGCTGGTCGGGCCGACGCTCCGGGCGATCTTCGAGAGGTTAAGCCGGCGCTTTCCGGGATTTCGGAGCTGCGCCTTGGAGTAGGTGCCCGTGGTGTCGTGGCAGACCAGGCAATCGACATTCTCTTCCGAGGCGAAGTCGAAGCTGTCGTCCTTCCAGCCGTAGCCGATATGGCAACTGGTGCAGGCCGCGACGTTGGGCGCCGCCGAAATACAGAAATTGTTGACGACGTTGTTCTTGCCGAGGCGCTGCCCGGTTCGCGGGTTGGTGTAGTCCCAGGTCCAATGCTTGGTCTTGTGGAGTTGCCGTGACGCGTTGACGTGGCAGGTGAGGCAAGCACGCGTCACCTCGGGCCCCGAAGTGAACTTCTGTTTCAGGATCTCGAATGTCGTGTGGTCGGCCGTGGAAGACCGGGACGTGCGCAAGTCAAGCTCGGGGGCCGCGGAGGCGGCCGGAACGTCCGAGAGAAGGTGCAATGCGGTGGCGAAGCCCGTAAAACAAAGCGCGGCCAAGAAAGATGCGACCCGCCTATTGAGCATTGCAGCTATCCTTCCTTCGGGTTGAGAACGGTTCGCTTTTGTGTCCCTGCCCGATATATCAGCGAGTTGTCATTTAGCTGTAATTAATATTAGAAAAGACTCACGGACGCAAGGATATCTGCAAAGACTTTGTGGTCTTTTTCGCGTCAAAGGCGCATCGGAAACAGTCGCGCTGTCGCCATCACGGGACCGCAATCTTGATCGGACCACGCGACTGCCATTCAAGCACGATTTGCGGGCTCGCTGAAAAAGATACATTATTACAACACGCTAGAATTCACCAATGATTCCAAGATAAAGGCCGTGCAGGGTGGACGCAGGGCGGAGCCCGACCCAACGAACCGCCGTGGCCAGGGGAGCGAGCTCGGACGGCTATTCAACTTTTGGATTTGTGGCGCGGCGCGAGCCGATCGCTTCAAATCGGCGCGAAATCCAACTTGAAATAGAATGTTGTCGAGTATAATCCGGCCGTGAGTTTAGATTTCAAGCTGGGATTAGAGGATACCTAAAGGCATATGGCTCTCGTCCTCGTCAGACGCGTTCGATGGCGACGGCCGTGGCTTCGCCGCCGCCGATGCAGAGGCTGGCGACCCCGCGCTTGAGGCCGTGCTTCTCCAACGCCCGGAGCAGGGTCACGAGGATGCGGGAGCCGCTGGCGCCGATGGGGTGGCCGAGGGCGCAGGCTCCGCCGTGGATGTTGACCTTCTCGGCATCGAGGCCGAGCTCGCGAATGGCGATCAGGGGGCTCAGGGCGAAGGCTTCGTTGATCTCGAACAGATCGACATCGGCCGGCGACCAGCCGACCCGCTCCAGCAGCTTGCGAATGGCGCCGACGGGAGCGGTGGTGAAGGTCTCGGGTTTCTGGGCATGGCCGGCATGGCCGACGATCTCGGCCATCGGTTCGAAACCGTGCGCCTCGGCGACGGAGCGCCGCGTCAAGGCGAGCGCCGCGGCGCCGTCGGAAATGGCGCTCGAACTGGCGGCGGTAATGGTGCCGTCCTTCTGGAAGACCGGCTTCAATTGCGGGATGCGGTCGGGGTCGGCGCG
>JANQJG010000190.1 GCA_028281785.1 Rhodospirillales bacterium
GTGAGAACGAAACCGCTGGAAAGGCGCGCGCCCTCCCGCTCCCACAACAGCTTGATGACACTGGGGTGCAGCGCCCAGCGCCCGGCATGCCAGCTGCCGAGCTTAATCTCCATCACCTGCTTAAGCGGAATGGTCAAGGGCCGGCGGGTGAGAAAGCGGCGGAAGTAGAGGGTGCCGCCGGAGACCCAGTACTCGCCATTGCCGCGGGCGAAGTAGCCGCGCCTGCGGTCGCGGCGATACCAGACCTCGTCGACCTCGGTTCCGAGATAGTGTCCACGTTTCCGGCGCATGCGGAGCCTCGTTGCCGCTGACAGCCCGTCCGACCCGATTCGCCCGCCCCTTGCTGCTGCCGGCCGGCCGGTACCGCCTCTATGCAAGATACTGAACGTAAAAAGTTGATATCCGGTTTCCGCCGAAGGTCTCGGCCGCGCGGGTTGGACGCGGTCACGCGAAATGGACCCTTTTCTCGACCACGTCCTTGGGATCGGGATGGATCAGGACCTCGGCGTTGGGATAGGCGGCCTCGACAGCCTCCTCCACCGCAACGACGATGTCGTGGGCCTGGCTCAGCGGCAGGTCGTCGTCGAGCTCCAGATGAAGCTGGATGAACACGTTCGGTCCCGAGGCCCGGGTTCGAATGTCGTGCACGCCGAGAACGCCGTCGCAGGCCAGGGCCAGGGCCTCGACCCGCTGGCGATCGCCGTCCGGAAGCTCGCGGTCCATCAGCATATCGAGCGCTTGCCGCCCGATGCGCCACGCGCCCCACATGATAAAGGCGGCGATGCCAATGGCGAACAGCGGATCAGCGAGCATCCAACCGAACTGGGCGCCGAGGAAAAGCGAGACGATGACGCTGATATTGACCAGGACGTCATTCTGATAGTTCAGCGATTCGGCGCCGATCGCGAGGGAACCGGTGCGCCGCGCGACGTATTTCTGAAAGATGACCAGGGCCAGGCTGAGCGTCATGGCGAAGGCCATGACCGCGTAGCCGATTTCGGGATTCGCCACCATGCGCGGGAAGAAAAGGCGGTTAACGGCCTGAAACAGAACGAAGGCTCCCGACCCGAGGACGAAGGCCGCCTCGGCAAGACCGCCAAGGGATTCGGCCTTGCCATGGCCGAAGCGATGCTCGCTGTCGGCCGGCTGAAGGGCCTGGCGGACGGCGACGAAGGCGAGCCCCGAAGCACAGATATCGAGCACGGAATCGATCAGGGTCGACAACAGGCTCACCGAATCGGTGAGCAGCCAGGCGGCCAGCTTGGACAGCGCGAGCGTCGTCGCCACCGAGACGGAGGCAAGCGTGGCCAAGCGCATGAGCCGGCCGGCGCGCGCCGGGTCCATGGGCGTCGCGGGACGAGGGTTGGAAGGTGCTTCGGCCATCACGGAAACAGTTTACGCGTCGTCCAGCCGTTGTCGGAACGCTGAAATTCGAGCCGGTCGTGCAAGCGGAACCGCCCGGCGGACCAGAACTCGATGCGCCGCGGCACCAGCCGGAAACCCGACCAGAATTCGGGCCGCGGCACGGACCCCACATGGAACTTGGCGGCGTACATGGCGACCCTCTTCTCCAGCTCGAACCGGCCTTCCATGGGCCGCGACTGTTCCGAGGCCCAGGCGCCGATCTGGCTGCCGCGATCGCGGCTCGCGAAATAGGCGTCGGCCTCGGCCTCGCTCACGGGCTGCACGGCCCCCTCCACATTGACCTGACGCTCCAGCGATTTCCAATGGAAGCACAGCGCGGCCCGGGGGTTGGCCTGGAGCTGCCCGGCCTTGCGGCTGCCCAGATTGGTGTAGAAGACGAAGCCACGTTCGTCGACTCCCTTGAGCAGCACCATGCGCGCCGAGGGGAAGCCATCGGCGTCGGCCGTGGCCAGCGTCATGGCGTTGGGATCGCTGGACTCGCTCTTACCGGCCTCGGCAAGCCAAGCTTGAAAGAGCGCGATGGGGTCTTGTTTATCCGACATGGCCAGGGTGGACGCATGGTGTTTGAGGGTTTGGCGGGAGCACTATGCCAAAAAGTTCCACGGTCACAACTGTTAAAAACTAGGCGAGCGGCATCCAAAAGACACAATTTCGCCGTATATAGTTGGTGAAAAGATTGTCCAGGACCTGCCATAGCGAGTAGTGATCAGAGTGTACCGCGGGGCCAGCCCCTCTTTAGGCGGGTCCGGCCCGGCCCCTTTTCGAGAGATGCTGACGGAGGTCAGACAAGATGACGCTCAAACCCGTGCTGGCGATCCTGTGTTCGGGCCTTATCCTTGCCGGATGCGCGGATGCCCAGAACAACCCAAAGCAGACAGCGGGGACCTTGATCGGGGCGGCCGCGGGCGGCTTGCTTGGCGCCCAGTTCGGAAGCGGCGCGGGACAGTTGGCGGCAACCGCCGTCGGCGCGCTGGGTGGCGCCTGGCTGGGTAATCAGATCGGCAGCTCCTTGGACGACACGGATCGACTCAAGGCGCAGCAGGCCCACCAGAACGCCATGGCCAGCGGCGGAACGGTGCGCTGGGACAATCCGGACTCCGGCAATTACGGGTCGGTCACCCCGACACGCTATGGCACCGACTCGCAGACCGGCGAACGCTGCAGCGAGTATCAGAGCGAGGTCGTGATCGAGGGACAGGCGGAATACATGACCGGCGTGGCCTGCCAGGGCACGGACGGCGTCTGGCGGCCGCGGAACTAGCGTTCTCTTGCGCCTTGGGAGGCCCGCCCCCGGGGACCGGCTCTCTCCGGGGACGAACGGCCCGGGTTTTGGACATGACGGTTCCAAAGTTCGGCACACAATGCGTTCCGAACCTTGCGACCCGAATCACCCCGGAATCAAAAAGTTAGCGTGCCGATTTGCACATGCCCCCCTCACCCTGCCCTCTCCCCCCGGCGGGGAGAGAGGGTTGAGAATGCTTGGCGAGGCCGAGGGCCGAGCCATAGCCGAAGCTGGGTGAGGGGGAAGCTCAGTCAAATTTATCGGATCGCTCGTTATCGCGGCTGCGCGACCACGCGCATGTAGGGCTTCACGGTTTTCCAGCCGCCGGGGAATTTCCGCCGAGCGTCCTCGTCGCTGACCGCCGGAACGATGATGACGTCCTCGCCCTGTGCCCAGTTCACGGGCGTGGCGACGCTGTGCCTGGCCGTGAGCTGAAGGGAATCGATGACGCGCAGCACCTCGTCGAAATTGCGGCCGGTGCTCATGGGATAGGCGATCATCAGCTTGATCTTCTTGTCCGGGCCGATGACATAGACATTGCGTACGGTCGCGTTGTCCATCGCCGTGCGTGCCTGGGCGCCCCCGTTCGCGTCCGCCGGGAGCATGTCGTAGAGCTTGGCGACCTTGAGGTCGGAATCGCCGATCATCGGGTAGTTGGGGGCCTGCCCCTGGGTCTCCCGGATATCCCGGGACCAGCGCCTGTGGTCCTCGACCGTGTCAACGCTCAGGCCCATGACCTTGACGTTGCGCTTCTCGAATTCGGCCTTGAGCTTCGCCATGTAGCCGAGCTCGGTCGTGCAGACCGGCGTGAAGTCCTTGGGATGGGAGAAGAGAACGGCCCAGCCGTCGCCGATCCAGTTGTGAAAGCGAATGTCGCCCTCGGTCGTGCGGGCCGTGAAGTCGGGCGCCGTGCTGCCAATGCGTAGGGTCATGTTTCTTGTCCTCCGATCATCATGGATGGCCGTCCGCGCGCGCGGACGCGAGGGGCAAGGATGACGCCGGCCTGTTTCAGTCGGATTTCCGTACGGGCTCGACGGTGTTTCAGTTGTTTCAGGATGGCAGTCATACGGATCTCGACGAATATGGCCGTGGCGACATTCACACACACCATCGGAGGTAGTTTCAGTATCTTCAAGCGGGGCATAAGGGGTGAAACCTGCACTAAGCCACGTACCACTCGCACCCCCACCTCATAGAATTCGATTTCCGCCACGACGGCAGAAGCGTTGAAGATCTTGAGCGTTTCGCGGTACTCTAGGCGGGCGTCATTGGCAAGTGGCTCATGTACCGAGACTCATCGGCAACCTAGAGTTTGCTTGGAAGGAGCGCGTTTTGCCCCGGAAGATCACGTTCACAGTTGAACCGTCTGACGCACATCACGACGTCCTGACAATACAGGACGCGTTTCAGCAGGCTATTGACTTCTTTGATCTTCTTACGGACGAAGCGGACAAGAATGTTATGTGGAAGCTGGAAATGGCATCCACAAATACTCCCTTTACCTGCCAGGGCGAGCCTATTGATGTGCGGACCTGGGCTGGCGCGCATGCCCTTGTAGAGGAGCGAGTCATGATCGTAGAGCGCAACTTCGCGCGCGTGGCAGAGGGTAAGGACTTTGACGACACGTTCCCAAGAGACAAGCTTGATGTGGCTAGGCGGATTCTCAATAGAAATATGAATGGCATTGGACGGACCACGGCCACTTTTTCTGAGAACGCAAAGCCGGTAGAAATATCCTACGATACTGCCAAACAGTATTTCGATGCCGTTTGTGCGCCAGTTGAGTCTCTACACAGCTATCTGTTTTCCAGAACTTCTCGGAGAGAGATCGGCTCCGTAGAGGGTCGAATCGTTGAGATAGGCACTGACTACGACGTCCCCGCACTCCATCTTGAAGAACATAATACAGGGCGTCAGGTGTGGTGCAGGGTAAGCCCAGAAGCGGCGGAGCAACTCGGCACTGAGATGAGGGCGGGAGACGTTTGGAGCCACAAACGCGTCCGTGTTCGGGGAACCTTAAATTATGATAATCAAGGAAACGTGCTTCGCGTAGTGAATGGGACCGTTGCGTACATTGAATCTGAAGAGATTGACCTTAATAAAATTGAAGATAAAGAGTTTACCGGGGGGTATACCGTAAGCGAATACCTGGATCGCTTGCGGGAAAACGAATTTGGTCAGTGAAAAAACGAAATATTATTGGGACGCTTGCATCTGGATCACTCTGATCGCTGATCGGCATTCCTCTCGTGGCCAAGCATGTGAGTATGTTTTTGAGCAAGCTAAAATTGGGGCTTGCGAAATTTGGACCTCCTCATTCTGCTTGGCCGAAGTGTTTAAGAGGAAGTGTGACGGTGAGACTACGGGACTCGCGGAAGAGCGAGATACCTATTTTGAAGATTTGATTGAGCAAGAGTTCATACAGAAAATCTCTGTCGACGTTGATGTTGGAAAGGTGGCGCGTCGTCTCCTGAGGAGATTCCCTCAAATTGGCAAACCTCAGGATGCCGTTCATGTCGCGAGCTGCCTGTTGAATAACGTTGACGAACTCCATACCTTTGACCGAGAGAACTTACTTAAACTGGATGGACAGCTGGATCGCTTAGATCGAAAGAAATTGTCAATTTGTATGCCACAAAACCCGCCTGAAGACTCTCAAGCTGAAATGTTCAAAGATAATAAAGAAAAAGACTAAGGCGCGGTCTGAAAAGTTCACACAGGTAGTTCGCAAACTAGGGTAAGTTCGAGAGTCACCTACGCGAGATGGCCAAATCACCACCTCAATCCACGAAGAAATTCAAGGGCAAAACGCCAGATTAATCTGGGGTCTTTCGCGAATGAGCCAGAGCCAACGCCCGTTGGCTCTGTCAGATATCTAATCGCAAGAAAAGGCCGGGGCAGCGTTGGTGCCCCGGCCCGCTGATTACACGCGTTTAGTAGGAGGGTGTTACTGACCGCTCATGATCTTGCGCGCGGTCTCGACCCACTCCTCGCCGCCGATGGTGTCATAGAACTGCGGCCAGATGGACTGGGCGGCCTTTTGCCATTTCTCCTCGTCCTTGGGCGGGCCCGAGAGAACCATGCCGAGCTTCACCAGCTCCTTCTTGGCTTCCTCGGTTTCCTTCCCCGAGACCTCACGTTCATAGTCGGCGGCCTCTTCGCCGGCCTTGTTGAGCGCGGCCTGAACGTCCTCGGGCAGCTTCTGGTAGAAGAGCTCGCTGATGATCAGCGGGCCCGACCAGATGAGATAATGGATCTCGGTGATGTATTTCTGGACCTCGTAGAACTTGGACGAGATCGCCGTCGTGTACGGGTTCTCCTGGCCGTCGATGACCTTCTGCTGCAGGGCGGGGAACACCTCGGGCCACGCCATCGGGATCGGGTCGATGCCCCAGGACTTGAAGGTGTTGATGGCGATGTTGTTCTTCGAGACCCGGATCTTCAGGCCCTGAAGGTCCTCGATGTACTCGACCGGTTTCTTGGAATTGGTCAGCACCCGGAAGCCCTTCTCGAAATAGCCGAGGATACGGACGCCGGCCTCCTTGGTGATCCGCTCGTTGAGCGGATCCTTGAGGGCGTCCATGGCCTTCCACACCTGCTCGTTCGAGGTGAACGCGTAGGGCAGCATCATGACACCCACCGACGGCGCCAAGGGCTGGAGGTTGCCGGTGTAGAGGATCTCCGCCTCGATGGTGCCCATGCGGAGGGCCTGCGCCACCTCCTGCTCGTTGCCGAGCTGGTTGTTCGGGAAGATGCGAACATCGACCCGCCCATCGGTGTATTTCTCCGCCAGCTCCTCGAATTTGAGGGCGCCCATATGGGTCGGATTGTTTTCGTTGTCGCCATGGGACAGGCGGATCGTCCATTCGGCCGCCTGTCCGGCGCTGCCGATCAGGACCGCCGCGGCGACCCCGAGTAAGAGCGTTCGAACCATTCTCATCTCCTCCTTGTTAGCTCTAGTTGATGAAACCCAAGGCCCGCGGAAGGGCGAGCGATATCGCTGGTACGAACGCGACGAGGAAGAGCACGCCGATCTCGGCGAGCTCGAGCATGGCCGCGCTCTTGCTGATCTTCTCCAAGGATTCTTCGGCGATTTCGCTTGCCACGAACAGGTTGACGCCCAGCGGCGGCGTGGCGTAGCCGATCTCGCAGGCGATCGTGAACATGATGCCGAACTGGATGGGATGGATCCCGACGCTCTCGGCCACCGGCAGCAGCAGCGGCGTCAGGATGATGATCTGAGTCAGGGTCTCCATCCACATGCCGACGAAGATCAGCAGCAGGATGATGAGGACGATCACCGCCACCGGGCTGGCCACCGTCTCGATGATGGCGCCCGAGACCAGCTGCGGGATTTCGAAGATGGACAGCAGGCGCCCGAGGATGCGTCCCGTGGTCAGCACCAGCATGACCGTACCGGCGATCCGCGCCGAGTAGATCACGCAATCGATGAACAGCTTGAAGGTGATCGAGCGGAACACGAAGACGCCGGTGAACAGGGCGTAGAAGACCGCGACGATCGATGCCTCGGTCACCGTGAACACACCCATATAGATGCCGCCCAGAATGATGAACGGCGCCAGCAGCGCCCATTTGGCATGCCAGGCCGAGCGCAGGATATTGCCCATCGAGCGGGACTCGATGTCCGAGGACCGGTAGCCCTTGACGCCGCAGATCACCCGCGTCAACGCGTAGAGGGCAGCCGCCAGCAGGATGCCGGGCACGACGCCGGCGATGAAGAGGCCGGTGATCGAGGTTTCCGAGGTGATGCCGTAGATGATCATCGGGATCGAGGGGGGGATGACGACGCCGATGCCGCCGGCGCTGGCCGCGATCCCGCCGGCGAAGCCCTTGCCGTAGCCTTCCGATATCATGGCCGGGATCATGATCGAGCCAATGGCCGCCGTGGTCGCCGGCCCCGAACCGGAGATCGCCGCGAACAGGGTGCAGGCGACGATGGTGACGCTGGCCAGACCGCCCGGTGCCGGGCCGACCAGGGACCGCGAGAAGGCGATCAGCCGCTCGGTCAGCCCGCCCTTCTCCATCAGGGCGCCGGCGAAGATGAACATGGGCACGGCGATGATGGTGAATTCGTCGACCGCCGTGTAGGCGGTCTGCGCGAGGTAGGAGAGCGGCATGTCGGCGACCAGGAGCCCGGCCACCGAAGCCAGGCCGATGGCGATGGCGACGGGCACGCCGATCAGCAGGAAGCCGATGAAGGTCGCGCCGAGGAGGATCGCCATTTCCATGGTGCCAGCCCCTAGAGCATGTCTCGCCCATATGGACGCATTCTGATGGCGTCGCGGCGGGTCAGACCGCCAGGCGTCCGGCGACGCGCGATGCGGGGCCATCGGGTGAGCCGGACAACGCCGCGGATGGCCGTCGCGTCCCACCCCTTCGGGGCAGGCGATTTCGGGCCGTAGACGGCGTCGGGCGCCTTGACCCCAGCCCGGAGTTCTTCCCAGGAACTGGTCCTGCGCCGGTTCAGGCCATCGACAGGGCAGGAGAACGGTGAAGGGCGATTCGGGGACATCGGTCGAGCCGTTCGACGCCCCCTGTCGATGGCCTGAACCGGCCCGGCGGGTTGGGTTTCGGCGGACGCCTGCGGCGTCAGACGGCTTAACCGTATGACCCCATACGCTTTTCGCCGCCTTCCTGGCGTGCGCCTCGCCGAAACCGCAACGCAGGGCCAGTTCCTGGGAAGAATTCCGGGCTCAGTCCCCGATACGCTCCGCGGCGCCCTCCTGGCCACGGCCCGAAATCGCTCTGTCAGAATGAATTCATATAGACGAGACATGCTCTTAGTCGTCCAGGCGGGAGTCGTGCACGACGTCGTCCTCGCGCCAACGCCGGATGGCGGCCTGGACGATCCGCACCGTCATCAGCGCGAAGCCGAGCGGCACGATCATCTGGATCCAGACGAGATTGATTCCCGTCGTCTGAGAAATGAACGGGAACTGGAACATGGAGGCGACGAAGAGGATGCCGTGGTAGATCACGATCAGGTTGAAGACAACCCAGGCGACATCGGCCAGCGTGAGAATAATCTTCTGCCACAGCACCGGCAGGGCCGCGATGTGGATCGCGACCCGGATATGGCGGTCCTTCTCGGCGGCGACGACGAAGCCGAAATAGATGGCCCAGACAAAGGCGAAGCGCGCCACCTCCTCAAGCCAGCTCACCGATTGATTGAGGACGAACCGCATGAAGACCTGGCTGCCCAGAAGCCCGGCGACCAAGGTCATGAGAATGGCGGCGCCCCATTCCTCCGGCGTGCGGTTGGCAAAACGCAACATTGTGGCGCCGCTGTTCCTCCCAGCATTGGAGCCGTTCCCGGGCTGTTCGCCGCCTGGTTGATTATGTCGAACGGCTTTTGATTTATGGTTCTTGATGAACAAATTTTCTTCTGTTGTCAAGAACGAGAAAATTTTCTCCAAGCATACGGCGGCGTTGAAGGCCACTCTTCGATGGCCCGCCGTGCGCCAGAGGTTACACCAAGCGGGCGGTTTCGTCGGTGGCTGTCGGGAGCGGGAGGTCGGCAGCACGCTGGAACCGGCCCGTGGCGCGGTCCGGGGCCAAGCTTTCCGGCCACCAGCGAAAGCCCTCATGCTGCTGCAGGAAGGCCGTCGCCCCGCAGCCCGCGACCAGGCATTCGCGCTTTTCCTTGGGGCAGCGGTTGAAGCGGCAGAGCCGCCCGAGATAGCGGTCGGTGCCGGGCTCGAGGACGAAGACATCCACCTGGTGGGAGGCGACACCGGCCTCGTACTTCCCGTGCAGGTCGCGCAAAGCCCGGTCCTTTGCCCGGCGCAAGCCGTTGAGATCCCGCAGATGCGTTAGCCAAAGCGCCA
>JANQJG010000202.1 GCA_028281785.1 Rhodospirillales bacterium
AAACCGATAGTAGAGCCAGACAGCGTATCGAATGATGGAGGGCGGAAAGCGATGGCGGCGATAGGAGACGGGGTTCATCCGGCTATCCTACCGCTCACCCCCGGTGGCGCCAAAAGTTAACGTGACAATGCCGTCGAAAGCTTCCGTGATTTGCCACTAGTGCGGTGGCCGTCCGCCATCGCGGTCCTATTTTTCGTCGAGCGCCCTAAGGCCCGCCCGACAGGGTGGCGCCTCTCACTGCGGCTCGGTGGCCAGTTCGGAGAGAGACGGGTACGAGATTTTGCGCCGGCGGATCAGGACGCGGGTATCGATCGGATCTTCCTTCTCCGACGGCACGAGAGCGCAGGCACCGTTGCGCTGAAGGCGTGTGCCGACCGAGAGCGAGAGTCGCTCGATCAATCCCATGACATCCTCGAAACGCTCGGTTCCGGGCGCCAACACCTCGGCCTGGGCATCATCGTTGAAGTAGACAGGCACAATTGAAACCTGGCTTACCTTCTTGTCATGAATCTGGCACTTCACGATAATTGTCTTGCGGCAGTGACTCGGATGGGGGTGCTGGGGCAAATCCTTCTCGAGCGGAATGCCGTAGAACGAAAGGTACTCGCCCACTCCCTTCTGGGCGATGGCTTCAGGCTGCTCGAAGGCGAGGTTGCCGAGGCTGTAGAAGATAGGCTTGCCCTTGTAGACGTCGATCGCCTGCAGGCAGTGCGGGTGGGTTCCTATGACCAAGTCGGCCCCGGCATCGATGGCCGCGTAGCCGACGACCGGTTGATACATGGCAAGATCGTGGAGGAAGTGGACTCCCCAATGGAAACAGGCGACCACCACATCGGCCTGCTCGCGCGCCGATTGGATGGCCGCGAGTACCGCTTCGAGGTCGTCTTGGTTGGGGATGGTGACGGTGCGGGCTGGTGTCCCAGGTTGTTCGTAAATGTTTTCCAGCGGTTCGTAAAAGGTACTGACTCTGAGCGGAGAGATGCCCGGGCGTGAATCCGTCGCTTCGAAACCGTCACGTAGGATTGAACAGAAGCTGACAAAGGCGACTCGCACCCCCTCCTTCTCCACCACAACAGGAGCGCGGGCCTCGGTCAGGGTGCGGCCAGCGCCAACAACCTCAATGTTCTCCTTGTGCAATCGGTCGATAGTGTCAAGGAATGCTTCAAGGCCGTAGTCGAGGTTGTTGTTCCCCGCATAAGAGATGACATTGTACCCAGTCGCCGTGATGGCGCGGATGTTTTTCGGTGGAACCCTGTGGGCGGGATTTCGGACGTCCGTGCGCAGCGTTCCCTTGTCAGAGATCGTACATTCCAGCTGACAAAACCGGATGTCCCCTTCGCGAATCGTCGGGGCAACGAGCTCAAGGAGGGTTTCGGGGTTGTCCCTGTTCGGTTGGATGTCGCCGGTGACAACCAGCTGGACCTCTTTGCTTGCCATCTTCTCCACCTGCTGATTTGAACCAGGATACTTTATCGACACGCGCCAGAATCGGTTTTTCGCAATCGGTGCCGGTGCCGATGATGCAGTCTCAGCAGGATTATATCGGCCAGTAGGCCAAAAAAAATATATAAAAGCATAACTTTTAGGAATGCCAAGAGAAGGCTCCGGACCGCTACGTCGTTTGTAGTGGGATCGCTCCAAATGTCTTCCTCAGAGCGCCCTGATCGGGTAGCGGGCATCTCGCGCCAGTTCCGCGGCCGTTTCCTTCATATGCCGGACAAACTCCACCGCCGGGTTGGAAAGGGGCTGGTGGCGCGACGTGTAGATGCAGGAGCGTACGTGAAGTCGAGGCCGGAATGGCTTGACGATCAAATCGGAAAAATCGCCGCCTATAAGTGCGAGGGAATTGATCAACGCAATCCCCGCGCCTGCTCTGACCAGGGAACAAACGGTATTGGTCTGATTGGCCTCGATTGAAATGTTGTAAGGCGCAGCGGCCAAGCGAAAAGTTTCGGCCAGCACGAATCCCGTAGGTGTGTTCTGCGGAAACGAGATGAGCAACGAGGTATGGAGGTCTCGTGGGTTGACAGTGCGGCGGGCAGCCAGAAAATGACCATCGGGTACAATCAGGACAAACTCGCTCTCGCAAAGGTCCGCCGTTTCGCATAGTGCAATGGCACGGGAGTCGATGTCCTTGGCCGGGGCCGGCGCAAACCCTATGTCGGCCTCGTGGCCGGCGACCATGTTAACCACATCGCTTGCCATCAGGGTCTTGACGTCAACCCGCACATTGGGTTTGGAGCGGTGATACCGGCATACTGCGGGCCCCAGGAAAGATCCGGTTACCGTAGGCGCCACGGCTATCCGGACATGACCAGAGGATCCGTAGCGCAAATCGCTAGCAAACCTGCGGACTAGGTCGAATTCCTTAAAAAGCCTCTGTATTTCTGGGTAGAGCAGTTTCGCTTCGGAGCTCGGTTGCAGCCGTCCTCGCTTGCGCTCAAAAAGCTGAATGCCGAGTTCCTGCTCCATTAGTCGAAGCGACTTGCTCACCGCTGGCTGTGAGATACGCAACTGGTTTGCGGCCTCCGTGACCGTGCGGCTGGTCATCAGGGTGATAAAGATTTCAAGCTGGCGAACATTCATGGCTGGACATGCGCTCCATCGGCTTTTGGAAGCCCGGCGCGCTCCTCAGTAGGGTTGCGCGAGCAGCGGCACGGCGCCACGGGAATACTCAATCCATTGCGGCCAGGACATATCCAATAGTTATAGAAATATACATTGACGTTGGGTTCGCCGGCAATAGGATAGTTCGTCCCGAAACGGCCCATCGATGGTCTGCGCCGAGATCAATTTTTCCGAGGCCGCTGCTGAGCGTTGGCGCGGAAGAACACAGAGAAGCAGAGCGGCAAATCAGCATCCCATTTGCCTTCGATTGGGTCGCAGAGGAGAGCTGGGAGAGCTCACGGTTTTCATGTTTCGTAGCATGATTTTCGTCACTTCGACGAAGTGAGGAGGAGGATTAAGCATGAGAGGGAAGACGCTAACTACGCTCGTCGGCGGGTTCGTTGGTGCTGCAGTTTTCATAGGGGTTCATGCCGATGCCGTCGCGGCGCCCGACAAGGTAACGGTCCTTGGAGGTTCGGCACGCGGTTCGTGGTATCCCATTGCGGTTGGAATGGGAAAAATCCTGAGTGACGCTGGCACCAAGGGCTCTGCCCGTATTGGTGGCGGCAATGCGAACGTGGTTTCGGTGTCAACCGGGCAGGCCGAAGCCGGAATCACCTTCAATTTTACGGCTGCGATGGCCGCGAACGGCGAGAAACCGTTCGACGGGAAAATCACAAACTTGCGTGCAATCTGCGGTCTATTCGACAACTTCATGCATCTCGTCGTTACCAAGGACAGTGGCATCAAGACCGTTCCCGACATGAAGGGAAAGCGGTTCTCAATGCAGCCAGAAACCGCTGCCACGACTACCATGTTCCGGATCATTCTAAATGCCTATGGGATCACGCCCGAGGACGATCTAGATATCGTCTTCCGTGGGTCCCAGAAGAAGGGGGCGGAGGCCATGATGGATCGCCGCGCAGACGGGCTGTCGACGGCTACCATTTGGCCAACCGGCGTGGTCACGGAACTGGCGGTGTCCCGTCCGATTACCTTGGTTGAAATTGACGACGCCGGATACGCAAAGATCCGGGCGATCAATCCAGGCCTGCAGCGCTATACCCTTCCAGCTGGCACCTACAAGGGCCAGGACGAAACGGTCATGGGGGTCGGCTCGATGACCGCGTTGATCGTCAATGAGTCGATGTCGGATGATGACGCCTATTGGATCACCAAGACGCTTGCAGAGAACATCAAAGACGTGCAAAGCCTTCACAAAGGCATGCGGTCCCTGACCGTGGAAAGCATGGCCAAAGCGGAAGGTATTCCCATGCATTCGGGCGCCGCCCGATACTACAAGGAAGTTGGCGTCCTCAAATAGGCTGAAATAATACTGAGAGGGGCGATGGCTTATTGGCCGCCGTGCCCCTCATTTCCTTCGAAGGGATGCCACAAGGCGGAGTTCGACTGATGGCCGATTTGGCTGAACCGACGGCGAAGTCCGCGCTTCGCTCTATCGTCCAGGTGGTCGCCGCCGGACTGTCCCTGTACCAGTTGATCGTCGCCTACCCCGGCTTGGGTGCGCCGCGAATGGAGGTTCATGTCCCCATCCACCTGATGATTCTGCTGGTGGTCTTGTTTGGGGACCACGCCGTGATTGCGATTTCGCACCGGCGGTGGCTGTCTGCAATTTGGGATGGCGTCCTGATCGCGACGACGATCGCCACCTGCTTCTATCTGATGCTCAATGCGGACACGATAGCCAACCGCTTTATCTTTGCCGACCCATTGTTTTTGAAAGAAAAAATTCTTGGCTTCGGCATCCTTGTCGTCATGCTCGAGGCCGCACGGCGGACTATCGGGTGGGTGTTGGTATGGCTAACCGTTGTGTTCTTGGCCTACACCTATTTCGGTAACTACCTGCCCGAGCCGTTCTATCACGAAGGCTTTGCCGTGGAGCGCATCATCGAATTGACGTACCTCACGCCGGAGGGCCTGTGGAACGCGCCGC
Source organism: Rhodospirillales bacterium (assembly GCA_028281785.1). Lineage (GTDB taxonomy): Bacteria > Pseudomonadota > Alphaproteobacteria > Rhodospirillales > Shumkoniaceae > JANQJG01. Next base: position 4,562 of record JANQJG010000202.1, read on the forward strand.
TCAACGTCACCGCCAATTTCATCTTCCTTTTCGTTCTTTTCGGATCTCTGCTGCTCGCCTCGGGCGCCGGCAACTTTTTCACCGAGTTTGCTTATGCGCTGACCGTTCGGACGACGGGTGGGCCGGCCAAGACTGCCGTCGCGGCGAGCGCGTTCATGGGCATGTTGTCCGGTAGTGCGGCCGCAAACGTCGTGACCACCGGTTCGTTCACCATCCCGGCAATGAAGAAGGCGGGCTACCGTCGTGAGTTTGCCGCGGGAGTGGAGGCCTGTGCTTCCAGCGGCGGCCAGCTGACTCCGCCGATCATGGGTACCGCCGCTTTCCTGATGGTTGAGTTCGTCGGCATCTCCTACACGGAAATCATCAAGATGGCGATTATTCCGGCGGTCCTGTACTTCGTGGCTGTCTTCACCTCCGTCGATCTTGAGGCTCGACGCCTAAAGCTGCAGCCGGGACTGGCTGACGCTACGCCGTCCTTCTGGGCCATTGTTGGCAAACGCGGCTACCTTTTTGTTCCGGTTGTCGTGTTGTTGGGATTTCTCTACAGCGGTTATACGCCCTCTGGCGCCGGCTTCTGGGCGGTCGTCAGCCTGGGGGTGCTGAGTCTGACAATTGATCGCGAAAATCGGCGCAAGGCGATTCGCGTCGTGTGGGCGGCCCTCACCGAGGCGCCACGCGTGATGGTGCCGGTCAGCGTCGCCTGTGGCATCGGCGGCATCTTGGCCGGCTTGATCACGCTGACCGGGCTCGGTGTCAACATGAGTAGCATCATTCTCGATCTTTCGAGCGGTATCGTCACGATTGCCCTCGTCCTGACCATGATCGCGGCTATTGTCTTAGGTATGGGCATGCCAACGTCCGGCGCCTACATCGTTCTCGCTGCGTTGCTCGCCCCCGGCCTCTACAAGCTGGGCCTGACCGACGTCGCGTCCCACATGTTCATCATTTTTTGCGTCTCCATGAGTACCCTCACGCCGCCGGTGGCCATCGCTTCCTTCGCAGCCGCCGCAGTTGCTGATTCGCATCCATGGCGTACTTGCCTCGAAGGCGTGCGATTGGGGCTTTCCGTCTACATTATTCCATTTATGTTCGTGTTCGGCCCGTCGCTCCTGGGCTTCGGAACCTTCCTAGAGGTGACAACGACGTTCATCACCGCGACCATCGGTGTGGTCGGCCTTTCCATCAGTGCCATCGGCTGGTTCCGGCTTCCGCTCAAGGTTTATGAGCGCCTGCTCGCTTTCGCTGGAGCGGTCTGCATGATCAGCACCGATTTGACTACTGACCTGGCCGGCACCGTTCTGCTGGCTAGCCTGTTCGTGCTCGTCGCCGTTCGCGCGCGGAGGCGGGTACAGGCAGACGAGCCATAGCCTGGAGATCGCACGATCGGAACCAGTAGACAATGACAATCAATAGTGTGCGGAGTGGAGATCAGAATGCATTGGGTCGGTCTTGACGTCGGCGGAACCTTTGTCGACATCCTTTCGTTCAATGCGGAAACGGGAGCGGTTCGTTCTTTCAAGTATCGCAGTTCCCGCCGCGATGCGGCCAGTGCTGTACGAGATGGACTTGCGACCCATCTCTCCTCCGTTCAAGTGCCACCTAGTGACGTGACACGGCTCGCCCATGGAACAACCTTGGTCACGAACTTGTTGGTGGAGCGAGACGGCGCCAAGGTGGGTGTCATCACCACCAAGGGGTTTCGTGATGTCCTTGAGATTGGGCGCATGCGGCGTCCCTCGCTCTACGACCTAAACAAGGACAAACCGGCGCCGCTGGCCGATCGCCGAGTCCGCTTCGAGGTCGGTGAACGGATCGACGCCCGGGGAAGCGTGATTGAGGATCTCGATACCGACACTCTTGGCGCCATCGTAGGACGTCTGCGAGACCAGGGCATTGAAGCGGTCGCCGTTTGCTTCCTCCATTCCTACGTTAATCCGACCCACGAGGAACAGGCCGGCACGGTCATTGAGGAAGCTGGTTTTCCGGTCTCGTTGTCATGCAAGGTCTCGGCCGAATTTGGCGAGTTCGAACGATTCTCCACCGCGGTCGTGAACAGTTATGTGATGCCCTCGGTTGTCAAGTACGCGACTGAGCTGAAAGACGAGTTGCGTGCCTTCGACGTGCAGGCGCCGATCGAAATCATGCAGTCCAATGGCGGTGTCATCTCAAGCGACATCGCGGTCCGTTTTCCCGTCCGTCTCGCCAGCTCGGGGCCGGCGGCGGGGGTCATCGGCGCGGGTATCCTGGCTTCGCGGGCGGGAGTCAAGAATCTGATTACCCTCGACATGGGGGGTACCAGCACCGACGTCAGCTTGGTCGTGAACGGGCGCCCGGCGTATGCCTCGGAATACGACCTCGGCGGCTATCCGGTTCGAGCGGTCGGCGTCGACATCCAGTCCATCGGCGCTGGTGGAGGTAGCGTGGCGCGGCTCGATCGTACCGGCTCGCTGCGCGTCGGACCGGAGAGTGCCGGCGCCGAACCGGGACCCGCCTGTTACGGTTGGGGTGGCACCGAGCCGACCGTGACCGACGCAGATTTGGTCCTCGGCTATTTCAACCCCGAACGATTTTGCGGCGGCGATATCAATCTGTGTGTGGACTTGGCCGAAACTGCCCTGAGAAACCACATCGCCGAGCCGCGGGGTGTGACGGTCGATGACGCGGCACTCGGCATCCAGCGCATCTGTATCACCAACATGGTTGGGGCGGTGCGCAACATTACCATGGAGCGTGGGTACGATCCACGGGACTTCACGCTGGTCGCTTTTGGCGGCGCCGGCCCGGTGCACGCCACCCAAGTCGCGGCCGAGCTCAACATTCCCGAAGTTCTTGTTCTCAAGGACCCAGGCCTGTTGTCGGCGAAGGGATTGCTGCTCACCAACTACCGGGCTGATCTGTATCGAACCGCCATCGAAATCTTGGACGAGGTCGATTGTGAGGCCTTGACGGAGCTATTCCGGGAACTCGAACGTGAAGCCGTCGCCCAATTGCCGGCGAGCCGGCAAGGTGCCAAATCGATTCGCGTTCAGCGCATCCTCGAACTTTGCTACGAGGGCCAGCAGAACGCCGTTCCCGTCGAATTGGAGACGTTTCCTGTTGAGCCGCAGTATATTCCGGTGCTTGCCGAGCGGTTGAACGAGAAGTTCGAGTCTATTTTTGGTTTCGTGCCAAGTGGGCGGCGACCGCAAATTCTCCACGTTCGAGTATTTGCCGAGCGCGTTCTCGACGTCGAGCGCTTGCTGGCGTCGGGCACCGAGGAGGGGGAGGCCAGTCCGGGCCGCCGCGCGCCTACGCCAATATCCCATCGGCCGGTCCTTTTTCCTCAAGCCGGCAAGAGATTGAACGTCCCAATATTCGAGCGCGAGGACCTTCCGCCGGGCAGCACCTTTGGCGGGCCAGCGATCGTTGAAGAGGACTACTCAAATACCGTCGTTGGGCCCGGTCAGTCGGTTCGCATCGACAACGCGGGCAATCTCTTCATCGTCATTGGGACGCGTCAACGGACGGGAGGGGAATAAAGTGGAACCATTCACTTACGAGGTCTTACGGGACACCTACTTCCATGTATGCCGTGATATGGCGACCGAACTGCGCAAGATTTGCATCTCGACCGTCATCCGCGACGCACAGGACTTCGCGACTGCCATCACCGACAAAAGCGGACGCTTGATTGCCCAGTCGATCGGCACGCCCGGCCACTACAATTCCGTGCCCAGCGCCGTAAGAGGAATGTTGGAGGTCTTCCCGGCCGAGACGCTTGAGCCAGGCGATATGCTGATGACGAACGACCCCTGGATCTGCGCCGGCCATTTGCCCGACATTGTTGTCGCCGCACCCGTATTCTGGGAAAACCGCCTGATCGCTTTCGCGGCTACCGTTGCCCACCACCTCGATATCGGGGGCAAGAATCCGGGCGGCACGACCGCGAACACCACAGAGATTTTTCAGGAAGGGCTTCAACTGCCGCCGCTGAAGTTCTTCGAGGCCGGACGGAAGAACATCGCGGTCGACGCGATAATTCGCCAAAACCTGCGCTTGCCGGATGTCGTTTGCCACGACCTTGACTGTGAGATGGCGGTCAATTCCCGCGCCGCGCGTGCCCTGCTCGACCTTTGCCGCAAATACGGTGTCGATGTTTTGGAGCAATCGTTCGAGACTGCGATAGCTAGCTCCGAGGCCTTGATGCGCGAAGAAATCGCGGCCATTCCGGATGGGAGCTACAGCTTCGAGGACTTTCTTGACGACGACGGCCTGACCGACGAGCTCCTTCGGATTGCGGCAACGGTTACGATTGCCGGTAGTGAGCTCGAAGTGGATTTCACGGGATCGAGTCCACAGACCAAAGGTGGCGTCAACATGACGCCGTCTTTCCGCGATTCCTATACGAACCTTGCCATTCGCTGCTGCCTCGATCCCGACATCCCCCAAAACCACGGCTGTTTCGCGCCGGTAACCATTGCGGCCCCCGAAGGGACCATCGTAAACCCGCGGCGTAACGCCGCTGTGGCGGGGCGTAGCCCGATGATCAGCCGTGTCGTCGATGTGGTGATGGCGTGCCTCGCACAGGCCGTGCCCGACCGCGCCGTGGCGGGATACGGGGGCTGCAACGCCCAGCCGGTCATCAGCGGTGTCGATCCGGAAACAGACCGCTTCTTCATCTTTCTCGACAGCAACTGGGGTGGCCTCGGCGGCCGGGCGACCAAGGACGGGGTGACCTGCCTGTCATTTCCGCAAAACGTCGGCAACCATCCGGTGGAAGTCCTGGAGAGTTGCTACCCGGTGCAGATCGAGCGCTACCATATCCGGCCCGATTCCGAGGGGCCGGGCCGGTTCCGAGGCGGCTTCGGCTCGACAAAGGATTACCGGTTCCTAGCCGACGTGGAATTACAGGTTCCCGGTGACCGAGTGAAGCGACCGCCTTTCGGGTTGTTTGGCGGCAAGAACGGCACCACCACCGCATATGTCCGCATCCATGGTGGCAAGGAGATGCCATTGCGTACCAAGCAAGCGTACACCTTGGAAAAAGGTGACACCCTAAGCGTTCGAACCTCCGGTGGCGGAGGGCTCGGAGAACCGGCGAAGCGCGACCCCGCTGCAGTAAAGCTGGACGTTGCCGACGGTTACATCTCGCCCCAGCACGCGCTAGCAGAATACGGGGTTTCCGATGATTCTGGCGGCACGTCAACGCGCCAATCTTAGCTTCTTCATTACGAGGTATTGATGCCAGGACAATTCTCCGCTAATCGCGAACGCTTGCAAAGGGATATCGACGCGCTGGCCCGGTTCGGCAAATCCGGACCGACGGCGATCACGCGTCTCGCCTTTACCGACGAGGACAATGCGGCCCATCGTTACGCCGAGGAGTTGATGCGCAAGGAGGGCCTTCGAACGCGCTACGACGCCTTCGGAAATCTCATCGGAACGCGCGCCGGCAGTGAGGAGGGTGCCAAGCCCGTGATGACCGGTTCGCATATTGATGGCCCGCCCGATGGTGGCATCTACGACGGGGTAATCGGTGTCATCGCGGGGATTGAGGCCTGCCGTGCGCTCACAGAGACCGGGATGACGACGCGTCGGCCGATCGAGGTGGTCGCAGTGCGCTGTGAGCACCTGGATCGATTCGGCGTTTCGTGCTTGGGCAGCCGGGCCTTGGGCGGCAAGCTCAAGCAGGATGACCTGGATCGTCTCAAGGACGAGGACGGCATCAGCTTAAGGTCGGCTCTCAAGCAATGCGGCTTCCAGCCGACCGAACTGGCCAGCGCCAGCCTAAGGGACCGGGCACATGCCTGGATCGAGTTGCACGTCGAGCAGGGACGGGTTCTCGAAGACCAGGGCAAGATCATTGGCGTCGTTACCGCCATCGCCGGACCGACCCGCTACAAAGTGCACGTTGGAGGCAAGGCGGACCATTCTGGAGCGACCCCCATGTCGATTCGCCGCGACGCTCTGATGGGCGCTGCCGAGATGATCCTCGATCTTGAACGCCTTACCCAAGAGACCGCCGATTGCGTAGGAACGGTCGGGGTCATTCGGGCTTTCCCAGGCGCGGTCCACACCATCCCGGGCGCGGTCGAGTTCTACGTCGACATTCGTGGCGTACGGATCAACGACAAAGCGCACTTGGTTGACACGTTTTGCCAAGCTATGGAAGAGCGGGCCCGAGGGCGCGATCTCAGCCTCAAGGTCGAGACGTTCGTCGACGAGCCTCCGGTCCCCTGTACGGATTGGGTCGTCGCGGAACTTAACGCTATTTGCGGGGATCTGGGCGCCAACTTCATGGTTATGCCCAGCGGCGCGGGACATGACACCCAGCATGTGGCGGCGGTCGCCGACGTGGGGATGCTTTTCATCCCGAGCGCCGGAGGCATCGCCCACACACCGGAGGAATACACCTCCATCGAGGACGTAGCCTACGGCACAGAGGTGCTTGCCGAGGCCTTGGCTCGGCTCGCAGATTAACGCAAACATGACGCGCCCCGCTCCGCAGTGGGTGGGAGGGCATTGTGACGTTAACTGCTGGCGCCACCGTCGGTGACCGGTAGGATAGCCGGATGAACCCCGTCTCCTATCGCCGCCATCGCTTTCCGCTCTCCATCATTCGATACGCTGTCTGGCTCTGCTATCGGTTTTCGCTGAGTTATCGGGATATCGAAGACCTGCTGGCTGAACGCGGGATCGACATCTCATATGAAACCATTCGGCGCTGGTGTTTGAAATTCGGGCTGGCATACGCTCGGCGCCTACGAGCCC
>JANQJG010000211.1 GCA_028281785.1 Rhodospirillales bacterium
GGTACCCATCCGTTTCGGCGGAAGCACCACGGGGTTCATAGATTCTGTGGTTCGATTCACGTGACGCTCGGGTACCAAGCGTCACGATCGAACCACTAGGTGGCTGCCATTGATCAGGGAAGAGGCGCCGGAATCGTCAGATCTCGGCGCCGGCCGTCAGCTGGGAAAGAACCTCCCACATATCGCCCGCCGCGACGAGACAGCTGAGGCCGTCCGTCCGCGTCATCATGATGGTGAAGCTGCCGGTCTCGGAGGCAAAGACTTCAATCACCGTGCCGTTGTTCGCGAGCCCCATGGCGATGGGTTCCTCGGCATGGTCGGATTTGAGGGTCTGGGCGACTTGTTTCCGCTCGCCGCAGGCCATCGGCACATCGGCCCGCGCGCTTCCCCAGCCGAAAGCCAACACGAACCCAACTAGAAAACCCGCCACAAACCTCATTCCGGGTGCCCCGCATGTGAAACCAAAACAACGTCGAAATGCCACCAGTTTGAAAGGATATTTCGAACCAAGAAGCATCTAGTCGTTAATGTTACCTATAGTAGGGCATATCGAGAAAGATCAATACAATACGGGACAAAATTGGGAAGCATCACGGCCTATTGATCGGATGTTACGATTTGGCGCGCCGCGGAGACGGCAGCATAGAAATGAAAGCGGATGTCCGATGCGCGCAAAAAAAGAAACGGGGCGCGCGGGCACCCCGTGTCTAGGTTCACTGGCGGGGGGTTATTTATTGTTATTTTTACCTTATCAAGTCCGATCCGGCGCGATCGATAGAATGGCCCTAAATTGGCCCTCAAGAGCAGCCTTTGATCCTGTCGATTCCGTTGGTGTTCCCGTAGCAGCGAGGCCGGGAAGATGCCCCCAAACCCGGTCGATCAAACATAGGCCGCAAAGCTTGAGCGACGAATTGGGAATTGGGATTGAATAATGATCATTCGAACTATCTGCTCTAAGTGAGGTAACATTTAAGTAGAGGGTGCCTAGGCCGGATTAATACTTAGGCGAAAGCAGGGAAAAAATTACTCCTCGCCTGGTGGGGCTTGAACAATGGTGCGGATATTACCGGTCCGTCTCTCGATATTGCGGGACCGCCGGCTGACAGCCCTTTCGGGCGTCGAGACGCGGCCAAACCGGCGCCCTTGGCTCCCTTCGCCGGGGCGGCAAGCGGGAATCGCATATCCAACTCGACGAGAGATGACGCCACCTTGACAGGCAGCGGTGGACACGCCGATGCAAGGTCTCTGCGGAGAAGGGAAAGCGGATCAGATCGTCGATACCCGCGTCACGAGCTTCAAGGACCTCCTCAACCGTCGGGTCATCGGCCAACAAGACGACCACGGCCGGTTGCGGAAGGCTGGTTTCCTCGCATCTGACCAAGCGGGTCAGGGTCGGCCCGTCGATCGGGGCCATGCGGAGATCGGCAAGCAGAACCTGGATATTTTTCTCACGCAACAAGCGCGCCGCATCGGCACCGTCTACCGACTCGTGGATGTCTTCCGCGCCATAGGCCGAAAGCGCGTAAAGAAGAAGCTCGCGCGTGAATTCGCACGGGCTGGCGACCAAAAAGGTCAAGCCGCGAAAGCTCCTCGGGTGAAGGGCGCTCATGGGTCATGTCCTCCCAGCCCGCCTTGTCCGCAGGATTCAGGAGAATCTTACGCAGGGTTCGCAAGGGGCTCATCGCTCCGAAAGGGGTATAGAGGGCATATTCGGGATTAGCCTTACCGCCGAGGAAACCCGCGATACAACGAAAGGGAGACTCCGCCGGTGTCGGCCAAGGAGATGTTATAAGACCCCCATCCCGCGCACGCGGCACCGATGTAGTTCCGGGCCGTGAAAATCTCAGGACGATCTTAGAATATTCTCATAGTATATTGTAATACATAAGGAATATCTTCTCCTTCGCGCGATCAGACCGAGGTCCCCTCCAGCGCGGATAAACGGGTCTGGCAAGAAAATCTTCAGACTCTTTCCGTAGCCTCGACCCTGTTACGGAACAGTCGGGCCGAGGGCGCCAAGCGCTGATGTTCGAGAACGTTGCTGCAAAAAGGGGGATGACCGTGAAGCCTCATGGCCTTCGGTCGGGGAGCGGTGCCCGTTGTCCGCGCCGGCGACCGCGAACCTTATCCGCGTGCATCACCTGCCGGGGAGATAGGAGATAGACGCCGTGGGTATGGACGCCAGTCCAATCGTCTATGTCGTTGACGATGATGTCGCCATTCTCGAGGCGATCCGGGAACTCGTCTCCACGGTGGGGCTGCAGGTGGAGGTCTTTTCGAACGCAGCGGATTTCCTCGAGGTTTGTACGAACGATCGGGCCGGATGCGTTATCCTGGACGTGCGTCTTCCAAACATCAGCGGCTTGGAGGCTCAGGAGAGGCTGCTGGCGAACGGCATTGAGCTTCCGGTCATCTTCGTTACCGGTTATGGCGATGTCTGGACGGCCGTCCAAGCCATGAAGAAGGGCGCCTTCGAGTTCCTGGAGAAACCCTTCAGCTCGCAGGCGCTTCTCGACAAGATTCATCATGCGATCGAGCGCGATCAGGAGCGGCGGGAAACCCAGGTCCGCGCCTCGGAGATCTCGGACCGGCTCGGGTCCCTCACCCGCAGGGAAACCGACGTGCTGATCCGGATTGGGGCCGGTAAGTCCAACAAAACCACGGCGCGGGAACTTGGGGTCAGCGTGCGGACGGTTGAGTTCCACCGCTCGAACCTGATGCGTAAGCTCCAGGCCACGTCGCGTGAGTCCCTGGCCGAGATCGCCTTCGATTTGCTGATGGCGGACGGCAGGGGCAAGGACCGCATGGTCGAGAGCCGCGCCGCAAACGCCAACTGAGCGCGCCGCTCCCCGAAAGCCCCGCGTCTTACGATTTGAAGTCTTTCAGAAGGGTTTCGATCTCTTGCGGTGTCAACACGGTCGACTGATCGGTCGCCCGGCGGCCCATCGTTGATCTCCGGTCCGTCGCCGCGTCGCGCCGGTCACCCCCTTTGCGGCGGTCAACGCCCTGACGCCGGTTGAACAAGAACTTGAACAGCCGGCGAAACCAGGGACCCTTATCCGAGCCTTGCGCGCGAGGATCAGCGCGACGTTCGTCGGCGCGTCGGCGGTCGCGGCCCGACCGGCGATCGGCAGTACTCCGCCGATCCTCGTTTCGGCGCCGGTCCACAAGTTTGAGGTCTGCCGGCGGTTCCGAGCCCATGCCCGCCGTTCCCTTAATCAGGCCTGTCGGTATCTACCAACCCCACACCTCGATATGAGTTTTGCATATCGGGGCCTCAAGTAGGATCTCCGGGAAGGGGTTACATTTTCGTTAACGCGGCGGCCGATCTGTCCCATCGTCCGGTGTTCCAGGTTCCCGTCGGTTTTCGCGATCCCTAGTGGTGCGGCCGAAACGGATGGTGCCCATCCGTTTCGGCGGAAGCACCACTAGATTCATAGATTCTGTGGTTCGATTCACGTGACGCTCGGGTACCAAGCGTCACGATCGAACCACTAGGGCCTGTGGACAGGCGCGCATGGAGACGAAAACGGTTCAGTCCCTGCCATAGTCTCCATGTCGAGGCCTTCCCCCTCGACCGGTCACGTTTCGCCTTGCCGGGCGATTGTCCGCATGGCGAAAGACATGGAGGAGATGAAGTGAAGCGTCGATTCTTGGCCTGTGCGTTCCTCAGCCTCATGATCGGTACTTTAGCGGCCTGCGGTAGCACGACGCCCGACCGCGCCCTCAGCGGCGCGGCGATCGGGGCGGGAGCGGGGGCCATCGGTGGAGGCCTGCTGTTTGGAAGCCCGGCGGCCGGAGCCCTGGTCGGCGGCGCCGCCGGAGGCGCCATCGGCGCCCTGACCGATCCCGGCACCGTAAACCTCGGGCAACCGGTATGGGACTAGATCAGATCGCGATTAAATGGAATCGCCTTACAATACCATTTAATCGCGTGAATCTGATCTAACTCATTGAAATAGAGCGGATTCACGCGATCAAT
>JANQJG010000074.1 GCA_028281785.1 Rhodospirillales bacterium
GGCGAGCGGCGGCAACGAACCGGGCGGCCGGCCTCGGCCAACCCTTCGGGACGCGGCGATTATCCCCGCCGAGGGCGTCGCTCGTCGCTCGATATGCTCAGGCATGTCGTCGCTCCTCGCTCCTGCTCGGTCGGCGAAATCGCCGACGTCGCAGCCCCGTGGGATTTCTCAAACAGGCTCTCAGAGCGGCCTTTTCGGTTGGCTACTGGCAAAACCCATATTAAAATTAGTATTATGGCGGAGAAGTACCCGACCCTGTTCGTTTCCCACGGGGCGCCGACGCTGGCCATTGACGAGGGGCCGACCGCCAGGTTCCTCGAGGACCTGGGCGGAAAATTGGGGCATCCCAAGGCCGTTCTCTGCGTTTCGGCCCATTGGGAGACCGAGCAACCGGTCGTCGGCGGCGCGCCGGAACCGACGACCATCCACGACTTCTGCGGTTTTACCGAAGAGCTTTATGAAATCACCTATGCGGTAAAAGGCTCGACGACGCTGGCCAATCGGGTCGAGGATATGTTGGTGCAACGCGGCATCAAGTGCGGGGCCGACCGCGCGCGCGGTCTCGATCACGGCGCATGGGTGCCGTTGTCGCTGATGTTCCCGGAAGCGGACATTGCGGTCACCCAGCTTTCCATCCAGCCGAGTCGCAGCCCGGCCGAGCATCTGGCCTTGGGGCGGGCGCTGGCGCCCCTCGGCGAGGAGGGCGTCCTGGTCATGGGAAGCGGCGGCGCCGTGCACAATCTCGAGCACTTCCATCCCGGCGAATCCGATGTGCCGGAATGGGCGCTGAAATTCGACGATTGGTTGGCCGATGTCGTTGAACGCGGTGACGCCGATGAATTGGTGACGCGCTGGACCTCGGACGCGGCAGGCGCCATGGCCCATCCGCGCGACGAGCATCTGCTGCCGCTTCCGGTGGCGTTCGGTGCCGCGGGCGATCGGGCGCGGGGGCGGGTGCTCAATCGCGGCTTCGAGGACGGCGCGCTGAGCATGGCGGCTTATCTGTTCCAACCTTCCTGAAATAGGGCCACCCGCAAGGGACGGCCTCGAATCATCAATCCGCCAGCTCGATGCCTTTGTCCTTGAGGAAGGTCGCGAGTTCGCCGCTCTCATACATCTCGCGCACGATGTCGGCGCCGCCGACGAACTCCCCGCAAACGTAAAGCTGGGGGATCGTCGGCCAGTTGCTGAAGTCCTTGACCCCCTGGCGCAGCGGTGGGTCAGCGAGCACGTCGATGCCCTTGAACTTGGCGCCGAGCATCGACAGCGCCTGCACGATGGCGGCCGAGAACCCGCATTGGGGGAACATCGGCGTTCCCTTTATGTAGACGAGGACGGGGTGCTCGTCGATGTCCGCGCGGATGCGCTCGAAGATGGGCTGATCGTCCATGTGGTCCGCCGCCCCGTGGCTCAGTCATCGGGCGCGCTGGTCTGCAGGGCCAGGGCGTGGAGGCTGTCCCCCATGCGGCCGCGCAGCGCGTCATAGATCATCTGGTGCTGCTGGACGCGGCTGCGGCCCTTGAAGGAGGCCGAGACCACGCGCGCGGCGTAGTGGTCGCCGTCGCCGGCGAGATCGTCGATGGTCACCTGAGCGTCCGGAAGGGCGTCCTTGATGAGGCTTTCGATTTCGTGGGCCTGCATGGCCATGGCTCAATCCTCCCCTGCGCAGAGGCTATGGCGAAGACATATACGCGGGAAACCAGCTCGTATGTGTCGACTTCAGTTCCTGTACCGATATGGCGTGCGCGCCGTTGACGGTCAACCGGTCGCCGCTGGTGCGGCCGATCCGGGACGCGGGAACGCCGGCCTCGGCGGCGGCGGCGAGCAGCGTTTCGGGATCGCCGATGGTCAGCAGATAGCGCGCCTGATCCTCGCCGAACAGCCAGGCATGCAGGGGAAGACCGCCGTTCGGCGCCTCGATGGCGGCGCCCAGATCCGAGGCCATCGCCATTTCGGCCAGGGCCAGGAACAGGCCGCCGTCGGAGAGGTCGTGGCAGGCGGTGACCCGGCCTTCGTCGATCATCCGCCGGACGAAGTCGCCGTTGCGGCGCTCGGTGGCAAGATCGACCGGCGGCGGCGGCCCTTCCTCGCGGCCTTCGACCTCGCGCAGATAGAGCGACGCGCCGAGATGGCCCTTTGTCTCGCCGATCAGCAGGATCGTCTGATCCTCGCCCGTAAACCCGATGCCGACGGCCTTGGCGACGTCGGCGAGCAGCCCGACGCCGCCGATCGTGGGCGTCGGGCGGATGCCCTCGCCGCTGGTCTCGTTGTAGAAGGAGACGTTGCCCGACACGACGGGGAATTCGAGGGCCGCGCAGGCCTCGCGCATGCCCTCGATGCAGCCCACGAACTGGCCCATGATCTCCGGCCTCTCGGGATTGCCGAAGTTCAGGCAGTCGGTGATGGCGAGCGGCTTGGCGCCAACCGCGGTGATGTTGCGCCAGGCCTCGGCCACCGCCTGTTTGCCGCCCTCGAAGGGCGCCGCCAGGCAGTAGCGGGGGGTGCAGTCGCTGGTCACGGCCAGCGCCTTGCCGGTGCCGTGCACGCGGACGACGGCGGCGTCGCCACCCGGCCGTTGCACCGTATCGGCCATGACCATGTGGTCGTACTGGTCCCAGATCCAGTGCTTCTCGGCGATGTCGGGGCCGCCGACCAGGCGCTTGAGCGCGGCGCAAGGATCGTTGGGAGCGGCCAAATCCTCGGCCGCGATCGGCGCGGGATCGGGCGTTTTGATCCAGGGACGGTCGTATTCCGGCGAGGCGGCGGCCAGGGGATCGATGGGCAAATCACCGACGATGTCCCCGTTCATCTTCAGCGTCAGCCGCCCGGTATCGGTGAGATGACCGATGACCGCGAATTCGAGCTCCCATTTCTCGAAGATGCGGCGCGCCTCTTCCTCGCGGCCGGATTTGAGAACCATGAGCATGCGCTCCTGGCTTTCCGACAGCATCAGCTCATAGGCGGTCATGTCGGCGGCGCGCTTGGGCACGAGGTCGAGGTCGAGCTCGGCCCCGGTGCCGCCCTTGGACGCCATCTCGAAGGTCGAGCAGGTGAGCCCCGCCGCGCCCATGTCCTGGATGGCGATGATGACGTCCGTGGCCATCAGCTCCAGGCAGGCCTCCAGCAGCAGCTTCTCCGTAAAGGGGTCGCCGACCTGCACGGTCGGGCGCTTCTCCTCGGAGTCGTCGTTGAACTCGGCCGAGGCCATGGTCGCGCCGTGGATGCCGTCGCGGCCGGTGCGCGAGCCGACATAGACGATGGGGTTTCCGACGCCCGCCGCGGCTGAATAGAAGATGCGGTCGGTATCGGCCACGCCCACGGTCATGGCGTTGACCAGGATGTTGCCGTTGTGGGAGGCGTGGAAGGTGCACTCCCCGCCGACCGTCGGAATGCCCATACAGTTGCCATAGCCGCCGATGCCGGCGACCACGCCCGCGACCAGATGCCGTGTCTTGGGGTGGTCCGGCGCGCCAAAGCGAAGGGCATTGAGATTGGCCACCGGCCGCGCGCCCATCGTGAAGACGTCGCGCAGGATCCCGCCGACTCCCGTCGCCGCCCCCTGATAGGGCTCGATGAAGGAGGGGTGGTTGTGGCTCTCCATCTTGAAGATGGCGGCCTGGCCGTCGCCGATATCGACGATGCCGGCATTCTCGCCGGGTCCGCAGATCACCCAGGGGGCTTCGGTCGGCAGCGTCTTCAGCCATTTCTTCGAGGATTTGTAGGAGCAATGCTCGCTCCACATCACCGAGAAGATGCCGAGCTCGGTGATGTTGGGCTCGCGTCCCAGGATCTCCAGGACCTTGTCGTATTCCTCGGCCGTCAGGCCATGCTGCGCAATGATGTTGGGGGTCAGATTGTCCATGGGTCCGTTTCTTATGCCGCTAGGGCCTCGATTCCCTCTACAAAATTCTGGAAACTGTGGGACCGGTTCTTCGTCGGGTCCATATGCCGAGAAATAGCCCGCGCCACTTCTATCTTCGGAAGATAATCCCTGAAGTAGTTCGCCCGTTTTAGAATGCGAAACAGGGCTTCAGCTGTTCCTCCAGAAATTCGATCTGGATCTCGAAACTGCCTCTTTCCACCCAAATTGCCTGGTACACGCGGATACGCAGATCGAACGGCATCAGGATCGCCAAAGAACCAGGCCTCCAGTTCCTCGATGGCGATTCGGTTTAGGACGGTAAAGTTGCCGTTGCGGTCGGGCGAGGACTTCGTGCTTAAACCAGCGCGCTTTGCGTAGAGTTCTAGCTGCTGCTTAAGATCGTGGCAGTCCTGCCGGTCCTCATCGATCAGGACCACTACCCGAATATCTTCGTTATGTACGCGGCGTGCGTAGCCGCGAAGTCGATCTTGGAGCCTTGCCAGAAGCTGGTGTTTGCCTTGAAACGGATAGATTGACCAATCGACGGACCTGTCGCCAACGATGCGTGGTAGCAGGTTTTCAAGGGCCGCCTCCGCAGAGGGCTCCTCAACTAGAACGTGGATCTGACGACGTCCAAAGCACATATCAGCGGGCAGACTCCAAGTGGCCCTCCATCCACAAGTCGCCGAGAACCGCAGATTCGGCCATGAAGTCCTCCACCCCCGGCATGTCAATCGCTCGAACGGCTTGAGTGAATCCGTTTTCCGCGCGTTTCAGTACATAGACTTGCTTCGGGTTCAGGGCGTTGATGAAGAAGGGTGAATGGGTCGTCACCATGAGCTGAGAGGACCGGCTTGCGACCGCGCATTCCTCCGCCAGCTCCCGTTGAAGTATGGGGTAAAGAAAGTTCTCCGGTTCCTCTATTCCGATCAAAGGGAGAGGGTCGGGATCGTGAATGAGGATTAGGTAGGCCAGGAGCTTGATCGTCCCATCCGAGGCGTATTTCGCGAGGATTGGTCTGTCGAACGGTGCGTCTTTGAACTGGAGAAGCAGCCGTCCGTCAGCAAGAATCTCGGAGTTCACCTTTTCCAGGCGGGGCACCCGTCGGCATAGAACCTCAATGAGACGGTCCAGATGGTCCGGATAGCGTTCGCGCAGGTATTGAATGACATTAGCTAGGTTGGCGCCATTCCTAGATAGGTGCTCCTGGGGACCGGCTTCCGGGGTACCGCGCGGGTCTTGGGCCGAGAGATAGGAGAGGTGCCAGCCCGTAATAAATTCCCGCAGTGCCCTGACGCGGGGATGCCTCTCGAACTGGCCGAGGGTGTTCACGGCCAAAACCTCAGCTGAAGCCAGGGTCTCCTCTATCCGCTCCGCTTCCTCATCGGGAAAGTCGCCGGCAGCGGCGCGCCCACGGCCGTTCTCGAACTCCAGAAAGGTAAATGGACGTCCGTAGCTGCCCCGTTTCCAACGCAAGAGTTCACGGACGATAACCGGGCCACTTTCTTGTTCATCGATCTCGAGGCGATAGGTGATGAGTGGCGTTTTGGCCGTTTCGCGATACTTGAGTTCGATGACAATCGGCCCATCAGAACCGCGGCTGCGCATTTCACGAAACCGATTACGGCGGTCCCACGCCCTGCGGAGTCCGTCCGTAAAGCATTCGGAAAGGAAGGCAAAAATGTCGAAAACCGTGGACTTCCCGCTGCCATTCGCGCCGATTAGAACGGTGAGAGGAGAGAGGTCGCGGAACTCAACATCGCGCAACGCACGGTAGTTCCGTACTCGAAGCGACGAAATTCGAGGGGGGGGCACACTTAAGGTAATCATGGATCTTTCCCCACCAAGCTTCCTCACGCGATCTCAGACAAGCGCTTCCACCAAGCCGTCGAACATGGGCCGCCCGTCGATCCCGCCGAGCAGCGCGTCGGCCAGCCGCTCGGGATGGGGCATCATGCCGAGCACGTTTCGGCCGGCGTTCAGCACTCCGGCGATGTTGTCGAGGGAGCCGTTGGGATTGCCGGCCTCCGTTACCGCGCCCGAGGGTTCGCAATAGCGGAAGGCGACGCGGTCCTCGTCCTTGAGGCGGGCCAGCGTATCGGAATCGGCGAAATAGTTGCCGTCGTTATGGGCGATGGGAATGCGCACCACCTGGCCCGGCTGGTAGTGGCGGGTGAACACCGTGTCCGCCGCCTCGACGCGCAGATGGACGTCCCGGCAGATGAATTTGAGGCTCGCGTTCTTCATCAGCACGCCCGGCAGCAGGCCGGTCTCGGTCAGCACCTGGAAGCCGTTGCAGATGCCAAGCACGGCGACGCCCTGCTCGGCCCGGCGCTTGACCTCGCGCATCACCGGCGAATGGGCGGCCATGGCGCCGGAGCGCAGATAGTCGCCATAGGAGAAGCCGCCGGGCACGACGATCAGGTCGAGCGCGGGCAGCTCGGTCTCGCGGTGCCAGATCATGGCGCAGGGCCGGCCCGTGCTCTGCTCGACCGCGACCTTGACGTCGCGGTCGCAGTTGGAGCCGGGGAAGACGATGACGCCGGCTTTCATGTCAGTCCCTCCCGTAGCTATCCCGAAACGCGCCGATCCACCACCCGCGATGCGGCGGTGAAGGCAGCGGTCGAGATGTCGCGATCATTGCTCGGCGATATCGATGGCGTAGGTTTCGATGACGGTGTTGGCGAGGAGCTGCCGGCACATATTCTCAACGTTCTCGCGCGCCCGCGCCGGATCGCTCTCCTCCAGCTCGAGCTCGATATACTTGCCCTGGCGGACCCGGTTCACCCCGTCGAAACCGAGCGCGGCGAGCGCGGTGCGGACGGCCTTTCCCTGGGGGTCGAGGACCCCTTCCTTGAACGTCACATGGACCTTGGCTTTCACTTACGGACGACTCCTCACTGCATGATGGCCGGGCCCTTGAGGTCCCGGGGGCCGCCCTCGGGCAGGATGCCGAGGCGGCGGGCCACTTCCTGATAGGCGTCCTCGACCCGGCCGAGATCGCGGCGGAAGCGGTCCTTGTCCAGCTTTTCGTTGGTCTTGAGGTCCCAGAGGCGGCAGCTGTCCGGGCTGATCTCGTCGGCGAGCACGATGCGCATGTGCTCGCTCTCCCACAGCCGCCCGTATTCGAGGCGGACATCGACCAGGCGGATGCCGATGCCGAGGAACAGGCCGCTCAGGAAGTCGTTGATCCGAAGCGAGAGCGAGACCAGCTCGTCCATCTCCTGGGCGTTGGCCCAGTCGAAAGCGGTGATGTGCTCCTCGGTCACATAGGGGTCGCCGAGTTCGTCGGACTTGAAGCGGTATTCGATAATCGAGCGCGGCAGCGCGGTCCCCTCGGCGAGACCGAAGCGCTCGGAAAATCCGCCCGCGGCGACATTGCGCACGACGATCTCGAGGGGGATGATCTCGACCTCGCGGACCAGCTGCTCGCGCATGTTGAGGCGGCGCATGAAATGCGTCGGCACCCCGATATCGCCGAGGCGCAGCATCAAATACTCGGAAATCCGATTGTTGAGCACGCCCTTGCCGGTGATGGTGCCGCGCTTTCGCGCGTTGTGGGCGGTCGCGTCGTCCTTGAAATGCTGGACGAGCGTACCGGACTCGGGCCCCTCGAAAAGGATCTTGCCGCGGCCTTCGTAGATCTGTCTGCGTCTTGCCATGGTAAAAAACTCAAGAACCCCGCTCGCGATGCGCGGCAGGGACGCCGATGATATAGCAGGTGCCGTTGGGCAAAACAACGCCCCGTCGGGAACGCGTCGAATCCGTGTTTCGCCCTTTGATAAGCCACCTCGCGAATCATCATCCTTCGACAAGCTCAGGATGAGGTTAACACATTGAAATAATTGACCTCATGCTGAGGAGTGAAGCGTCTCGAAGCACGAGGTCAATCGTCAATCCTTTGCTTCAGCAGCCCGTCAGAGCGTGACTGGCAGGAAGGGCGCCTCGTCCGGGCGGCGGGCGGCGAACCGCCAGATGGGCGTGGCTTTCCTGCGGGTCGGGGAGGGCAGGGCCATCAAGGCCGAGGAGACCGTTCCGAAGCCGGTGTCCGTGGCCACCAGCATGGCCGCGTCCGGCCCCGTGCCGGCCTCGTGACGGCGGCTCGCCATCAGCGCCTCCCAGGCGCTCCAGTCACCCTCGTCGGGTTCCGGGGCCGGCGCCGACTTGAAACGCGGCAGGTTGGACCGGATGCGATCCGAGGCCGGATCATTGCAGTCCGAGGCGGTGATCATCGAGACGCCGGGCGGTAGGGCCTTCAGCTCGACGGCCGGCGAGGCCGGCGGCGTATCGCCGCCGCGGCGGGCACAGAGCCAGAAGGCGTTCCGGCTGTCGGCGATCACGAGGTTGAAGGAGCGATAGTCGGCGGGGTCCGTCTTCGCCATCGCTGCGGCGGCGCGGATGGCGTCGGCATGTTCGAGGGCCAGCAAGGGCAGCTCGCCCCGGCTTCTCAGACCCTCCGCCGGGCCCAGGGACCCCCGGCGGTTGAGCACGCCGACGACGACTCCGTCGTCATTCAGGCCAAGCCAGGTGCCGCCGGCGAGATCGTCGCGGCCGGCCAGGATGCGAGGCCGGTCGGGCCAGTGGCGGCCTGGTGGCGACCAGGGTCGATCGCCCATCTCGTCGCGGTTGGCCCCGAGAATGAGCGGCCAGCGATGGCCGGGCCGGCGGAGGACGACGAGCGTGCACATGGTGTATGGTAGTTCTCCCTGAAAAGGCGGGCGATGGCTTTCGCGGAATAGTTTCACACTGTGTGGTGTGATGCAAAGCGTCCTATCGGGACAGGCCCGGCGGTGGCGGGGAGGGTGGAATGGCCGAAGACGCCTTTGATTCGCGGAGGGAGAGCCGGGAGGCCAAGTACAAGCTCGACGAGGAGCGGCGCTTCAAGACCCGCGCCCGGCGCGACCGCCTGCTCGGCCTGTGGGCGGCGGAGCGGATGGGCCTGGGCGCGGAGGACGCCCAGGCCTATGCCCGCGAGATCGTCATGGCGGGCATGGAAGCGGCCACGGACGAGGCCCTGGTCGCTAAAGTGCGCGAGGATCTCGACAGGGCGGGCCTGGCCATCCGGGAGGCGGTTCTCCTTGAACAGCTTGCGCGCCTCCAGGGAGTCGCGCAAGAGCAGATCGACCGGGAGTTTCCCCACGCCCTCGACAATGACCACCGCCGCGTCGGCGATTAGCCCGGACTTTTCACCATGGATGGGCGCCTGCGCCGCTAATTCTCGTCGGTGCCTTCCGGCTCGTCCGATGAGGTTGGCTTACGCCGTCCGATCCTCGGTTCCTCGCCGCTGAGAAGACGCTTGATATTAGCCCGGTGGCGGACGATAGAGAGCACGGCGAGCAGGGTGCCGAGGCCGATCAAGGGGCCGCCGACCAGCCAGTAGGCATAGAACGGAACCGCGATCAGGGCGGCGAGCGCCGCCAGCGATGAATAGCGGAAGACGGCCGCGATCACGAGCCAGGTCAGGCAGGCGAGCACCCCGACCGGCCAGAAGGCGGCGAGCAGCACGCCCAGCGTGGTCGCCGCCCCCTTTCCGCCCTTGAAGCGGAGCCAGACCGGGAAGTTGTGGCCGAGCACCGCAGCCAGGCCGGCGAACAGCCCGGCGCCCGTGCCGGCGACGGCGAAGCCGATCAGCACGGCGGCCGCGCCCTTACCGCCGTCAAGCAACAGGGTCGCCGCGGCCAGCGGTTTGTTCCCGGTCCTGAGCACGTTGGTGGCCCCGATATTGCCGGACCCGATGCTGCGGATATCGCCGTGGCCCGCGAGGCGTGACAGAACGAGCCCGAACGGAATCGAACCCAGCATATAGCCGACCGCGAGCGCGAGCAGTTGAAGGACAGCCGGGCTGCCGCCTTCGTCCATGGCTCAGGCTTCCAGGTCGAAAACGGTGCGGCCATCGACGACCGTTCGCAGGACCCGTCCCTGTACCGGCCGTTCGTCAAAGGGCGAGTTCTTGGACTTGCTGTGGAGGGACTTCGCCTCGACCTTCCAGCCGCGGTCCGGGTCGAAGATCATCAGGTCGGCCGCCGCGCCCTTCTCCAGCCGTCCGGCCGGAAGCTTCATCAGGTCGGCGGGGGCGCAGGTGAGAAGGCGCAGCACGTCGAGCAGCGATAGGTGGCCGTTGTGGTAGAGGTCGAGAGACACCGGCAGCAGGGTCTCGAGCCCGACCCCGCCGAAGGCCGCCTGGCCGAAAGGCAGGCGCTTGGCGTCCTCGTCCTGGGGCGCGTGGTCGGAGGCGATGGCGTCGATGACGCCCGAGGTGATCCCCTCGACGATGGCCCGGCGGTCCTCCTCGCCGCGCAGCGGCGGTGACAGCTTGGCGAAGGTGCGGTAGTCGATGACCTCCAGTTCGTTGAGCGCGAAATAGGGCGGCGCCGTATCGCAGGTGATGGCCAGTCCCCGGGCCTTGGCGGCGCGGATGGCCTCGACCGATTCGGCGGTCGAAACATGCGCGAAATGCAGCCGTCCGTCCGTCATCTCGGCGAGGCGAATATCGCGTTCGACCATGATGATCTCGGCACCCTTCGGGATCCCCGCCAGTCCCAGCCGCGTCGCCGTCTCGCCCGCGTTCATCATGCCGTCGCGGGCGAGGCTCGGCTCCTCCGGATGCTGGACGATGACCTGGCCATGCGTGCCGGCGTAACCCAGGGCCCGGCGCATCACCTGGGCATCGGCGATCGCCTTCTCGCCGTCGGTGAAGGCGACGGCTCCGGCCTGTGCGAGCAGGCCCATCTCGGCCAGCTCGGTGCCTTTCAGTCCCTTGGTGACCGCCCCATACGGGTAAACTTTGGCGAGCCCGAGCAGGCGCGCCCGACGGGCTACGAACTCGACCACCGACATGTCGTCGATCACGGGATTGGTGCCGGGCAGGCAGACCACGCTGGTCACACCGCCGGCGGTCGCGGCCCGGCCCGCCGATTCCAGCGTTCCCTTGTGCTCCTCTCCGGGCTCGCGCAGATGGACGCGGATGTCAACCAGCCCCGGCGCCAGGCAATGCCCCTCGCAATCGACGATCCGGGCGCCGTCGGGCACGCCGTCGGCGAGCAGCCCGGGCCCGAAATCGGCGATCTGCTCCCCCTCGGTCAGCAGCGCTCCCACCTCGTCGAGGCCGGAGGCCGGATCGAGAAGGCGGGCGTTGACATAAGCGACCTGGGGTTCGACCAGCTTCGCGCTCATTGTGGCGACTCCCCAAAGACCATCACAGATTCCTCGGATCCGGCGCGGGCAGGTTGCGGGTGAGCACCTCGAGCACGGCCATGCGCACCGCGACACCCATCTCCACCTGCTCGCGGATGAGGCTGCGTCCGAAATCGTCGGCGACCGAGGAGTCGATCTCGACGCCGCGATTCATCGGTCCCGGATGCATGATCAGGGCGTCCGGCTTGGCGCTCGAGAGCTTCTCGTAATCGAGGCCGAAGAAATGGAAGTACTCCCGCACAGAGGGGAAGAAGCCGCCATGCATGCGCTCGCTCTGCAGCCGCAGCATCATAACGATATCGCAGTCCTTGAGGCCCGCCGTCATATCGTGGAACACCTCGACCCCCATGCGCTCCACCTGGTCGGGAATCAGGGTCTTCGGCGCGACGAGACGGACACGGGCGCCCATAATGTTCAGCAGCTCGATGTTGGAGCGCGCGACCCGGGAATGGAGAATGTCGCCGCAGATGGCGACCAGCAGGCCTTCCAGCCGGCCCTTCCGCCTGCGGATGGCGAGCGCGTCGAGCAGCGCCTGGGTGGGGTGGGCATGCATGCCGTCGCCGGCATTGATGACGGCGCAGTCCACGACCTTCTCGGACAGCAGTTTGACCGCGCCGGATTCCGAATGGCGGACCACCAGCACATCCGGATGCATGGCGTTGAGGGTCATGGCGGTGTCGATCAGGGTTTCGCCTTTTCGCACCGCGCTCGTCGCCACCGACATGTTGATGACGTCGCCGCTGAGCCGCTTGCCCGCGAGCTCGAAGGAGGTCCGCGTGCGGGTCGAAGATTCGAAGAAGAGGTTGATGATCGTGCGTCCTCTCAACAGCGACTTCTTCTTGTCGATCTGGCGGTTGAGTTCGACATAGGTCTCGGCCAGATCGAGAAGATGATTGATATCGCCGGGGGAAAGCCCCCCGATGGCGAGAAGATGCCGGTGAGGAAAGGGGGTATCGGACGGGGAGTCGGTCATGAGCCGCGACTATAGAACGCTCGGATGGGGCCGGCAAGATGGCGCGTAGTTCAACAGCGGTTCAGCGCAGCGCGAGCATGCTGATCGGCATCGCGAGGATCGCGGCGAGCGTCGTCGCCGTGATGATTCCTGCCATCAGCTTGGCGTCGCCGCCGAGCTGGCGCGCCAGGACATAGGAGGAGGCGGAGCAGGGGAGCGTCGCGTACATCACCGCGACGCCGGTGGTGATCTCGTCGAGACCGGCGATCCGGCAGGCCCCGAAGGTCAGGATGGGCATCGCGACCAGCTTCACCGCAACCGTGATCGTCACCAGGCGCACGGAGGAGAGGACGGCCCCGAGATCGAGCCCGGCGCCGACGGCCATCAGGCCGACGGGCAGGGCGGCGCGGCCGAGAATTTCGAGCAGGGAGTCGAGGACCGGCGGCACGTCGATCTGGCCGGCGTTGAGCGCGGCGCCGATGACGCAGCCGATGATCAGCGGGTTCTGCGCCACCAGCATCAGCGTCCGGCCCCATCCCGGGCGTCGGCCCGCGGCCCCGAACCGCGCCAGCACGATGACGCTGAACACATTCACCGTGGGCACCCAGATGACGATGCAGACGGCCAGCAGCGTCAGGCCGGTATCGCTGAACACGGCGACGGCGGCAGCGATGCCGACATAGGTGTTGGGGCGCATGCAGCCCTGGAACATGGAAGTGAAGGAGGGGTCCGTCGCGCCCAGGCGCGGCCGCAGCAACAGCATGCCGCCGGCCACGATGAACAGGCCCGCCAGCAGGGACAGCGCCAGGGGCAGAAGATCGATCTCCGACAGGTCGGCGCGCGCCGTGTTGAGAACGAGCAGGCTCGGGAAGAAGACGAGATAGGTCATGCGCTCGGCCGGCGGCCAGAACGCGTCTGGCACCCATCGCAGCTGACGGAACGCGTAGCCGATGAGGATCAGCAGGAAGACGGGCGCCAAAGCGAGCACGATCTCGAGCATGAAATCGCCGGTCCCCTATGCCCCACCGTCTTGCTGGCCGATCCGCGCCAGGGCGTCGAGCGCCCCTTGCAGGATGTAGGCCGCGGCCGCCTTGTCGACGACCTCGGCGCGGCGCTTGCGGGTCATGTCGCTTTCGCGGATCAGCATGCGCTCGACCGCCGCCGTCGACAGCCTTTCGTCCCAGAACGCCATCGGCAGGTCGATCACCTCTCCCAGATTGGCGGCGAACTGGCGCACGGACTGACAGCGCGGCCCCTCGCTACCGTCCATGCTGACGGGCAGCCCGAGGATCAGCCCGCCGACCTCCTCGCGCGCGACGATCTCGCCGAGCGCCTTGGCATCTTCCGAGAAGCGGGCGCGTCGAAGAGTCCGGTAGGGCGACGCGATCATCCGCGTAACGTCGGACAGGGCGAGACCCACGGTTTTCGATCCCACGTCCAGCCCCAGCAAGCGCTGATTCGGGCCGAGCCGGTCGTTCAATTCGATCAATTCAAGGGCGCTCATGACGGATCTTCGGCGGGTTTGGTATCGCGCGGAAGGCTAACGCCCGCGCGCGCGCTCGTCGAGGCCCAGGACCGGGTTTCGCCAAAATCACGGTGGCGGGCCTGCCCGTCGTCGGTTAAACTGGAGCTAATGCGTTGTAATTCTTGACGTTGGGGGAAAATGTCGAAGGAAAGAGTCAAGCGAGGCATCGCGTCGTTGCGGAGCCGCCTGATTGCCAGTCGGCGGGAAGCGAGGTCCCGACGGTTGGCGTCATTCGGCCTTTTGCTGTCGCTGTTGCTATCGGCGGCGGTGGTTGCCGACGTATCCGCCCAGGAGAAGTTCCTCGGCGTCACCGTTCAGCCCATGTCCGGGACCTATGAGGTCGTGACGGACGCGAACGTCCGCGCCAAGCCGGCGAAGAGCGGCCGGCGCCTGGGCGGCCTGCGCAAAGGGGCAAAGGTCGAGGTCGTCGGCCGGGCGCGCGGCGCTTGGCTCGCCGTGCGCTCGGGCGATCGTGACCTCGGCTTCGTGTACGAGCCGCTGCTCAAGACGATCAGCTTGCCGCCGCTGGAGCGGAACGACACGGGTGAGATCGTCGATGACGAGGGCAACCCGGTCGCGCCGGCGACGGGTCTGTTCATGGCCGCCGTCGACGTGAATCTGCGCAACAAGCCCTCCACGAGCGCTCCCAAGCGGGGCAAGCTCGATCGCGGCGCCAAGGTCGAGGCGTTCGGCTCCGCCAAGGATGGCACCTGGTTCGTCGTCCGCAAGGAGGACGAGGAACTCGGTTTCGTCTTCGCCGAGATGCTGGTGCCCTTGATCGACGGCGAGCTCGACTCTCTGGTTATGGGGAAGACGGGAAGCGAGGTCGAGATCGCCTGCGAATACGGCATCCGCTATATCGGCAAGGGCGAGGTCGAAGGCGAGCTGTTTCAGACGGCGGACTACGAGATCGACTGGCGCTGCCAGCGGAGCGGGAAAGCCGTGATCGTCTCCGGTTACATGTTCATTACGGAAGCGCCCTATCAGGTCTCCGAGGCCCAGACCTATCAGATCAGCGTCGACCTCCTGAAAATCTCCCGCGGTTACGACAAGGTGTTCTCAACCATCTTCCTGTACCAGCGGCCGAAGGCGCAAGTCGTCTATGACAGCGTTTCCTTCAAGGAGTTCGGCAAGGCGCCCGGGACCACCGAGCTTCCCGCCCAAACCGTGGAGGACGCCCTGCGGGCGGCGGCCGCGATGGCGCCGGAGGCCTGGAACGAGGATGTCTGGAAGGTGCTGACGGGCGAGGCGCCCCCGCCGGACCTCCCACCTATCCCTGGCGACGAGGGGGCACCCGAAACCGAAGGCGATCCCCCGCCCGAATCCGCCGGCTAAGGCCCGCTGCCGCTTGCAAATGAATGGTGTCGGGAGAGAATGGCCCCACTTAACCCTCTTCCGTCTTTTGGGGGGAGAGGGTGGCGAGCCGGTCCGGCCGAAGACCGACGCGAGCGTAGGCTTGGCGAGGCCGTTGGCCGAGCGCTAGGCTGTAGTGACGAATTAGGATTTTAGGGGTTCCCCTGGCTAGGGATTTATGATTCAAGGCTGATTTTTGGAGGATCGGTCTTGGAAGGCGAAGTT
>JANQJG010000230.1 GCA_028281785.1 Rhodospirillales bacterium
ACGAGTACACCGACTGGTACTTCTCGAAGAAACCGCTCGAAGAACAGGCCGCCTAGCCTGGCTTAACCGAACGGGGTCGGGTCCCCGAAACCCGGCCCCGCCTTCGGGCCCCAAGGGCCTCTCAACAGGGGCAAGCGCGGCAGACGCTAAGGCCCATCGATCTAGGGAATTGAACGGGCGACACGGAAGCCGTTGGCGCCGAGCCGATAGTGGTGGACGACCCTGCCACGGTAGGCGGACCGGAGCAGCCTGGGATCACTCATCCAGGACCCGCCGCGCACGGCGCGGCGGTTACAGCTACCGCTGGTCCAGGCGCCGCCATCTGTCGGCGCACCTTGATAGGTGTCGGTCGCGCAATCCTCTGTCCACTCCCAGACATTGCCGATCATGTCGTAAAGCCCAAATCCGTTCGCCGCATACCGCCCGACCGGGGCCGTGCTCTTCCCCACGCCATCCGAACAGGATTTGTTCCGCCAATCCAACCCCGTGCTTCGGTCCGCCGCATTCCCGTGCGCGCACAACTCAGATTCCGCGTTTCCAAAGCCGTACTTCGTTTGGCTTCCCGCCCGTGCCACGTATTCCCATTCAGCCTCGCTCAGCAGGCGATATTCCTGGCCCGTCTTACCACTCAGCCAACTCACATACGCCTTCGCGTCCTGCCAATTGACGCAGGCCACCGGATGGTCGTCCGTCTGCGAATAACCGGGATCGCGCCAGCCTCGACCCGGCTCCACCCGCATCGCCTTCCGGCTGAAGACGTAGCATCCGTCAGACACCGAATGCCCTGTCTCCCTCACGAAGTCCGCGAACTGTCCACGCGTTACCTCATACTTGCCGACCGCGAAGCGGTAGTCGATCCGGACGTCATGAACCGGCCTCTCGGTATCAAAACCAACACCGTTCTGGTCGCCCATGCGGAACGACCCCGGCGGGATGACCACCATCTCGGGACAGTCGGCACAGTCCCTGAACGTCTGGCCCGGCTGGAAATAGGTGCCGACTGCCGGTTCTTTTTTGGCTGGCGGGGCAGGGACCGATTCGGTGCCGGCTGGAGGAGACGGGGCGGACTCGCTCGGAGTGGGGGGAGACGGACGCGGCGCCGGCCGCAAGGCGGCCAACAGGCGCCTTGCTCGCGGGGCAAAATGCCCCTCCGGATGCGCCTTGACGAACGCTTCCATGTCGGCCGCCTCGCGGCTGTCCTTGATCCGGTTCCAAGCCGCCAATTCGGCTGCGTCCACTTCGGTCAGCAAGGGTGCCCACACATAGGCCGTCTTGCCCGCATGCGCGATGCGCAGCCAGTCGCGCCCCTTGACCCGGCCCGTCACCAGCACCGCCTCGCCGATGCCGAGCCGCCCCACCCTGGCCGCCTCCGTGTTCGGACCGGCCCGCAGATTGGCAACCTTCACGGCCATATGGGGGGCGTCCATTTCGGAGATCTCGATACCCGGTGTAAGTGCGGCAACTTGGCTCGACTGCAGCCGTTTCAGCCGTGCCTCGGCGAAGGGCACGAAGGGGCTCGCCGGGTAGGTCTCGATGAAGATGGTGAAGTCGGCCGCATCGGTGCTGTTCTGGATGGCCGACCACACGGCGGCGTCGGCCTCCCGTCGCGCTCCCGTGGCCGTTGCCGTATCGGCCCGGCTCTCCGGCAGCACGAACACGAAGTCGCCCTTGTCGAATTGGTCCGACGCCAGCTTGCCATGGCGTGGGGTCTGTCGATTGTTGCTCAGATTGGCCACGCGATATGTCAGATAGGACCCGATCTCACTCGCCGTCAGGTAGCCGTCGCCGTTGGCGTCGGCGCGGCGGCGGCCTTCCAGCGCCTCGACGAACATCCGCGCAAAGCGGCCGTCGTCGGACACCTGCTGGCCCGCGTCGCCCGACGAAAGGAACTGCCGCACCGGTTCCGTCGTCACGCGCGTGATGGCGGGCGGCGTGCGCGACCGGGCGACGTTAAAAATCGTTCCCGCAAAGCACGCATCGAACACCGCATAGACGTGTTTCGAATTGGCGTAGCGGACGAACTTGCCGAAATCACGTAGCGAAACGGCCGTTGAAAGGAAGGCGATTTCGTCGCTGGGCGACGCACCATCCGCCGGAATCAGGAACCCCTCGCCATTCAGAGTGTGTCCATGCCCGGCAAACCAAACGAACAATCGTGATTGCGAATCCCGCCCCTTGCGGATGAAAAAGTCGCGAAGCGTCTTCAATAGACTATCTGCATCGAGGTTGGTCGCTACGGTCACCTCAAAACCCTGCGCCTCCAAAACACGCGCCACGGCGCGCGCATCCGATATGGGTTGAGACAGGCGCGGCCATGCCCGATCACGGTAGGCGTCGATGCCGATGACCAGCGCATGGGAGGAGCCGTAGAGCCGCACCTCCTCGGCAACGGGCGCGCCCGCCGCCTCGCTCGCCTTCAGCTTGATCGTGACCCCGCGCGTCTCGGCAATCCCCTCACCCCCCGCGCCGACCAGCGCCAGGATGGCAAGGCCCAAGGCAAGCCCTCGCGCCCAGGTCCCCCATTTCATGGCGTGCGTTTCCTCCGGTTCGCGGTTCCTTGCCACGTTCCCGATTGTGCCGGTTCGATTTCCCCTCCTCAACCCTGAAGACGCGATCCGGCGCGGTCATCCACAGCCATGACTATGCAAGGCCCTGGCGGGGATATACCGCGCAGCCCGGCCCCGGTTTCACCGGGGGCGCCGGCCGCCCACCCCGCCGCCTTGCGTGTCACATCCCACCATGCTAGATCATGCCGAACCCCGCCGGACACGCGGGGAACATCTGCGTATCCGCGCCCCTCGGCGTTTTCAACCGCCGTCGGCACGGGCGCCCGGGGAAGTTCGCGAACCGAGGTAGTCTTTTAAGTGCCATCCGAAAGTTCAGAATCCACCGGCCTCGCAGGCCGATACGCGACGGCGCTCTATGAGTTGGCGGAAGCCGATGGAACCCTCGATCAGGTGGCCGAGGATCTGACGCGCCTTCGGGCCATGATGGACGAGGTGGAGGATCTGCGCCGCCTGATCCGCTCCCCGGTTCTGTCGCGCGACGACCAGGGCCGGGCCATCGCCGCGGTGGCAGAGAGGGCCGGCGCGGCCGACCTGACCCGGCGCTTTCTCGGCGTGCTGGCGCGCAACCGCCGGCTGTTCGCCCTGGCGGATGTGATCAAGGCTTATCTGGGACTGGTCGCCAGCGGGCGCGGCGAGACCACGGCCGAGGTCGTGTCCGCCCAGCCGCTGACCGACGAACAGGTCGCGGCCGTCGGCGAATCGCTCCGGCGGGCGCTCGGCGGCGGGGTGGCCGTTCAAACACGTGTCGATCCGGGATTGCTCGGGGGCCTCGTCGTGCGTGTGGGATCGCGCATGATCGACAGCTCCCTGCGCACCAAGCTGCAACAGTTGCGATTGGCGATGAAGGGAATTGGATGATGGACATCCGGCCCGCGGAAATCTCCGCGATCCTCAAGGAACAGATCACCAATTTCGATACCGAGGCGGAGGTCGCCGAGGTCGGACGGGTGCTGTCGGTGGGTGACGGAATCGCCCGTGTCTACGGCCTCGACCAGGTCCAGGCCGGGGAGATGGTGGAGTTCCCCGGCGGGCTGAAGGGCATGGCCCTCAACCTCGAATCCGACAATGTCGGCATCGTCATCTTCGGCGACGACCGGGGCATCAAGGAAGGCGACCTGGTCAAGCGCACCGGCGCCATTGTCGACGTGCCGGTCGGCAAGGGGCTGCTCGGCCGGGTCGTGGACGCGCTCGGCGAGCCCATCGACGGCAAGGGCGCGATCGCCGCCTCGGAGCGCCGGCGGGTCGAGGTCAAGGCCCCGGGCATCATTCCCCGCCGCTCGGTGCACGAGCCGGTGCAGACCGGTGTGAAGGCGATCGACAGCCTGATTCCGATTGGCCGCGGCCAGCGCGAGCTGATCATCGGCGACCGGCAGACGGGCAAGACGGCCATCATCCTCGACACGATCATCAACCAGAAACGCATCAACGACGCGGCGTCCGACGAGTCGGAAAAGCTCTACTGCGTCTATGTGGCGATCGGCCAGAAACGCTCGACCGTGGCCCAGATCGTCAAGATTCTGGAGGAGCACGACGCCCTCGACTACACGACCATCGTCGCCGCCACGGCGTCGGAGCCGGCGCCGCTGCAGTTCCTGGCGCCCTATGCCGGCTGCACGATGGGCGAGTATTTCCGCGACAACGGCATGCATGCCGTGATCTTCTACGACGATCTGTCCAAGCAGGCCGTCGCCTATCGGCAGATGTCCCTGCTGCTGCGCCGTCCGCCGGGGCGCGAGGCCTTCCCGGGCGACGTCTTCTATCTGCATTCGCGGCTGCTCGAACGGGCCGCCAAGATGAACGAGGATCACGGGTCCGGATCGCTCACGGCGCTGCCGGTGATCGAGACCCAGGCCGGCGACGTCTCCGCCTACATTCCGACCAACGTCATCTCCATCACCGACGGCCAGATCTTCCTCGAGACCGAGCTTTTCTACAAGGGCGTGCGCCCGGCCCTGAACGTCGGCATCTCGGTCAGCCGCGTCGGTTCGGCCGCGCAGAACAAGGCGATGAGGAAGGTCGCCGGCACCATCAAGCTGGAGCTCGCCCAGTACCGCGAGATGGCGGCCTTCGCGCAGTTCGCGTCGGACCTCGACGCCTCCACCCAGCGCCTGCTGGAGCGGGGCGCGCGCTTGACCGAAATCCTCAAGCAGACGCAGTTCACGCCTTATCCGGTCGAGCAGCAGGTGGTCGCCATCTTCTCCGGCGTGAAGGGCTATCTGGACAAGATC
Organism: Rhodospirillales bacterium; assembly: GCA_028281785.1. GTDB lineage: Bacteria > Pseudomonadota > Alphaproteobacteria > Rhodospirillales > Shumkoniaceae > JANQJG01. Next base: position 4,796 of record JANQJG010000230.1, read on the forward strand.
AGGGTCGAGGACGTGACCCGGTTCGAGGCGGCGATGCTGGAGGATATCCGCACCAACGGCGCCGATATCCTGGAGACCATCCGCACGGAGAGGGACCTTTCGGAGGAGACCGATGCGCGACTCTCCTCCTATCTCGACGGATTCATGAAGAACTTCTCCTGACGGCCTCGGTTAGGGCGCCTTCCGATGAGATCAACGCACCTTCCCCCTCACCCAGCTTCGGCTAAGGCTCGGCCTTCGGCCTCGCCAAGCCTTCTCAACCCTCTCCCCCCGGCGGGGGGAGAGGGCAGGGTGAGGGGGGCATCGTTCCGCCAGGCTGAACCGGTGTAGGGGGGAGCGGAGAGCGATGCCCAGCCTGAAGGACCTGAGAGTCCGTATCAACAGCGTCCAATCGACGCAGAAGATCACCTCGGCCATGAAGATGGTGGCGGCGTCGAAGCTGCGCCGCGCGCAGATCTCGGTCGAGGAGGCCCGCCCCTATTGCGACCGCATGGAGCGCATGATGGGGCAGTTCGTGGCCAGCCTGCCGGAAGGCGCGCCGGTCCCCGAGCTCATGTCCGGCCGCGGGCGGGCGGAGACGCATCTGATCGTGCCGGTGACCTCCGATCGTGGCCTGTGCGGCGGCTTCAACGCCAATATCGCGCGCGAGACCCGACGGCAGATCGCCGCCCTCGAAAAGGAGGGCAAGACGGTCAAGCTGCTCTGCCTGGGACGCAAGGGGCGTGACGCGCTGAAGCGCCTGCACGAGGACAAGATCGTCGACACCGTGGAAGATTTGAGCCGCACGGTGGTCGAGTTCGACGTCGCGCGCGAGCTCGGCGGCCGCCTCACCCAAATGTTCGCGGAGGAGGAATTCGACGTCTGCACGGTCATCTACAACCGTTTCCAGTCGGCGATGACCCAGCATGTGACGCCCCGGCAGCTGATCCCCTTCCCCGTCCCTAAGGCGGCCGAGGAGGCGCCCCCGGGACCCCGGGCGGTCTACATCCTCGAGCCGGACGAGACCGAGATCCTGGAGGAGCTGGTGCCGCGTGCCCTTGCCGTCCAGGTGTTCCGGGCCCTGGTCGAGAGCTACGCGTCCGAGCAGGGCGCGCGCATGACCGCCATGGATAACGCGACCCGCAACGCGGGCGACATGATCGACGCGCTGACGCTCACCTACAACCGCTCGCGGCAGGCCGTCATCACAAGCGAATTGATCGAGATCATCTCCGGCGCCGAAGCCCTCTAGGGCGGCGTGCCGGAAAGAACGTCAGGAGAGAGCAAGACATGACGAAGAACACCGTCGGAACCATCTCCCAGGTCCTGGGTGCCGTGGTCGACGTGCAGTTCGAGGGTGACCTGCCGGACATCCTGAACGCGCTCCATGTCGACAATCAGGGGCAGCGCCTGGTGCTGGAGGTGGCGCAGCATCTGGGCGAGAACACGGTTCGCACGGTCGCCATGGACACGACGGACGGCCTGACCCGCGGACAGGAGGCTGTCGACACCGGCGGCCCGATCACCATGCCCGTGGGGCCGGAGACGCTCGGGCGGATCATCAACGTCGTCGGCGACCCGGTGGACGAGCGCGGCCCCGTCGAGGCCAAGACCCGCTATCCCATCCACCGCCCGGCGCCGAAATTCGTCGACCAGTCGACGGAGACCGAGATCCTGGTCACCGGCATCAAGGTGATCGATCTGATCGAGCCTTACCCGAAGGGCGGCAAGGTCGGGCTCTTTGGCGGCGCCGGCGTCGGCAAGACCGTCATCATCATGGAACTGATCAACAACATCGCCAAGGCGCATGGCGGCTATTCGGTGTTCGCCGGGGTCGGCGAGCGCACCCGCGAGGGCAACGACCTCTATCACGAGATGATCGAATCCCAGGTCATCAGCGTCGATGGCGGCAACTCGAAGGCCGCCCTCGTCTACGGGCAGATGAACGAGCCGCCGGGCGCCCGCGCCCGCGTCGGCCTTTCCGGCCTGACGGTGGCCGAGTATTTCCGCGACGAGGAAGGCCAGGACGTGCTGTTCTTCGTCGACAACATCTTCCGCTTCACCCAGGCGGGCTCCGAGGTCTCGGCGCTGCTCGGC
>JANQJG010000235.1 GCA_028281785.1 Rhodospirillales bacterium
ACCATCCGCGCGCGCAGCGAGGAAGCGGAGATTGCCGTAGCTGGCGGGCGTTGCGGCGATGCGTTTGGCCCGTTCCGGGTGTCGCCCGAGGAAGTCGACCCGGTCGATGTCGGGTCCCTCGAAACCCACAGCCATCGGCGTATCTGTCATGTCCTGGGTCAGAACGGGGCCGGGCGCGCCGGCAACCTCCTGATCAGCGAGCTCTTTTGCGACCATGGAAACTGGTCGGGCTATCCGCCCCACAAGCACGGAATCGAGGGAACGGGCGAGACAGCCCATGAGGAGGTCTATCACTACCGTTTTAGGCCAGAAAACGGGTTCGGCGCGCAGTACTGGTATCTCGGGGAAGCCGAGCCCGTCGTTCATATGACCCGCAGCGGCGATACCTTCGCCTTCATGGACGGTTTCCACCCCACCGTGACTTCTCCCGGTCACGAGGAATATATTTTCACGATCCTGGTCGGGGTCGAGCAGCGCTCGCTGGTGCAGAACTTCGACTCCCAGTATCGTCCGCTGATGGCCATGTTCCCGGGCGTTCAGGACATGGTCGACAAGTTTAAATGATCATGTCGGGAGGGCCATCAATGCAGGAAAGCGACGTTCCGCCGCAACTCAAGCTGTTCGATCTTACGGACAAGGTGGCGCTGGTCACGGGCGCGGCGCGGGGGATCGGTCTGACCATCGCCCGCGGGCTGGCCGGGGCTGGCGCGGACGTGGCGATCAACGACCTCGATCGCGGACGGGTCGAAGTGGCCCTCGAAGCCCTCGAAGACGAAGGGCTCGAGGCTCAGGGTATCGTGTTCGATGTGAGCGATGCGGCGGCGGTCGCCGCTGGAGTCTCCGACGTCGAGCGCCGCCTGGGCCCGGTTCACATTCTGGTCAACAACGCCGGCGTCCATTTTCGCAGCCCCCTGGAGGACTTTCCCGAGGAGGGTTGGGACAAGATCATGGACACCCATCTGCGCGGCGCTTTCCTGACCGCGCGCGCGGTCGCCAAGGGCATGATCGAACGCCGCGCCGGCAAGATCATCAACATCTGCTCCCTGACCAGCGAGGTCTCCCGCCCGACCTCCGCCGTCTATGCCACCGCCAAGGGCGGCATGAAAATGCTGACCCGGGCGATGGCGGTGGAATGGTCGCGCTATAACGTCCAGGCCAACGGCATCGCCCCCGGCTTCTTCCGGACGGAGCTGAACGCGCCGCTGATCGCGGATCCCGAATTCAACTCCTGGCTCGAGGCACGGACGCCGGCGGGCCGGTGGGGCGAGCTGGACGATCTCGTCGGTTCGGCGATCTTCCTCGCTTCCGACGCGTCAGACTTCGTTTGTGGGCAGGTGCTGACCGTTGACGGAGGCTTCCTCGCCAGCATGTAGAAGATATCGGCCGGCGCCATTTCGCCCTGCCGGTTGACCTGAGTGCCCCGCACGGGCGAAAAACTTCCAAGAAGAGCCGCGGGGCCGGTGCGACCAGTGGGAGGACAAGCAATGCGTTTCGACGAGATCAATTTCTCGCTTCAGGTTCGCTGGGAGAATCCGTTTCCCGACCTCGTCGATGTCGAGCAGCGCTTTCCCCGCCAGCGGGTGGAGGACATCGAGGGCGGCGTCCGCGCCGAGATGGAGAAGCTCCAGGGCACGGATCTGGCGGGCAAACGCATTGCCATCGCCGTCGGCAGTCGCGGGATCGCCGGGATCGCGGAGGTGGTACGGGCGGTCGTCGCGGTTCTCAAGTCGCGGGGCGCGGAACCCTTCATCGTCCCGGCCATGGGCAGCCATGGCAATGCCGTGGCCGAGGGCCAGATCGAGGTGCTGGAGGCGCTCGGGGTCAGCGAGGCGGCGATGGGCGCGCCCATCCGCTCATCCATGGAGGTGGTGCAGATCGCGACGTTGGGGAATGACGTCCCCATCTATTTCGATCGAATTGCCAGCGAAAGCGATGGCGTGGTCGTCTGCGCGCGAGTCAAGCCGCACACCGACTTCCGGGGTGTCTGGGAAAGCGGCCTCTACAAGATGCTCGCCATCGGCCTCGCCAAGCACCGCGGTGCCGTGGAGCTCCATTCCCGGGGCTTCGAGAACTTTCACAGCTTGGTTCCAGCGGCCGCGCGGGTGGTTCTGGACAAGATGCCGATCCTGTTCGGCATGGCCATCGTCGAGAACGCCTATCACGAGGTGATGCTGCTCGAAGGCGTTCAACCGCGGGATTTCGAAGCCCGGGACAAGGCGCTTCTGACGATTGCCAAGGATAACATCGCGCGCATTCTGGTTCCAAAAATGGACATCCTGGTGGTCGATGAGCTGGGCAAGGATGTCAGCGGCTCCGGCATGGACCCGAACGTCACCGGACGCTGCGGGACTCCGGGCGTGGATTTCGGCGTCGCGCCGATCCAGAACGTCGTGGTCCGCGACCTCACCGAGGCCACCCATGGCAATGCCTGCGGGATCGGCCTCGCCGACATCACGACGCGGCGCTGCGCCGAGAAGATCGACTTCGCGAAGACCTACACCAACCTCATCACGGCGACGGTCCTGCCGCCCGCGAAGCTTCCCATCGTGCTCAACGACGACCGTCAGGCGATCATGATCGCCGTCATGACCTGCAACAATGTGACGCCGGAGACCGTTCGCTTGGTTCGTATCAAGAACACGAACGAGCTGACCCGCATCCAGGTTTCTCCGGCGGTTCTGCCGGACATCGCCGGGCGCGAGGGGCTGGTGGTCATGGGCGATCCCAAACCCATGGCCTTTGACGAGGCCGGCCAGCTGCTTTGATCTGCCGGGGAAGCAGATCCAACGAATTGCGGCGATAGTGGAGGAAACGCAATGTCGACCAAGCTTTTCGATCTCTCCGGCAAAATCGCGCTGGTAACGGGATCGGGACGGGGCATCGGCTTCGTCCTGGCCCGGGGGCTGGCGAGCGCCGGCGCCCGAATCGTGCTCAACGACGTGGACGCCGACGGTCTGGCCGCCGCGACCGAGACGCTACGCGAGGATGGGGTGGATGCGGAGGGCGTGTCTTTCGACGTGACCAATGCCAACTCGGTGGCGGCCGGACTGCGAGATGTTGTCGAACGTGTCGGCAATGTCGACATCCTGGTCAACAACGCGGGGATACAGCGCCGCTACCCGCTGGAGGAGTTTCCGGAAGAAGAGTGGCGGGCGGTGCTCGATCTCGACCTCACCGCCCCTTTCCTTGTGGCCAAGGCCGTGGTTCCGGACATGATCAAGGCCGGCGGCGGCAAGATCATCAATATCTGCTCGCTGCAGAGCACGGTGACACGCCCTACCATCGGCGCCTATACGGCGGCCAAGGGCGGATTGGCCTTGCTCACCAAGTCCATGGCCGTGGAATGGGCACAGCACAACATCCAGGCGAACGGCATCGGTCCCGGCTATTTCAGGACGGAGATGACGCGGCGGCTGCACGAGGACCCCGAATTCGATGCCTGGCTCTGCAAGCGGGTGCCGGCGGGCCGCTGGGGCGATCCGCAGGAGCTGGTGGGAACCGGGGTTTTCCTTGCCTCCGCGGCCTCCGACTATGTCAACGGCCAGCTCCTCTATGTCGACGGGGGGCTGCTCGCCGGCTTCTGAGCCGATCTGGAGCTGCTGTTTCAGCAGAACGTTTGTCGCGTCTGAGAGTCTCCTAAACACATCGTTAGGCATCCCGCGGGCATACTGAAGGCCGTGTCCCACTCACGGCCGAGGTCAGATAGTGTCTGCGGGATTCGCCTATCGCAGCCAGGAAGTTGAAAAGGGGGTCGATTGGACCGCCCTTCTGGTCGCGCTTGCGACCGCCATGCTGGCGCGCGTGGCCCTGGGCTACCTGCCCTTCCCCTCTGTAGACGACTTTGCCTATGCGCCGCTTGCCCAGATGTGGCTTGAGCCCGGCCTGTTCGCCCGAGACGATCTGCTTCAGGCGTTTTCCAATCACGCCCTCGGCTATGCCGCTCTTTACGCGTTCTTCGAGCGAACGGTGGGTATCGGCCTCGGGTTTCTAACCGTCACGCTAGCGCTCTCGATCGCCACGTCGGTCGCGATTCTCGGCATCATGCGGTCGCTCGGTGTCCGTGGCCTGATGCTGCCACTGGTGTTCGCCATCGCCGTCGTGGTGCAGATCCGCGGGCTGGGGCGCGGCGAGTACGGCGGGTTGTTCGGCGACGCCGTTCACATGCAGTGGGTGGCGCAGTGCATTCTTCTCTTTACCTTCCAGGCCCTTCTACGGGGGCGGGCTATCACCGCCGGCATTTGCCTCGGCCTTGCGGCGCTCGCCCATCCGATGGTCGCGGCGCATGGCGCGTTCATCGTTCTTTGCGGGGCCTTATGCGAGGGGGCCGAGGGCCTGAGAAAGCTTGTCAAGATGGCCGGCATCGCGATGCTGGTGGCCCTGCCGATGGAAGTAAGCGTGCTCGGCGGGTTATTGGGCGGGTCTAGCGGCGATCTCGGCGTTCCGGTGTCCCGGATCATCGAGGAGGCGTATATCTTTCGGACGCCCCATCACTACGAGCTCAAGACCGGCGCCGTCATCCTGACGGGCTTCTACGCGATTTTGGGTGTGCTTTCGCTGGTGGCGCTTCGCGGCCTGGGGCTGGGGAACCTCCGGGCGGCGTTCGGCCTGCTCGCGGGGATGTTGCTGCTCTTCGGATCAACCGTCCTCTATTTCTCTGAGGACCTGTCCTGGCCGGGCCAGCACGCCAGTCTCATTCCCTACATTCTCGACCTGTCGAGGACCTCGCCGTTGTTGATCGTCTATTCGGCGATCCTGTTCGGCAGCGCCGTGGAGCGCATCGCGACGGGCGGAGGATGGGTTCGTCCCCTTGCGGTGACAATCGCCGGCCTGGGCGGCCTTCTTGTTGTCTTCCTCATTTTTTACTTCAACTCTCGCGTCGATCTATGGGTTTCGATAGCGCTTTTTCTTGCCGCGGCCACGATCCTGGCCCATCGAGCCGGGACCGGCCATACGCTCGTTATTGTGGGCTGGACGCTCGGCGGTGCTCTCGCCTTGGCCACGTTCCTGTTGACCACCCCGACCGAAGCGAGGGTGGATCGAGCCGACGCCGAGCTCTATGGCTGGGCGCGAAACAGCACGGCGCAAGATGCTCTTTTCATCGTTCCTCCGTCTTTCATGCAGTTCAGGCATTACGCGAGGCGTGGGGTTTACGCCGATTTCAAGCTCTTCTCCGTGGCTCAGCCATACCAAGGGTGGATGATACGGGAGAGACTCGAGCTCATCTCGGCTCCTGACGCCGAAACGAGACAAGCCAAAGGGTGGGACGGGCTTAAGGAGTGGGACCTGTCCTACGCGCGCCACAACAATGCACGGCGCGCGGCTTGGCTGCTGGCGCAGACCGGCGCGGACTATCTTGTTCATGACCTCCGGCTTGCGCCGCGAAGCGGCGTGGCGGTCGGCGCCGCCGAGGCGGAGCTGACCCTCGTGTTCGAAAACGAACGCTATCTCGTCTTTGCGAAGGACGGAGCGGACTGATGGCACGGCAACCGAACGGCCAAATCCTCTTGAGTGTTGTTGTGCCGATGTACAACGAGGAGGAGGTTGTCGACGCCTTTTTCGAGAGAATCGTTCCGATCTTGGAGGGGGTCTCGCCCAACTACGAAATCATCTGCGTCGACGACGGCAGTCGCGATGGGACATTCGAGGCCCTCCATGACCGACATCTGATGAATCCGCGAATCAAGGCGATCCGGCTGTCGCGCAATTTCGGCAAGGAGATGGCGCTGACCGCGGGGCTGGACTATGCCCGCGGGCAGGCGGTCATTCCCATCGATGCGGACCTTCAGGACCCGCCCGAGCTGATCCCCGAAATGGTCTCGAAATGGCGTGAGGGATACGACGTTGTCCTGGCCCGACGCGCCGACCGGTCGACGGACAGCGTCGCGAAGCGCATGACGGCCAACCTGTTCTATCGGCTTATCGGGCGGCTCAGCAAGATCCAGGTCCCGGCCAATGTCGGCGATTTTCGCCTGATGGATCAACGTGTTGTGGAGGCCCTGGCATGGTTCCCGGAGCGGACCCGGTTCATGAAGGGGATCTTCGCCTGGCTTGGTTTTCGACAAGTCACGGTCGACTATGTCCGCGAGCCGCGCGCGGCCGGCGCATTCAAGCTCAGGTTCAAGTCCCTGTTCGACCTGGCATTGGAGGGCCTAACCTCGTTCTCGGATCTTCCGCTCAAGATCTGGAGCTATGTCGGCTTCGCATGTGCCTTGCTCGCCACGGCCTACGGCGCGTTCATCGTGCTCCGTACCCTGATTTATGGTGTCGACGTTCCCGGTTACGCCTCGCTGATCACGGTTATGCTGTTCACGAACGGCCTCGTTCTTCTTGGGCTGGGTGTGATCGGCGAATACCTGTCGCGCGTCTTCACGGAAGTGAAAGGCCGTCCGCTCTACCTCATACAGGATCATCTCGGCGCCCTGGCGCCGCCACGCCCTTCCGATGCCTTGCGCAACGTTAACCACGTCAGTCCTGTTGCGCGGGGGACGCTGGAGGCGGCAAGCGAGAGGCTGCGCCAAGTCTCGGACGCCTACCGCCGCGAACACATTTCGGAGAGCGCGCATGAAGCGGATGGCTAGTGTCCCGATCGCGAGATTCGTTACATTGAATCTCGCGTGAATCGGCACGCTAGAGCGTCGGGCGATTAGTTTGAATCGTTGGTTTCCAAGAGTTAGGAGATTTGATTCAAGGTGTCTGCTGGAGAGGGAGGCCAGCATGCATGGGCAAATCTGTTTCGGCTGATCTTCGTATTCGGATGGTGCGGGGTATTGCGTCGGGCAAGTCGCGTCGTGCGGTTGCGGCGCAGTTCGAGGTGGCCCCCTCCACAGCGGTTCGTGTTCAGGCCCTCTATGAGGCGACCGGTTCGGTCGCACCGGCCAAACAAGGCCGTCCCCAAGGATCGGGCAAGCTGGGGGCCTATCGCGAGGCGATTGTCGAAAGGGTCAAGGCCCAGCCCGACATCACCATGCCGGATCTGGCTTCATGGTTGGAGACCGAGCATGGCGTGACGGCCGACCCCTCGAACCTGTCCAAGCTTCTGTGCAAAGAAGGCTTCACCTATAAAAAAAACGCTGCTGGCATCGGAGAAAGAGCGCTGTGACGTTGCGGCGGCGTGCCGGACATGGGTCAAACACCGTCAGCCTTTCATGCGCCGCCAGCCGGGACGGCTCGTCTTCCTGGATGAGACGAGCGTGAAGACCAATATGACGCCCTTGCGTGGGCGCAGCCCTAAGGGAGAGCGGCTCATGGCCGATGCGCCCTTCGGCAAATGGCGCACGCAGACCTTCATCGCAGGCCTGCGCTGCGATGAACTGATCGCTCCTTGGATCATCGAGGGCGCCATGGATGGCCCGGCGTTCGATACTTACATCAAGACGCAGCTCGCCCCACAGCTCAGGCGCGGCGATGTGGTGATCCTTGACAATCTCAACGTCCACAAAAGCCCCCGTGCCGCCGAGGCTCTGAAGGACGCCAAGTCCTGGTTCCTCTTCCTGCCGCCCTACAGCCCCGATCTCAATCCCATCGAGATGGCCTTCGCCAAACTCAAGACCCTGCTCAGAAAGGCCAAGGCCCGAACCTATGAGGCCCTCTGGCGCGCCGTTGGCGACATCTGCGCCCTCTTCGATCCACAGGAATGTTGGAAATATCTCGAAGAAGCCGGCTATGTTGCAAATTAATCGCCCGATGCTCTAACTTGTTGATTCTAGTGTGATGGTTCCGAAGTTCGGCACACGTCCACCCTCCGGCCGTAACGATCGGGTCAGAACCGAAGGGACTCTAGAATGCCCGGTTCACAGTCGATCAGGGTACCGCAGCAATCAAAATTGAGTGCCTTGAAATCGTTCAGTTTCTTGGTGTGCAAAAGCGTCCGTGGAGCATTTCCAACGCGTTGATCTCATGCGGTCGGATGCTCCGGCCGCGATCGGTCGCTCCCCGGCAACACACGGATCAGCGCTTCGCCCAAATCGGGCCAGCCATAGGCCACCTCGCGGAGCGTCGTCCCCCATAGGGGCTCGAGCCGCTCGGCGACTCTGCGGCCTCCCATTGCATCATAGAAGAACCGGGTCGGGTTGTCGGCCAGCACCCATAGATAGGCCGACTTTCGGCGCGTGCGTTCAAGCTCACGAAACGCACCGCCCAGGAGTGCCCGTCCGAGCCCTTGGCCCCAGTAATCGTCCGCAACATACAGCGTGTAGATCTCGCTGGCGAACCCCAGATTCGGGTTGCGGGCGGGGCCGAAACTGGCGACGCCGGCAATCCGGCGGCGTCCCACCTCTGCCACTAGGGCACCATGTCCGCCCCGGCGTGCGTCTAGCTGGCGGGCCCAGGACAGGGACTGCCTGGCATGGCTCATGTTGATCAGGACACGGTCGGGCACGAGACCGGCATAGACCGACCGCCAGGTATCCACATAGACCCGGGCGATGGCTGAGGCATCGGCAGGCGCGGCGCGGCGGACACGACTCATCATGTCCATGATATGGGTGAGAGCGGGCGGGCGCCAAATGGGGTGACGGATCAAATATGGGGAAATCTCTGATCGAGGTGGGCTAGGCGCACGGGGATGGGCTATCTCCTCGGGTTCGGGCCTATTACCTCCTCGGCGCGGCTTTCGTCGTCAGCGGGCTCCTGTTGGCGCTTGAGGCGCGCCTACGGCGCCGACCCGGAAGCGTGACCGGTGGACAAAGAGACAAGATCTCAGGGGGAATTTCCACATACGGATTGCGCCGTTTCCAGCGAGGCGGTATTAAAACGCCGCGTGGATTCCGAGCGGTCATGACAGCCTTTCCGGAGGCGTGTTGATTTGTCTCCCAGCCTCAATGTCATGAGCCTCGAAAGTGATCCCACGGGTCTCCACATCCTTGCTCAACGTCGGCTCGAATCGTCCGAGCGCCGGAACGTCAACACCAAAGGCCTCCCATGACGACCCTCAATCTCGACAAGCTGTTCAAACCCAGCTCGATTGCTGTTGTCGGTGCCTCGAACCGGCCCGGCTCGGTGGGCTCCCTGGTGATGCGGAATCTGCTCCAGGGCGGTTTCGGTGGCCCGATCATGCCCGTCAATCCGAAGCGACAGGCGGTTGCGGGCGTTCTTTCCTATCCCAGCATTGGCGATCTTGCCGTCGTGCCGGATGCGGCGGTCGTCTGTACCCCGCCACAAACCGTGCCGGGCGTGATCGCGGAGCTCGGCGAGGCCGGAACGCAAGCAGCGATCGTTCTGACGGCGGGGCTGTCCCGGGAAAAAGACAAAGAGGGCCGAGTTCTCCAGGATGTCATGCTGGAGAACGCCCGGGCCCATGGCTTGCGCATTCTTGGCCCCAATTGCCTAGGGTTATTGGTACCGGGTATTGGCCTCAACGCGAGCTTCGCGCATCTTCCGGCCCTACCGGGGCGCATCGCCTTCGTTTCGCAGTCCGGAGCGCTGTGCACGGCGGTTCTTGACTGGGCCCGGATCAACAATGTGGGCTTCTCGCACTTCATCTCCATGGGGGACACCGTCGATGTCGATTTCGGCGATGTGATCGATTACCTCGGCAGCGACCCGCAGACGCGCTCAATTCTTCTTTACATCGAGTCCATCAAGGAACGGCGGAACTTCATGTCCGCCGCCCGTGCGGCGGCACGGAACAAGCCGATCCTGGTCATCAAATCGGGCCGCGTGGCCGAGGGCGCGCGCGCCGCGGCCTCCCATACCGGGGCCCTGGCCGGCTCGGACGACGTCTATGACGCCGCCATCAGCCGTTCGGGCGCCTTGCGGGTGTACTCGATCGACGAGCTGTTCTCGGCGAGCGAAACCTTGGCCCGGTCCCGGCCGCTGCGGGGCGAGCGCCTGGTCATCTTGACCAATGGTGGCGGAGCCGGGGTTCTCGCGGTGGACGCCCTCATCCAGGGCGGCGGCACCCTGGCCAGGCTTAGCGACGAGACCATCGCCAAGCTCGACGCCGTGCTGCCGCCGACCTGGTCCCGCGACAACCCGGTCGACATCATCGGCGACGCGCCGGGTGAGCGCTACACCAAGAGCTTCGAGGTGCTTGCCCAGGCGCCCGAGGCCGATGCCGTGCTGGTCATGCACTGCCCCACCGCCACGGCGTCAAGCACCGAGGCCGCCCAGGCGATCATCGACGCGGCGCGGAAGAACCCGTGCAATCTGGTGACCACCTGGATCGGCGGCGAGGTTGTGGCCGAGGCGCGGCGTATGTTCCGGGATGCCGGAATTCCAAGCTTCGTAACGCCCGAGGCAGCGGTGCAGGCCTTCATGCACTTGGTGAGGTATCGCCGCAATCAGGACATGCTGACGGAGACGCCGCAGTCGGCGCCCACCGATTTCACGCCGGATGTGGCCACCGTTCGCGAGAACATTTCCTCGGTGCTGAAGAGCGGCCACGACATGCTGAGCGAGGCGGAGGCCAAGGCCGTTCTCCTCGCCTACGGCATCCCGACGGTTCGGACGGAAATCGCGGCGACTCCCGATGAGGCAGCCGCCAAGGGTGAAGAGATCGGCTTCCCCGTGGCCTTGAAGATCCTCTCCCCGGATATCTCCCACAAGTCGGACGCCGGCGGCGTCCGCCTGTTCCTGGATTCGGCGGATGCTGTGCGGGCGGAGGCCGAGGCCATGCTGGCAAACATCTCCAAGGCGTTTCCCGACGCGCGTCTGGAGGGGTTCACCGTGCAGCAGATGGCGGTCAGGCCGGGCGCCCATGAACTGATCGTCGGGGCCACCACGGACGCCATTTTCGGCCCGGCGATCCTGTTCGGGCATGGAGGAACCGGCGTCGAGGTCATCGGCGACCGGGCTGTCGCGCTGCCGCCGTTGAACATGGTGTTGGCCCAGGAGATGATCTCCCGCACCCGCGTCTACCGGCTGCTGAAGGGATACCGTGATCGCCCCTCGGTCGATATGGATGCCCTGAAGCATGTCCTGCTTCAGGTTTCGCAGCTCATCATCGATTTTCCAGAGATCATCGAGCTCGACATCAATCCGCTCTTCGCGGACGAGAGGGGCGTTCTCGCTGTCGACGCCCGCATTCGCGTCGCATCCGCGTCGAAAGACGGCGAGCAGCGCCTTGCCATCCGCCCCTACCCCAAGGAGCTGGAGGAAACGTTCCCGCTGGCGAGCGGGCGTCCGACCCTGCTTCGTCCCATTCGCCCCGAGGACGAGCCGGCCCACTACGAGTTCATGTCCAAGCTAACGCCCGAGGACATCCGATTCCGGTTTTTCGGAACGGTGAAGGAGTTGCCGCATTCCGAAATGGCGCGTCTGACGCAGATCGACTACGACCGCGAGATGGCCTTTATTTCAAGTGCGCCCAAGGAAAACGGCGGCGGCTACGAAACGCTGGGCGTCGTGCGCACGGTCACCGACCCGGACAACCAGCGCGCCGAGTTCGCCATCGTCGTCCGTTCCGACTTGCAGGATCAGGGGCTCGGCCACAAACTCTTGGACAAGATGATCAAGTACTGCCAACAGCGCGGCACCACGAATATGGTCGGCCAAGTTCTCCAGGAGAACCGCAAGATGCTGGGCCTTGCCACGGATATGGGCTTCACCCGCCACCTAATTCCCGGCGAAGGCGCCTACGAGGTTACCCGCAAGCTGCAATCGTGATGGAGCCTAAAACGCCTTGACGCCCTCGATCCGACAGGCGCCGCGTGTGTAGCGCTGGCGCGGGGCGCAGACCGTATCGAGTTCCAGCACCAACGCGCCGGGGCAGTCGTGAAACTCCACCCACGCGTCATAGCCGTCGAACACCTCGTCCTCCTGCAAAGTGACCCGGCGGAGAACATAATAAATCTTTGAGACGTCCGCCCGGTCGACGGAAAGCGCCGCGAGCTCGGCCTGAGTGGACGGTACACAGTCACTCGCCTCACGATAGAACCCTGCGTTGCGCGGCGAATACCCGCCGCAAGCGTTGGTTAACACGAGAGCGATGGCCGAGACGAGGATTGATCGACGGATCATCAAAAGGATGTTGCTCCCTGTAGCCGGGTTTGATTGTGCCCTTGGATGGCCAAGATGGGGCCGATGTCGTCGGCTGACAAGCCTGCCGGGCTGGTTTTGGCCTCGTGGCAAGCCCAAAAGGTCCGAGGGATTACCCTAATAGCGATTCGCAACTGCAGTCCCTAGAATATCAATGCTGTGGAATGATCGCGTGAACTGGGCAGGCCTCGGGGATATCGGATTTCATCGGGGATCACTCGCGATGAGCCAGCAGATATTGGACATTGAGGTCGATCTTACGGTTGCTGGCAACGCCGTCGCCGAGACGGCCGAGACCGGGCTGAGCTGGGCCTTCGGTCAAGCCCAGTACCTGTTCTTCTACCCGGGAAACTGGCTGATCGACCTGTTTACGCAATTTCCCCGGCTCTCCTTCGTCGGCGAGCAGTTCGGCATGTCGGCGGCTTGGTACGGGGGTGGATTTTCGGCCCTGGTCGGCGCGGTGACGTGGTCAATGGTCGCCCTTATGCTCTGGCGGGGTGCGCGGCGGTGGGCGGCGCATTAGGGTTTGTTGAGAATCATCGGGAATTGATGACGGCTGCGCATGCGTAGATCATTGCCGAGAAGTTTCGGTCGGTCTTTTCGCAGCGCATGGCGATGGCCTTGAACTCCTTGATCTTGGCGAAAAAGTTCTCGATGAGGTGACGCCATTTGTACATCTCCCCATCAATATCGAGAGGATGCTTGCGTTGGGGGCGTTGGGAGATGACGATCTGCGTACCGCGTTCGTTCATCTCTTCGATGATCCAGTTTACATCGAATGCCTTGTCGGCGAGGATCGCGTCAAACGCGATATCTTCGATCAGCGGCGCGACGCCGACCGTGTCGTAACGCTGCCCTGGCAGGAGGCGGAAGCGCACCAGGTTTCCCAAGGCGTCGGTCAATGCAAGGATTTTCGTGGTCCAGCCACCTTTCGATTTGCCGATCGCCTGATTTTGAGTCCCCCTTTTGCCCCGTGTCCATGGCGGTGGACCGGAACGATGGTGGCGTCGACCATGGCGTATTCCATATCCGGGTCATCCGAGACCGCTTCGAAAAGCTTTTCGAACACCCCGCGCTCGGACCAATAGTCAAAGCGTTTGAAGACCGTGTTCCAGTCGCCGAATTCTTCCGGAAGATCACGCCACGGGCTGTTGGTGCGCGCCTTCCAAAGAACGGCTTCCAAAAACAACCTGTTGTCGGTCCCACTGCGGCCAGGATCGCTGCGTTTGCCAAGGCAATGCGGCTCCATCTTCGCCCACTGCGCATCCGTCAAAACCGTGCGAACCATCCAATCCTCCCAAAAGGGAGCTTGAATCACTGTTCAAGACGTTTGTAAATCCTGATTCTCAACAAACCCTAGAGCAAATCCCGAGCGGATTGAGTCAATCCGCGACGACGTATTTTCTTAAAATCAATATGTTAGAGCTTTTCACATGATTGAGATCCATCCTGAA
>JANQJG010000007.1 GCA_028281785.1 Rhodospirillales bacterium
CTACCTGTAGCGGCCGTGCCGCTGCAGCATCTCGATCTTGTAGCCGTCGGGGTCCTGCAGGAAGAAGAAGCGCGCCATCAGGCTGCCCTCGCGGTGGAACTCCTTGATCGGGTTGGGCTGCAGCCCCAGCCCGTCCAGCCGGGCGTGCTCGCCGTCCAGATCGTCGACGGCAAACGCGACATGGCCATAGGCGTCGCCATGATCGTAAGGGTCCTCGCGGCCCTTGTTGACGGTCAGCTCGACCTCGAAATCCGCCTCCGCGTTGCGCAGATAGACCAGCGTGAAATCGTCGAAATCGAACCGGTCCGCGACCGTCAGGCCGAACGCCTTCCTGTAGAAATCGATCGATCTTTTCGCGTCCAGGACGCGAACCATCATGTGGATTGCCTTGGCCATGACGCCTCCTCAGACCGGTGAGTCCTTGTCCGCGCTCGGATTCAGCACGAACGAACCCGGCGCCGTTTCGTGATAGGTGGTGCCGAAGCCTTTCAGAATCTCCCGCGATTCCGCGTCAGGGTCGCCGAAACAGCGGCAGGTGATCGTATCGCAGGCCGCGATCACGGCGCCCAGCGGTCCCTTGCCCTTCTCATTGGCGAGATGCGCGCGAAAACTCTCGTCGGTGGCATAAATCTCCACCCATTCGCTGACACCTTCCGACGGGTAATCGGCGTGGTAGCAGATGACGCCCGGGTGCTCGAGCATTACCTCCGAGACCGCTTCCTGGTTGGACTTGAAGTCTGAGAGCTTGCCGTCCTTGATGTCCCAGCGGATTTTCAGCATGAAGGCCATTCCCTGTTCCCCCTTTTCTGGTGTCGCAGGTCCGGCCGGAGAAAGGCTCCGCCTCCACAACGGGCCACGCGGAGTTGGGCAGGACCCACGTCTCCCGGATCGAAATGATCCCTTCGATTGTGGTCCTTTCGCGCCGGTCGGGCAAGGCCGAGCGCCGATGCCGCCGCCCCGCCCCCCTTGCAACGTTCCGTTTTCACCGAATCTTTACGCCAAAGGCGTTGTTTGGGTGTAACGTCCGCGTAAGCCCAAGCCTGGAGGTCACCGTCCGGTGTCCGGTCTCCTTGCGATCTTCAACCCCGACGGTGTGGACGGCGCGCTCGCCGACCTCATCGATCGCTTCCCCAGCCACGCGGCGAAGCGCGACGAATGGCGCGACCCCCATTTCGCCGCGGTCCGGTTCCACCATGGCCTGCTCGAGGCCGAGCCGCAGCCGGTCTCGGATCAAACCGGCACGCTCCGCCTGTTCCTGGACGGGCAGATCTACGATGCCGGGGATGCGGGGGCAGGGGATCCCGCCGCCGCGCCGGCCGCCGTCTGCCTCGCGGCCTACCGCCAGGGGGCGGAGGCGCTGGCCCGCCTCAACGGCAGTTTCTCCCTCCTCGTCTATGACGCTAAACGCCGCCGCCTCGCCCTGGTCTCCGACCATTTGAACTCGCGGCCGCTGTTCTTTTTCCAGGCCGGGCGCGAGGTCGTTGTCGCCAGCCATATTACGGCGCTGACCGCCCATCCGAAATGCCCGAAAACCCTCGACCGCCAGACGCTGCATGAGCTGGTCAGCTATCGCCGGGTGGTCGGGCGTGGCACCACCTATCGCGGCATCGAACGGGTCGGCCCGGCCAGCATCGTCGAATTCGACGGCGGCCCGGCCCGGGCGCGGACCTATTGGCAAATGCGCTGGCGCGACCCTTCCTTCTCCCGGGGCGAGGCGGCCGAGGTGGTGGCGGAGGGGTTCCGCCGGGCCGTCGGGCGCCGGATCGCGCGTCATCCCCGCTCGGGTATCTTTTTGAGCGGCGGGCTCGATTCCCGGATCATGCTGGCCGCCGCCGACCCGCCGCCGGTCTGCTTCTCGATGGGCGACGTCGAAACCCAGCAGGTCCAGATCGCGCGCGAGGCGGCGAGGCTGCATGGCGCGCCCTTCCACTATCTGCCCGTCGCGCCGGACAGCTTCCGCGCCCATTTCGATCAGGCGGTGCGCCTGACCGGCGCCATGTACGCCGCCCATTCGAACCATTTCCTGCCCATCCTCGATACCGTCCGGCGGGACTGCGATCTGGTGCTCACCGGCAACCATATCGACACCATGTTCCGCGGCGGCTTCCTGCCGCCCCGCAAGCTCAGGCTCGGCGGCGCGGCCCACCCCTTGCCCTGGCTGGCGGCGCTGCCCGCCGGCGATCTGGTCCCGATCTTCACGCGGACGCAGAAGCAGGCCTTCGCCTGGCCCCTCGCCGAACAAGTTCTGACACCGGCGGCCCGGGCCGAGCATGAGGCCCGTCTCCAGGACGCCATGCGCGGCGTCCTCGAGGGCTTCGAGGCCGGCGCCCGCCATTTCGCCTGGGAGCATGTGGTCATCCGCTCGATCGATCAGAATTACGCCTTCCCCAACACGCTGTGTATCCGCGGCCGGATGGACGAAAGCGCCATCGCCTGGGACCGCGAGCTGGTGGAGATCGCGCTGCAACTACCCGCGGAATGGTGCCATCCGGACGCGATGTTCCGGGCCGCGCTCGGCCGACTGTCGCCGCCCTTGGTCAAGTTGGTCTATGCCAACACCGGCCTACCCGCCTCCGTCCAGCCCTGGACCGAGACGACTCTCACCATGCTCGGCCGCGCCCGCCGCCAGATCGGGCGAAAGGTCTTCGGCCAGCGGCCGACCTCGGGGCCGGATTCCTGGCTCGACTTCAACGGCCTGCTGCGCCAGCAGGGACCGCTGCGCGACCGCCTCATCGCGCTGCCCGAGAGCGAGGCCATGGCCGCCTGCGGGATCTTCGGCCCCGCCGGCCTCGCCGCCGTGATCGATATCCATCTCAAGGGCGAGAAGAACATCGCCAAATTCCTGGTGATGCTGATGACCATCGAGAACTGGGTCGCCCAGTTCGGCGCCGACGGCTGCGCGTAGATCCCTGTCCGTCCAGGCTGGATCGGGCGGAATGGTCCGCGTTGCGCCCCTCCCGGAAATCTGGCTTATGGGAGTCCGGTCACCAAACTCTCGGACAACAACAGGGATCGGACGGTGCTGATCATCTTCGCGGGTCTGCCGGGTGCGGGCAAAACGGCGGTTGCCAGCGCGCTTTCGCGCCGGATCGGCGCCACCTATCTGCGCATCGATCGCATCGAACAGGCGATCACGAACTCGCGTCTCGGCATTCACCCGACCGAGGACGCGGGCTACATGGCCGGCTACGCTCTGGCGGAAGACAATCTCGGCAACGGCCGAACCGTGATCGCCGATTCCGTCAACCCCCTTGAGCTGACGCGAGCGGCCTGGTTGGAGGTCGCGGAGCGGGCGGGCCGCCCCGGTGTCGAGGTCGAGGTGATCTGTTCGGACGAGGTCGAGCACCGGAACCGAATCGAGCGGCGCACCACCGACATCCCCGGCCTAAGATTGCCCAGCTGGCGGGATGTGCTGGCACGCGAGTACCATCCCTGGACCCGGGATCGCATCGTCGTCGACACGGCCGGCCGATCGGTCGAACGCTGCGTGGACGACCTCCTGACCCGGCTCCCCGGCTTGCCCTCGCCGGGCGGGGGGTGAGAAGGGCGACAGTCGTCCTTGCCGGGCTCTGACCCTGGGGGAGGTCTGTTGGGGCGTGCGGACAAACCGCTCGCCGAAACTGCGCCAAGCGCACCCCACCCTCAGATTTTCTTAGTCATCACCTACCAAGCCAAGAAAGCCACATCCCAAAGTCATATCCGTTTGGTCGTCTTCCACGGAGCGTCCGATCTATAATTATTTGATAACAAATAATTTTTTTTGTGCTGGGGGCGCAGACGGTCAGCGTGAAAGATTCACGAGATTCAAAGGTATCGGCGATCTGTCGTTTTTCTGGTATTCACCAGGGCTGGCTACTCGGCTAAGAACGATTGAGCCGGGTTCACGAAGGATGCACGTGGTCCCATGAGCAAAAGCCCCATCTTTGCAGCCATTGGCGACGAAACTGACAAGATAGAGGTTCGACTTAGTTATCGGATTGTCAGTCTCTTCTCTGAAGGCCTGTATGCGAGCCCGAACAAAGCCATAGAGGAACTGGTTGCCAACTCGTTCGACGCAGGAGCTCGAAGGGTCGCAGTTTTCCTGCCACCGGATTTTCATGCCCAAGGAGCCACCATTGCTGTTCTGGATGATGGCGAGGGCATGGACGATGCTGGCCTGAAGAAACACTGGCTCATTGGCAAAAGCGACAAACGAGAGTTGGCCGAGCTACCGCTCGGCCGGCGACAAATCGGCAAGTTTGGCATTGGGAAACTCGCGACATATGTCTTAGCTAACCGTCTAACCCACATTTCAAAGAGGGACGGAAAATACTACTCGACATCGATGGATTTCAGACGGGTCGATGATCGTGGGGATGTAGAGGTCGAGCCCAAGACTCCAATAAGGATTAGCCTCAAAGAGCTAACCGAGGTTCAAGCCAAACAAGCCTTGAAGGACTGGACCAAAGAAACCTCTTTTAAGAAATGTGACTTCAGGTTGTTCGGGGTGGGCGCTGATAATTCTTGGACCTTTGCAATACTATCTGACCTTAAGGAGAAAGTTTACGAGATTCGTAGAGGCACGCTGTTGTGGGTTTTACGCACCGCGCTTCCCTTGCGTGACGATTTTTCAATCTGTTTGGATGGTGCACGGCTAGAACCCAGTAAGGCCGGGAAAGGGCGTATAAAGAAATGGATTCTTGGTAAGGACATCAAGAAGCTCCTGAAGCCTGCTCCCGACAACATAGAGGCCACAGAAGATGGGAATCAGCCCAAGGGTTCTGATACACGTTTCGCTCTCGAACACCCGGAAGTAGGACGAATTACAGGCTATGCGGAGGGGTATCGAGACCTCCTCACAGGAAAGTCAGATGAGGTGGGACGAAGCCACGGGTTCTTCGTTTATGTCCTCGGTAGGCTTATCAATGTCGAGGATGGGCATTTCGGAATTTCGCCTGATGAACTCCGGCACGGTACTTTTGGTCGCATTCGTGTCGTGGTTCACATGGATGGACTGGATAAACATCTTCAATCTGATCGCGAGCATATCCGTCAAGGGCCAGTTCTCACCGATGCTCAGAACATTCTCAGGGCTATCTTCAATAGAATCAGACCTGAACTCGAAAAGGAAGACGCAGGAGAAGAGCCGGGCGCTAAGCTCGCACGCAAACTTGCAGGTAGCCCCGCGAGTTTGGCTCGCCGCCCGATCATATGGATGGCGCGTGCTGCCTTGGACGGTAAAATCAGGTCACGGTACATCGCGCTTCCCTTAGCGACTACGCAGGGCGAACGGGAAAAAATCTTATCGGCGCTGGAGGAGCGGGCAGAAACGCCGGAGCAGTTCGTCGGCGGGATCGATTTCGTTTATGACGCCACTTCGGATGATGGAATTGCTGTGTATGACGCGGCAACGGGCCGTCTTAGAGTGAACGGTCTTCACCCCTTCATTGGTGCTTTTTTCGACCAATTCACGAGTAAAGCCAGTGGACTCCCGTTAGAGATGTTCGCTATGGCCGAGGTGCTATTGGAATCTCACCTTTACCAGGCAGGCGCGAAACAGAATCAAATCAACGAGGTGATGACCACGCGTGACCAATTGTTGCGGTATATCGCGCAAGAGTCTGGAAGACGTACTGCGCTAGTCGTGGCAAATGCCCTACGGGAAGCACGTAATGATGAAGACAGGTTAGAGATCGAGGTGGTCGAGGCCTTTCGCAGTCTTGGATTCGACGCGACGCGGGTCGGCGGTAAGGGCAAGCCTGACGGTGTGGCGAAGGCATATCTCAGTCCTGCCGACGACGGTAAGCCTAGGCGGTATGCGGTCTCACTCGAAGCTAAGAGCAAGAAGAAGGATGGCACAAAGGTCAAGACAGCGACCTTAGGTGTGTCCACAATTTCCAGGCACCGTGATGAGGCACAGTGCGAACACGCAATTGTTGTCGCCCCCGCATTCGTCCACACCGCCGGTAATAACAGTGCTCTCGCGAAGGAGATTAACGCAGATCTTTTTAGTGCTGTCGCCAAAGATGCGCCGAGGACAATTACTGCAATCCACATTGACGATTTAGCCCGATTGGTTCAATTACGGCCTATCAAACGTCTCGGCTTAGCTAAATTCCGTGACATGCTGATAAACTGTAGATTGCCCGAGGAATGTAAGGAATGGGTGGATAAGGTAGAAAACGAGACGGTAGCGACGCCTCCCTACTTAAAAATCATCAACGCTGTATTTCATTTGCAGCAAAAGTACTCCTTGGCATCAGTCGAATATGGCGCACTACGAGTTCAGCTCGGAAACGAGAAACCACCCTGCGAATTTGGCACTAATGATGAGTTGGTAGAGTTGTGCAAAGCAATGGCCGCTATGGCGAGCTTCGAAATTAGCGCCACTGACCGCACTGTTGAGTTGAACCAGAGTCCCGATAATGTTCTTGCCGCAATCGAATCTGCGACAAAGGAACACATTGGGATCGAAGAGTAACTGTTTGGCCAAGTCTATATCCATATCCACTAATAAGAGGCCGCCTATCAAATGTGGGGATCACACAACAAGACCTTGCTTGAGACTGTTGGGTGCGGTCCGATTCATCCGTTTCCTGCCCGCATGGCACCTGGGATTGCGCTTGATGCCTTAAGTGAGAGCAATGCACCGATTGTGGTTCTTGATCCGATGGCGGGTTCGGGCACTGTTCTTGCCGTGGCCCGTGCCAAGGGCCACCGAGCTTTGGGTATGGATTTAGATCCATTGGCTGTCTTACTCGCTCGGGTTTGGACGCGCCCGGTAGATGCGAAACGTGTGAACGAGAAGGCCGTAGAGGTACTGGGTAGAGCGAAGACTCTGTTTTCGTCGTTGTCGTCGGGTTCGGCCTACCCTATGGGCAGTGACGACGAAACTCGCAGATTTATTCGTTACTGGTTCGATGGCTACGCGCGCCGACAGTTAGCCGCTCTCTCGACGGCGATCCGCAGGGTTCGTGATGACGCGACCCGGGACGCACTTTGGTGCGGCTTATCACGACTTATTATTGTGAAGAGTGCGGGCGCATCGCTCGCAATGGATTTGGCACATAGCCGGCCTCATCGGAAGTTCGCGCGTGCTCCTATCAAGCCGTTCAATCGCTTCATCTCTGCTGTACAGACTGTCGTCTCGAACTGCCCTCAGCACCGATCGGGGACTCTTGGGCCTTCCTGCGTTGTGGAGCAGGGCGATGCCAGAAAGCTAAACACCGAAACTGGCTCTATCGACTTGGTGCTTACTTCGCCGCCCTACCTCAATGCTATCGACTATATGCGGTGCAGCAAATTTTCGCTCGTGTGGATGGGGCACACCGTAAGTGAGCTACGCCATATTCGTGCAAACAGCGTGGGTACGGAGGCATCAACTCGGCAAGCACTGGAATCTGAGTGGGTGCCGCCACTGATCAAGGAGCTTGAGCTTAAACCAGAGCTCTCCCGTCGCCACAACGCGCTTTTGGCGCAATATGTTTGGGACATGGGACAGGCGTTGACCGAGGTGTCGCGCGTCTTACGTGTTGGTGGGCGTGCGGTCTATGTGGTAGGTGACTCCACAGTGAGGGGTACTTTCATCCGAAACTCGGCAATTGTCGCTGCTGTCGCCGCAAAGCAGGGACTAACTCTTCGTTCCCAGCAGTCGAGAACCTTGCCTGCCAACCGGCGTTACCTACCTCCACCTAAGCCAAATGGATCTACTGCAGCGATGGATGCGCGGATGCGACGAGAAGTTGTACTGGTTTTCGACAAGCCCGCTGCATGAAGCGTTTCCGGGGCAGACATCCTTCGGAAGACTGCTTCTTAATCACCCCACCCCCTCCTTGACTCTCCACCCCCCACCTCCTAGATTGCGCGCCTGTTGACGTCCCGAGGGGGCGCCGCCAGTCCGCGAGTTTCGCGCACTGGCGTTTTTTCGTTGTTCGCCGCCCGGCGCGGCGGACGCTTTGGGAATTGAAACCGGCCGGCACCACCATGTTCGACGGGCTCAGCACGCGGCTGAACGACATCTTCGAGGGGCTGCGCAAGCGCGGCGCGCTCTCCGAGGCCGACGTGTCCGCCGCGCTCCGCGAGATCCGCATCGCCCTGCTCGAGGCCGACGTTGCCCTCCCCGTGGTCAAGGACTTCATCGCCCAGGTGCGCGAGCGCGCCATCGGCCAGGAGGTGCTGCGCAGCGTCACCCCCGGCCAGATGGTGGTCAAGGTCGTCCACGACCATCTCGTCGAGATGCTCGGGCCGGAGCCGGCCGAGATCGATCTCGCCGGCACGCCGCCCGTCGCCATCCTCATGGTCGGGCTCCAGGGCTCGGGCAAAACGACGACCAGCGCCAAGCTCGCGCTCCGCCTGCAAAAGCGGGAGAAGAAGCGGGTCCTTCTGGCGTCGCTCGACGTCTACCGCCCGGCCGCGCAGCAGCAGCTCGCCGTGCTTGGCCAGCAGGCCGAGGTTCCGTCGCTCCCCGCGGTCCTCGGCGAGCAGCCCCTGGCGATCACCCGCCGGGCCATGGAGAAGGGGCGCCGCGAGGGCTTCGACGTGGTGATTTTGGATACGGCCGGCCGTTTGCATATCGACGCCGAGCTGATGACCGAGGTCGCCATGGTCCGCGACGAGGCGCGGCCGACCGAGATCTTGCTCGTCGCCGACGCCCTCACCGGCCAGGACGCTGTGACCCTCGCCCGCGAGTTTCACGAGAAGATCGGCATCACCGGCCTCGTGCTCACCCGCGTCGACGGCGACGCCCGAGGCGGCGCCGCGCTCTCCATGCGCGCGGTCAGCGGCCGCCCGATCAAGCTGCTCGGCGTCGGCGAGAAGCTCGACGCGCTGGAAAGCTTCCAGGCCGAGCGCCTCGCCGGGCGCATCCTCGGCATGGGCGATGTCGTCGGGCTGGTCGAGCGCGCCGCCGACACCATCGACCAGGAGCAGGCCGAGAAGGCCGCGGCCAAGATGGCCAAGGGCGAGTTCAGCCTCGAGGACATGGCCGAGCAGCTCGCGCAGCTCCGCAAGATGGGGGATATGGAGGGCCTGCTCGGCATGCTGCCCGGGGTCGGCAAGGTCAAGCGCCAGCTCAGCGAAGCCCAGGTCGACGACAAGATGATCGCCCGTCAGCAGGCGATCATTCTGTCCATGACCCCGGCCGAGCGGCGCCGGCCCAAGCTGCTCAACGGCTCCCGCCGCCGACGCATCGCCGCCGGCTCCGGCACCACGGTGCAGGAGGTGAACCGCCTGCTCAAGCAGCACAAGCAGATGACCCAGATGATGAAGAAGATGGGCAAGCTTGGCAAACGCGGCCTCATGCGGGGCGGCGGCCTGCCGCCGGGCCTCATGCCCTTCGGACGGTAGGGTTTGAACGGCAGATGATTGGTTTTATGAGCGATCCAAGCCCTACCCTGGGGGTTAACGCGTTCATGCATTGTCGCGGTTGCAAGCCCCTCTCCCGCAAGCGGGAGAGGGAGGGGCCCGGCCCGCAGGGCTGGGAGGGTGAGGGTAGCGGTTCCAAGAGTCCCCCACCTCACCTTGTTCCTCTCCCCCCCAAAGGGGCGGAGAGGAGACGCAACGGCGATTACAGCGTCCCAATAACCCTCTCCGCCTCTGGGGGAGAGGGTGACGAGTGGAACGAGCCGGGTGAGGCGGGCCTTCTGCCGGCCCGCCGGTCTCGGCGTTTTGATCGATTTGGATGTGATGTTTTCGTGAGAGGAAAGGACGTCTCGGAGTAATGACTCTACGCATTCGTTTGTCGCGCTGGGGCACCAAGAAGCGCCCCTATTACCGCATCGTCATCGCGGACTCGCGGAGCCCGCGCGACGGCCGTTTCATCGAGCGGGTCGGCAGCTACAACCCCATGGTCGACAAGGACCACCCCGATCGCCTCAAGATGAATGAGGAACGGGTGAAGTACTGGCTCGGCGTCGGCGCCCAGCCGAGCGACCGCGTCGCCCGTTTCTGTTCCGACGCGGGGCTGATGGAGGCCCGGCCGCGGCGAGAGCAGACCAAGAAGAGCCAGCCCCGGCCGAAGACCCTTGAGCGCATGAAGGAAGCCGAGGAAGCCAAGGCCAAGGCTGCGGAGGAAGCCAAGGCCAAGGCCGAGGCGGAAGCGCAAGCCAAGGCGGAGGCTGCTGCTGCCGAGGAGGCCGCTGCCGCCGAGGAAGCCCCTGCGGAAGAGGCTCCGGCCGAGGAAGCGGCGGCCGAGGAAGCTTCGGCGGCAGAGGAAGCTCCTGCGGAAGAAGCCGCAGCTCCTTCCGAGGAGCCGCCGGCCGAGGCCGCGAGCGAGGGCGAGGAGGAGAAACCGAAGGAGGGCTGAGTGGCCGCCCGACGCGCCGATCTGTCCCGCGATGGCCAGCGCGTGCTGGTCGGGGTGATCTCCGGCGCCCAGGGCCTCAAGGGCGAGATCCGGATCAAGAGCTTCACGGCCGATCCGGCGGATCTCGGGGCCTATGGGCCGCTCACCGACGAGGAAGGCGGGCGTGTCTACGCCATCCGGCCGGTGGGCGAGACGCGCGGACAGATCGTCGCCCGCGTCGAGGGGATCGCGGACCGGGCCGCCGCCGAGGCTCTGAAGGGCGTGCATCTCTATGTGTCGCGCGCGGCCTTCCCGGCCCCCGAGGAGGATGAGTACTACCATGTCGACCTTGTCGGCCTCAGCGCGTGGCGCCTCGCGGATGGCGCGGAGATCGGAACCGTGAAGGCGGTCTACGATTTCGGCGCCGGCGATATGCTGGAGATCGCGCGCGCGGATGGCGGGACGGTGCTGATCCCCTTCACCCGCGCGGCGGTGCCGGAGGTGGATCTGGCCGGCGGCCGAGTGGTCGTCGACCCGCCCGTCGAGGTCGAGGCGCGCGAGGGCGGGCCGGCGGCGGAGACGAGGGAGGCGTGATCATGGCGGCAAGCCCTGCCTGGACGGCCCGGGTGCTGACCATCTTTCCCGAGATGTTCCCCGGCCCGCTCGCCGTCTCGCTTGCCGGGCAGGCCCTCGAAAGGGGCGTTTGGGCGTTGGAAACTGTGGACATTCGGGACTTCGCGGGCGATAAACACCGCTCCGTGGACGATGCGCCGTTCGGCGGCGGTCCGGGCATGGTGATGCGTCCCGACGTGGTCGACGCGGCCCTCGCGGCGACCCTCGCGTCCCCGCCCGCGCTGCCGGTGGTCTACCTGTCGCCCCGCGGCGCCCGTCTCGACCAGCGCATGGTGCGGGAGCTGGCGTCGGGACCGGGCGTAGTCCTGCTTTGCGGGCGGTTCGAGGGCGTCGACGAACGGGTGCTGGAGGCCCGCCAGGCGAGGGAGATCAGCCTCGGCGACTTCGTGCTTTCGGGCGGCGAGCCGGCGGCGATCGCCGTCATCGATGCTTGTCTCAGGCAGCTTCCCGGCGTCGTCGGGCGGGCGGAGTCGCTGGAGGAAGAGAGTTTCGAGCGGGGGTTGCTGGAATACCCCCACTATACCCGGCCCCAGGACTGGCAGGGTCGGACGGTGCCGGAGGTTCTGGTCTCCGGGCACCATGAAAAGGTTCGCGCTTGGCGTCTCGCCCAGGCGGAGAAGGTGACCCGGGAGCGGCGTCCCGATCTTTGGGAACGGTACGCCGGCAGCCGGGGATCGAGGTCATAGGTCCGGCTTGCGGGCCGGACGAGGAATTTGACGGGTGCCGCCGGGATGAACGGGGCGGCGCAGGAAAGGGGATCGAGAGATGAACGTGATCGAAGTATTGGAGCGGGAGCAGGTTGACAAGCTGGCCGCCGCGCGGCCGGTGCCGGAGTTTCAGCCCGGCGACACCCTGCGGGTCAGCGTCAAGGTCGTCGAGGGCCAGCGCGAACGGCTCCAGGCCTTCGAAGGGGTGTGCATCGCCCGGCGCAACCGCGGCGTCAACTCCTCCTTCACGGTGCGCAAGATCTCCTATGGCGAGGGCGTCGAACGGGTGTTCCCGCTCTACTCGCCGAACATCGCCAACATCGCGGTGGTGCGGCGCGGCGACGTGCGCCGGGCCAAGCTCTACTATCTGCGTGGCCTGCGCGGCAAGCGCGCCCGCATCGCGGAGAAGACGGACGGCTATTCGGCCAAGCTCACGGCGGCCGAGCGCCAGGCCGCGGCCGAGGCCAAGGCGGCGGCGGTTGCCGCCGAGCGGGCCAAGGCCCAGCAGCGGGCCGAGGCCCAGGCGAACCCCGCCCCCGCCGCCGACGATACCACCAATCAGGAGTAAGGGAGCCGGCGCCCCGCCGGTTCGGGCGCCTTCGCATTCCCGGAAACCTTGCCCATGGCCAAGCCGCGAACGCTTTTCGACAAGATCTGGGACAGCCATCTCGTCCATGTTCAGGACGACGGCACCTGCGTTCTCTATATCGACCGCCACCTCGTGCACGAGGTCACCAGTCCCCAGGCCTTCGAGGGGCTGCGGACAACGGGCCGCGCCGTGCGCCGGCCCGAGGCGACGCTCGCGGTCGCCGACCACAACGTGCCGACCACCGACCGCAGCGGCGGCATCGAGGACGAGGAATCCCGTATCCAGGTGGATACCCTGGAAAGCAACTGCGCCGAGTTCTCCATCCCCTACTTCTCCATGGCCGACGACCGCCAGGGCATCGTGCATATCATCGGGCCGGAGCAGGGGTTCACCCAGCCGGGCATGACCATCGTCTGCGGCGATTCCCATACCTCGACCCACGGTGCCTTCGGCGCGCTCGCCTTCGGCATCGGCACCTCCGAGGTCGAGCATGTCCTGGCCACCCAGACGCTGCTCCAGAAGCCGGCGAAGAACATGCGGATCACGGTCGATGGCGAGCTCGCCTTCGGCGTCACCGCCAAGGACGTGATCCTCGCCATCATCGGCACCATCGGCACGGCCGGCGGCACCGGCCATGTGATCGAGTATGCCGGCGACGTCATTCGCGGGCTCTCCATGGAAGGGCGGATGACCGTCTGCAACATGTCCATCGAGGCCGGGGCCCGCGCCGGCCTGATCGCGCCCGACGAGACCACCTTCGCGTATCTCCAGGGACGCCCGATGGCGCCGAAGGGCGCCGACTGGGAGCGAGCGGTCGCCTATTGGCGGGAGCTGGTTTCCGAGGAGGGCGCCGTCTATGACCGCGAGCGGTCACCTGGGGCACCAGCCCGCAGGACGTGGTGCCGGTCACCGGCCGCGTGCCCGATCCGGCCGACGAGGCCGACGAGGGCCGGCGCCAGGCCATGGAGCGCTCGCTCGCCTATATGGGGCTCGCGCCGGGCACGCCGCTCACCGAGGTTGCCGTCGACCGGGTCTTCATCGGCTCCTGCACCAATGCCCGCATCGAGGATCTGCGCGCCGCCGCCGCCGTCGCCAACGGCCGCAAGGTGGCCTCGACCGTCGGCGCCATGGTGGTGCCGGGCTCGGGGCTGATCAAGGCCCAGGCCGAGGCCGAGGGGCTTGACCGCGTCTTCGTCGAGGCCGGCTTCGAATGGCGGGAGCCGGGCTGCTCGATGTGTCTGGCCATGAACGCCGACAAGCTCACGCCCGGGGAGCGCTGCGCCTCGACCTCGAACCGCAATTTCGAGGGCCGCCAGGGCAAGGGTGGCCGTACCCATCTGGTGAGTCCGGCCATGGCCGCCGCCGCCGCCGTCACCGGGCGCCTCACCGATGTCAGGGAGTTTAAGTGGTGAATGATCGAAATAGGGCCGGCGGCCACATGGCCGACCGCGGCCGGATGTTCGCGGGCGAGCTGATCGCGTTTCGCGACCGCCGAACGGGTCGGATGCGCTGGGTCGGGTCGCGTGAGGCGTTGCCTCGGCCCGCCCATGGGGAGCGGGGCGGGAACGGCGATCTGCCCGACATGGATCTGCTGATCGCGCTCAAGGGCCGGCGGAACTAGGGCCCAAGCGGGAGGAAAGATCGGATGGACAAGTTCACCAGGCTCACCGGCGTCGCGGCGCCGCTTCCCATGATCAATGTCGATACCGACATGATCATTCCCAAGCAGTTCCTCAAGACGATCAAGCGCACCGGGCTGGGCAAGAGCCTGTTCTTCGACATGCGCTACGACGACGCCGGCGCCGAGAACCCCGATTTCGTGCTCAACCGTCCCGCCTATCGCCAGTCCAAGATCCTGGTCGCGGGCGAGAATTTCGGCTGCGGCTCGTCGCGCGAGCACGCGCCCTGGGCCCTGCTCGACTTCGGCATTCGCTGTGTGGTCGCGCCCAGCTTCGCCGACATCTTCTACAACAACTGCTTCAAGAACGGCATTCTGCCCATCGCCCTGCCCAAGGGAGAGATCGACAAGCTGATGGACGACGCCGAGCGGGGCGCCAACGCCACCCTCACCATCGATCTCGAGAAGCAGGAGATCACGGGCCCCGACGGCGGCTGCATCCGCTTCGAGATCGATCCCTTCCGCAAGCATTGCCTGCTGGAGGGGCTCGACGAGATCGGCCTGACCTTGCAAAAGGCGGCCTCCATAACCTCCTTTGAAGAAACGCAAAAATCGTCTCAACCCTGGCTATATCCGTAAGCTCGGCGCGGAAAGCGCCGATCTGCCGGGCCGCATCCGCCGGCCCGGTCACCAACAGGAAAAGTAAATGCCTGACAATAAAACACTTCTACTGCTTCCCGGCGACGGTATCGGCCCGGAAGTCACTGCCGAGGTGCGCCGCGTCGTCGATTGGATCGCCAAGCGCCGCTCGGTCTCCTTCGACATCAAGGAAGGGCTGGTCGGCGGCGCCGCCTACGACGCCGACGGCGAGCCGCTGACCGACGAGACCATGGCGGACGCGCTGGACGCCGACGCCGTGCTGCTCGGCGCGGTCGGCGGTCCCAAATGGGAGGGGCTGCCCTTCGAGAAACAGCCGGAGCGCGGGCTGCTGCGCCTGCGCAAGGAGATGGAGCTGTTCGCCAATCTCCGCCCGGCGGTGGTCTTCGACGCCCTCGCCGACGCCTCGACGCTCAAGCTCGAGGTTGTCCAGGGCCTCGATATCATGATCGTGCGCGAACTCACCGGCGGCGTCTATTTCGGCGAGCCCCGGGGCATCGAGACGCTCGCCGACGGCTCCCGTCGCGGGGTCAACACCCAGGTCTATACGACCGGGGAGATCCAGCGCGTCGCCCGCGTCGCGTTCGAGCTCGCGAAGAAGCGGGCGGGCCGCGTGTGCTCGGCCGAGAAAGCGAATGTGATGGAAAGCGGGGTGCTGTGGCGGGAGGAGGTGCAGAAGCTCCGCGACGCCGAGTTTCCCGATGTCGAGCTCACCCACATGTATGCCGACAACTGCGCCATGCAGCTCGTCCGCGATCCCCAGCAGTTCGACGTGATCGTCACCGACAACCTGTTCGGCGACATCCTCTCGGACGAGGCGGCGATGCTCACCGGCTCCCTCGGCATGCTGCCCTCGGCCTCGCTCGGCGCGGTCGACGCGGCGGGGCGCCGCCGGGCACTTTACGAGCCGGTCCACGGCAGTGCTCCCGACATCGCCGGCAAGAACCTCGCCAACCCGCTGGCGACGCTGCTCAGCTTCGCCATGATGCTGCGCTATTCCTTCGATATGGGCGAGGACGCAAACCTGCTCGAGGACGCCATTCAGAGGGTGCTCGCGGGCGGCCTGCGCACCGCCGATATCATGCAGCCCGGCAAGGCGCGGGTCTCGACCTCGGTCATGGGAGAGGCCATCGTCACCGAGCTCGACAAACAGGCGGGGTGAACTCCCCTTTGACGGCCGCGATAAAGGCAAACTGCGGTCCGAGCGGCGCCGCGATGAAAGTGTTTAATCGTTCGGCAAATCCGTTCCACCCGATCAGCGCTCGTCCGTGCCGGGCAGAAGATCATCGACCGTCACGTCCAGGGCACCCGCCAGCCGGCGATACGCCGCTACCGAACCGGGCTTCTTGTGCGTCTCGATCTCGACCAGATAGCTGCGCGCCATTCGCGACCTCTCGGCCAAGGCCCTGGGCGACAGCCCGCGCCGCTCGCGCCAAATCCGCACGGGATGCTCCCCCGCGAGCAGACGAACGACCAACTCTGCCGGCAGATAGTCGGCCCGCGCCGCCTCTTTGCCGATCTCCTTCTCGCGCGCCTCGGCGCCGCTTAGAACGGCGATGTCGTCGATGTCCTCCAGCGCCTCCAGCATCCTCTCGAAATCGGCACGGCGCAGGGTCACGGTATCGTCGGTTTCGGCTATGGGATGGATCGCATTCATCGGTATACCTCGTCGCGTTTGGCGATCCTCTCGACGATCATCTCGTCCGTATCGTGGTCCAGGCGGTAGATGGCGCGCCAATCGCCCTGTCGAACCCGATAGCCCGGCTGGTCTGTCAACCGCTTCGCCCACGGGTAACGTTCCTTCGGGGCGGCCGCGACCTCCTGGAGCTTCGCCATAAGCGTTGCCGCGTCCTTCCGCGGGAGCTTGGTCAATGCTTTGGCGGCGGATCGCGAGTATATCAGTCTCACAATCGTGATGTCGCCGATAGCGACAAGTAAGTCAAGCAAAAAGAGTCGCTGGTAGCGACAACTCGGCTGGTGTCATGGGTCTGGCGCCGCGCCCACAGTCGGGGAACAGCCGCTCGATCTCGTCCTCGGCGGCGCGTCTCGAAGAAAGGGGTGAAACCGTTGAGCGGCCGGATCGCACATTGGCTTGAAAAACCCGGCCCGAATCGTTATTGCTCTCCGGGAGTGATGGAGGAGAAGGAACCCGTGCGAGTTCTTTCGCAAGTCATGGCGATCCGTGAAGCCGCCGCCGTTCGGCGGGCGGCCCTTGATCGTGCCTCCGTCGCCGGCCGGCCGGCCACCTCGACCACGACCACCAAAACGACGGGGTAGCGCGGGCCGACCGTTCATGTCGATTGAACGAAACGGGCCCGCAAAATCGAAGCGGGCCTTTTTCATTGGGGAGTT
This sequence comes from Rhodospirillales bacterium, assembly GCA_028281785.1. Taxonomy (GTDB): domain Bacteria; phylum Pseudomonadota; class Alphaproteobacteria; order Rhodospirillales; family Shumkoniaceae; genus JANQJG01. The sequence goes on from JANQJG010000007.1 coordinate 16,818, forward strand.
GTTAGAGCTAGGAGCAGGGCCGTGAGGGCCGCTCAGAAACGGAGAAGAAGAATGGGTTACAAAATCGCAGTCATGGGCGCCACGGGCAATGTCGGCCGCGAGCTCCTCTCGACCGTCGCCGAGCGCAGTTTCCCGGCCGACGAGGTCGTCGCCCTGGCGTCGGAACGGTCCGTCGGGCGCGAGATCTCCTTTGGCGAGGATCAGGTCCTGAAGGTCGAGAATCTGGCGGAGTACGACTTCGCCGGCACCGACATCGTGCTCTCCTCCCCCGGCGCCAAAGTGTCGGCCGTCTATGCCCCCAAGGCGGCGGAGGCTGGCGCCGTGGTCGTCGACAACACTTCCTATTTCCGCATGGACCCGGACGTGCCGCTGGTTGTGCCCGAGGTCAATCCCGAGGCGATCGCCCGCTACACCAAGCGCAACATCATCGCCAACCCCAACTGCTCGACGATCCAGATGGTGGTTGCGCTCAAGCCCCTGCACGATCTCGCCAAGATCCGTCGGGTCGTGGTTTCCACCTACCAGTCGACCTCGGGCGCCGGCAAGGCGGCCATGGACGAGCTGTTCGACCAGACCCGCGGCATCTACGCCAACGAGCCGGCGCACAAGTACCAGTCCAAGTTCACCAAGCAGATCGCCTTCAACTGCATTCCCCATATCGACTCCTTCATGGAGGACGGCTCCACCAAGGAGGAGTGGAAGATGGTGGTCGAGACCAAGAAGATCCTCGATCCCGACATCGAGGTCATCGCCACCTGCGTCCGCATCCCCACTTTCATCGGCCATGGCGAGGCCGTGCATCTCGAGTTCGAGAAGCCGATCACCGAGGACGAGGCGCGGTCCGCGCTGCGCGCCGCGCCCGGCGTCACGGTGGTCGACCACCGCGCCGACGAGGGCTATGTGACGCCGGTCGAGTCGGCCGGCGAGGACGCGGTCTATATCAGCCGTATCCGCAAGGACCCGACGGTCAAGAACGGCCTGGCGTTGTGGTGCGTGTCGGACAATCTGCGCAAGGGCGCGGCGCTCAACACGGTCCAGATCGCCGAGGAGCTGATCCGCTCCCACATGCGCAAGGCGGCCTGAGCGGCGTGAAAGGCCAAGGGCCCGGGACGTGGGCTAGACCCGGGCCCCGCTGTCGTCGAAGGTCTCGGCGGCCTGCTTGCCACGTCGGTCCTGCCCTTCGACCATGGGCACCATCTTGCGTCGGCGGCAGGGCCCGAAATAGCTCTCGACCTTGATGAAAGAGCGTGGCCGTTCGATCACCGCCTGGATGCGGCTGAACAGCCCCTTGGCCGAGAACGGTTTGACCACGAACTCGTTGACGCCGGCGTCGCGCGCGGTGGCCACGCGCGCGGGATCGGCATGGCCGGTCAGCATGATGATGGGGATGAAGGAATAGGGCGTGTCGGCCCGGCCCCGGACCTTGCGGGCGAATTCGATGCCGTTGACCGGTTCCATCTCCCAATTGAGGATAATGATGTCGGGCATGAAGCTATCGAGAATCCTAAGGGCCTGACCGCCGTCCTCTGCCTCCTCGATATGTTCGCTGCCCATCTTCTTGAGCACCATGCGCACGGTGTGGCGCACGAACGCCGTATCGTCGACGATGAGGAATCGGATATTCCGAAGATACTCTTCCGCCATGGCTGCCGGGCGTTCCCCTGTTTCCGGATGGTCGACCGCCCCGCCGAGCGCCGAGGGGGCGGAACTCCCCTTAACCTAGAGCACTTCTCACCGATATGGAATCATTCTCAACCACAAGGGGTCTTTATCGGCGTGGACTTCTCAAACAGGCTCTAAGGTCGAGCAGAGCTGTCCGGTCCGGTCCAACCTTCGCGAGGAGGGGGCCGGTCAGATCACGCCGTCTTCCTTGAGCTTGGCCTGCTCCTCCGATCCGATTCCCAGCTCTTCCAGGAGCTCGGCGTTGTGCTCGCCCAACTCCGGCGCCGCCCGGCGGAACGCGCCCGGCGTCCCGGACATGCGCGGAATGATGCAGTGCATGGGCGCCGAGCCCAGCTCCTTGTCCGGAAGCTCGACCAGGATCTCGCGGTCATTCATGTAGGGATGGTCCATCAGGTCCTCGATATCGGCGATCGGGCCGACGGTGATCCCGTTCTTGTCGAAGAAGTCGAGGTTCCACTCGCGGTCGTTCTCGGCCATCCAGGCGCCGATGATGTCGTCCAGCTCGTCGACATTCTTCAGCCGGTCGCTGTTGGTCTTGAAGCGGGGATCCTCGATCAGCTCCTCCTTGCCGATGGCGCGGGCGAGCTGCTCCCACATGCCCTGGGTCGAGGCCGACATCGCCACCCATTTGCCGTCGCCGCATTGATAGGCGTTGCGCGGCGCCGCCATCGTGAAGCGGCTGCCCAGCCGCGGGCCGACCTTGCCGGTGAGCTTGTAGTTGAGGGCGAGCGGCCCCTGGATCGAGAACAAGGGGTCGAACAGCGGCAGGTCGATGACCTGGCCCTTGCCGCCATTCACCTCGACATGGCGGATCGCGGCCAGCACGGCGCTGGCCCCGGTCAGCCCGGCGACCATGTCGGCCAGCGCGAAGGCCGGCAGCACCGGCGGCCGGTCCTCGAAGCCGTTATTGGCGGCGAAGCAGCTCATCGCCTCGATGAGGGTGCCGAAGCCCGGCTTGTGGGCGTACATGCCGTCCTGCCCCCAGCCCGAGATGCGCACGACCACGAGCTTGGGATTGACCTCCAGCAGCTTGTCCGGCCCCATGCCCATTTTTTCGAGCGTGCCGGGGCGGAAGTTCTCGATCAGCGCGTCGGAGGTCTCGATCAGCTTGAGCAGGATCTCCTTGGCCCGGTCCTGGCGCGTGTTGAGGGTGAGGCTTTTCTTGTTGCGCGAATAGACCTTCCAATGGGTGGAGACGCCCTCGGTCTTCCAATTGCGCAGATCGTCGCCGCGGCCGGGGGTTTCGATCTTGATGACGTCGGCGCCCATGTCGGCGAGGATCACGGTCAGCTCGTTGCCCGCGACGACGCGCGTCATATCGAGAATCCTCAGGCCCTCGAGCGGGCCCTTCGCGTCCGGTTGAAAGTCCTTCCTGACTGCCATAACTGCCTTCTCCTCCCCGGCCCGGCGGGGCCGAGCGCCTTGTCAATACGGTCCAAATCCCGGTGAAACCCGGATTGGTTATCCCGGGCATCGGGCCTTGTCAATCGCGGCCCGGCCGGCGTGCCGTGCGGGGTCGCCGGCAAATTCCGGGGATCGCAGGCGATCCGCCCCTCCCCGCCGCTCACCACATTGCGAAAAGATCGTTGAACCCCCACCCCAGGCTACTTACCCTGCGGACGGCGGAGGGAGAAAGAGGGTCGCCGGAAGCGCCTCGTCACCATCCGTGCCGACATCCGGTTTCATCATCAGCAGATGCGTGTGAGGCGATGAACATTCACGAGTATCAGGCCAAGGAGCTCATGGCCAAATTCGGCGTCGCCGTGCCCCGTGGCGGCGTCGCCTATACGGCCGACGAGGCGGAGGCCGTGGCCCGGGAGCTCGGCGGCTCCGTCTGGGTCGTCAAATCGCAGATCCATGCCGGCGGCCGCGGCAAGGGCACCTTCCAGGGCGCCGCGGCGGACGCCGGCGGCGGGGTCCGCGTCGTGCGCTCGGTCGAGGCGGTCAGGGACAACGCCGCCCAGATGATCGGCGCCACCCTGGTCACCCATCAGACCGGGCCGGCGGGCAAGGAGGTCAAGCGCGTCTATGTCGAGGAAGGCTGCGACATCGCTCGCGAGCTCTATCTGAGCATGCTGGTCGACCGCGCCAATTCCTGCGTCACCCTCATGGGCTCGACCGAGGGCGGCATGGACATCGAGGAGGTCGCGGCCACGACGCCGGAGAAGATCATCCGCGTCGCCGTCGACCCGGCCACCGGCATCCAGGCCTATCACGCCCGCAAGATGGCCTTCGGGCTCGGCCTCGAGGGCAAGCAGGTGGGCGCGGCGGTCAAGTTCATGATGGGCATGTACCGGGCCTTCACCAGCCTCGACGCCAGCCTCATCGAGATCAACCCGCTGGTCATCACCGGCGAGGGCGGGGTGCTGGCGCTCGACGCCAAGATGAACTTCGACGACAACGGCCTCTTCCGCCACAAGGACGTGGAGGAGCTGCGCGACACCGACGAGGAGGACCCGACAGAGCTGGAGGCGGCGAAGTTCAGCCTCAACTACATCACCCTCGACGGCAATATCGGCTGCATGGTCAACGGCGCCGGCCTGGCCATGGCGACCATGGACATCATCAAGGCCAATGGCGGCGAGCCGGCCAACTTCCTCGATGTCGGCGGCGGCGCCACCAAGGAGCGCGTGACCGCCGCCTTCAAGATCATCCTGTCCGACGCCAAGGTGGAGGGCATTCTGGTCAACATCTTCGGCGGCATCATGCGCTGCGACGTGATCGCCGAGGGCGTGGTCGCCGCCGCCCGCGAGGTCGGCCTGAACGTGCCGCTGGTGGTTCGCCTCGAAGGCACGAATGTCGAGACCGGCAAGGAGATCCTCGCCGGCTCCGGGCTGCCCATCATCTCCGCCGACGATCTCGGCGACGCCGCGCAGAAAATCGTCCAGGCCGTGAAGGAGGCCGCGTAATGGCCATTCTCGTCGATTCCAATACCAAGGTCATCTGCCAAGGCATCACCGGCGGCGAAGGCACCTTCCATACCGAACAGGCGATCGCCTATGGCACCAAGATGGTCGGCGGCGTCACCCCGGGCAAAGGCGGGATGACCCATCTCGACCTGCCGGTCTTCGACACGGTGGGCGAGGCGGTCGCCAAGACCGGGGCCAACGCATCGGTGATCTTCGTGCCGCCGCCCTTTGCCGCGGACGCGATTCTCGAGGCGATCGACGCCGGGCTGCCGCTGATCGTCGCCATCACCGAGGGCATTCCGGTGCTCGACATGGTCCGCGTCAAGCGCGCCCTGGCCAGCTCCAACACCCGCCTGATCGGCCCCAACTGCCCGGGCATCATCACCCCCGAGGCCTGCAAGATCGGCATCATGCCCGGGCATATCCACCGCCGCGGCAAGATCGGCATCATGTCGCGCTCGGGCACGCTGACCTATGAGGCGGTGGCGCAGACCACGGCCGCCGGCCTGGGCCAGTCGACCTGCGTCGGCCTCGGCGGCGATCCCGTCAACGGCACCAACTTCGTCGACTGCCTGGAGATGTTCCTCGCCGATGACGAGACCGAGGCGATCATCATGATCGGCGAGATCGGCGGCACCGCCGAGGAGGAGGCGGCCGGCTTCGTCAAATCGGCCAGCCGCAAGAAGCCGGTGGTCGGCTTCATCGCCGGGCTCACGGCCCCTCCGGGCCGGCGCATGGGCCATGCCGGGGCCATCATCTCGGGCGGCAAGGGCACCGCGGGCGACAAGATCGAGGCGTTGAAGAGCGCCGGCATCGCGGTCGCGGACTCGCCGGCGACCATCGGCGCGACCATGCAGG
>JANQJG010000021.1 GCA_028281785.1 Rhodospirillales bacterium
GCTTCTGAGGAGAGGGGCATGCAAGACAAGCTGTTGATTGGCGGCGAACTGGTCGCCGGCGCGGGCGAAGCGCTCCCGGTGTTGGACCCGGCCACGGGCCAGGAAGTCGCCGCTGTCGCCGAAGCCTCGCCCGAGCAAGTCGACGCCGCTGTCCGCGCCGCCGAGGAGGCTTTCGTCTCCTGGTCCCGCACGACGCCCGGCGAGCGCGCGCAGCACCTGCTGGCCTTGGCCGATGCCATCGAGGCTCATACGGAGGAGTTGGCCGGATTGGAAAGCCTCGACTGCGGCAAACCGCTTGCCAGCGCCCGCGACGATGAGATGCCGCTGACCGTCGATGTGTTCCGTTTCATGGCCGGTGCCGCGCGGACGATGACGGGTTCTGCCGCGGGGGAGTATGTCGAAGGCCATACCTCCATGATCCGCCGCGACCCGGTGGGGCCGGTGGCCTCCATCGCGCCCTGGAACTATCCGCTGATGATGGCGGCGTGGAAGCTGGCCGCACCCCTGGCCGCCGGCTGCACGGTGGTGCTGAAACCCTCGGAGTTGACGCCGCTCTCGACCTTGCGCCTCGGGCAAATCGTGAACGAGATCTTCCCCAAGGGTGTGGTCAACATCGTCGCCGGGCGTGGTGGCACCATCGGCGACCGGCTGATCAATGCGCCCGCTGTCGAGGCCATCAGCGTGACCGGATCGCCCGCCACCGGCATGGCGGCCATGCGGGCCGCCTCCCAGAAGATCCGTCATGTCCACTTGGAACTGGGCGGCAAGGCGCCGGTCATCGTGTTCGACGATGCCGACATCGATGCCGTGGTCGAGACCATCCGCGGCGGCTCCTACTTCAATGCCGGTCAGGACTGTGCCCAGCCCTGCCGGGTCATGGCCTCCGCCAAGGTCTACGACAGGCTTGTCGCCGATACGGCGAGCGCCGTCGGCACCATCAAAGTGGGCGGGCAACGTGAAGACGGGGTGGAGATGGGGCCGGTCATCTCCGCCGCGCAGCGCGAGCGGGTCTCCGGCTTCGTCGAACGCGCCCGCGACGGTGCGGAGGTGGTCGCTGGCGGCGGGTCCGGCGCGGGCGCGGGGTTCTTCTACCAGCCGACGGTGGTCGCCAATGTGGCGAACGATGCCGAGATCGCCTGCCAGGAAGTCTTCGGCCCCGTGGTCACGATCTCGCGCTTCGATGACGCTGACGAGGCCGTGGCCTGGGCCAATGCCAGCGCCTACGGCCTGGCCTCCTCGGTCTGGACCCGGGACGTGGGCCGGGCCATGGCGGTGTCGAGCCGGCTGCGCTACGGCTTCACCTGGGTGAACACCCACGGCGTCGGCACGCCGGAGATGCCCTGGGCGGCGATGAAGGGCTCGGGCACCGGCTGCGACATGTCGGTCTATGCCCTCGACGCCTATACCGCGATCCGCCACGTCATGGTCGCCCATTCATGACCCGCCTCGCCGGTAAGTCGGCCCTGGTGACCGGGGGGCGGCAGGGCATCGGCCGGGCCATCGTCGAGGCCTTCCTGGCGGAAGGCGCGGCGGTGATGACCTGCGGGCGCGGCGCCCGGCCCGAAGACCTCGACGAGTCGGTGAACTGGGTGACGACTGACGTTTCCGAGGGTTCCGACGTGGAGGCCTTGAAGCACTCGGCCGGCGAGACCTTCGGCGCCCTCGACATCCTGGTCAACAACGCCGGGGTCCAGATCGAAAAGACCGTGGTCGACAGCAGCGATGCGGACTGGGACGCCGTGATGGGCGTCAACGCCAAGGGCGTGTTCCTGACCTGCCGCGCCTTCATCCCGGTCATGGCGTCCGGGGGCAGCATCATCAACATCGGCTCCATATCCGGCATGGCCGCCGACCCCGGCATGGCGCTCTATAACGCCTCCAAGGCCTTCGTCCATGGGCTGACCCGCTCCATTGCCGTCGACCATGGGCCCGCGGTCCGCTGCAACGCCATCTGTCCGGGCTGGATCATGACCGGCATGGCCGATGCGGCCTTCGCGCTGTCGCGCGATCCGGCTGCCGCCAGGGAGGACGCGCTGAAGCGTCATCCCGCCGGGCGCTTCGGCACGCCGAAGGACGTCGCCCGCCTAGCGCTCTGGCTGGCCTCGGACGACTCCGCCTTCGCCACGGGCCAGTGCTACACCCTCGACGGCGGCCTCACCGCCGCCTCGCCGATCAGGGCCTGTTCTGATGGCTGAATTTGAGAGAGCCGCCGTTCTCGGCGCCGGCGTCATCGGCGCCAGTTGGACGGCCTTGTTTCTGGCACGCGGACTGAGCGTCCGGGTCTACGACCCCGTCGAGGGCGCGGAGAAACGGGTCCGCGCCTACGTGGCGCAGGCCTGGCCGACCCTCGAACAGCTCGGCCTCACCGAGCGGGGCGATCCGGAGCGTCTGACGGTGCATGGGGCACCTGCGGCGGCTGTCCGGGAGGCCGAGTTCGTTCAGGAAAACGTGCCGGAGCGCCTGGAGATCAAGCACGCGCTCTTCGCGGAGATCGAGCCCCATCTGGCGCCCGAGGCCATCGTCGCCTCCTCGGCCTCCGGCCTCATGGTCCGGGAGATGCAACAGGGCTGGCGCGACCCCTCGCGTTTCCTGCTCGGCCATCCCTTCAACCCGCCCCACCTGATTCCCCTGGTGGAACTCATCGCCAACGAGGCGACGGGCGAGGGGGTGCTGGAGGCGGCGGAGGCCTTCTACGCCCAGATCGGTAAGGTGACCATCCGGGTGAAGCGGGAGGTGCCCGGCCATGTGGCCAACCGCCTGCAGGCCGCCCTCTGGCGCGAGGCGATCCATCTGGTGGCCAGCGGCGTCGCCTCCGTCGAGGACGTCGACAAGGCGGTCTGGTCCGGGCCCGGCCTCCGCTGGGCGGCCATGGGCCCGCACATGCTCTTTCATCTGGGCGCTGGCCCCGGCGGCCTGGACGAGTTCTGCAACCGCTACCGCGACAGTTTCCACCGCTGGTGGGATGATCTCGGCGCGCCGGAACTCACTCCCGAACTCGCCGCCGCGCTCGCCGGCGGCGTCGCCGAGGAGGCAAACGGCCGCGACGTCTCCAGCGCCGCCGCCGAACGCGACGCCCTGATCCTCGCC
>JANQJG010000040.1 GCA_028281785.1 Rhodospirillales bacterium
GATCCGCACCCGCCTGCGTACGCTGGTTTCACATGACTGGCGCATGACCGTCTATGACGGGCTCGACGCCGGTGAGCTTTATGACCTGCGCAACGATCCCCAGGAACTCAACAACCTGTGTAGCGATCAGTCCATGCGCTCGAAACGATTTGAGCTCATGGAAAGGCTGGCGCGGCAAATGATGGCCGCCACCGATACCTCGCCCCTGCCGCGGTATGCGGCATAGGGCCAACCCCAAGCGATCACAGAGGAGGACTCACGATGACGACGAGGACACGAATGAGTGCAGTAGGGGCGGCGGTGATGATTGCCGCGCTTACGGGTATGGCTTCGGAAGGCTGGGCGGCCTATCCGGAGCGGGCGGTGACGCTGGTTGTAGGGTCGGTGCCGGGCTCGGGACCCGACGTCCTGGCCCGCAGCATGAGTGAGGAGCTCGGACGAAATCTCGGCCAGCCGGTGGTCGTCGAGAACCAACCCGGTGCCGCCGGTAACGTGGCCGCGGCGGCGGTGTCGCGGTCCGATCCCGACGGCTACAAGCTGTTTATCGGCACCATCAACATGGCAATCGCGACCTGGCTTCCGAAGGAACCGCCCTTCGATCCGGCGACCGACTTCGCAATCGTCGGGCAGGTGGCGTCGATTCCAAACATCATGGTGGTGACGCCGGAACTCGGCGTGAATACGGTCGACGAGTTCATCGCCCTCGCCAAGGAGAAGCCGGGCGAGATCAACTACTCCAGCCCCGGTGTCGGATCGCTGCAACATCTCGGCACAGACCAGTTCGCCACGGCGACCGAGGTCAGCATGGTCCATATTCCCTACCGTGGCGGAGCAGCCGCGACCAAATCGGTACTGGCCAACGAGACGCAAATGTTCATGGCCGGCATGCCGCCGGCGCTGCCGCACATCAAATCAGGCAAGCTGATTGCCCTGGCCGTCAGCAGCACGGAACGTTCTCCGCTCACGCCGGACGTTCCAACCCTGAACGAGACGGTGATGCCGGGTTACTCCGCAGAGGCGTGGTACGGGATTTTCCTGGCGAAGGGAACGCCGGACGCCATCGTCAACAAGTTGAATGCTGCCTTCAACGAGGTCCTGAAGGATCCTGCCGTCATCCAGCGGTTCAATAATGCCGGCGCGGAAATCCGAACCGGTACACCGCGGCAGTTCGCGGATTTGGTCGCGAAGGAATCCGCGCGCTGGAAGAAGACGCTCACCGACCTCGGACTGGCGGGGTCCAGATAGTTCGGGCGCCGATCGGCCGTCGCCACCTCTCTTACCGTCAATGCCGGCCCTGAGTCGGATCGGTCCGGAAGGTCGGGGAGGGGGCGACGACGCCGTCCGGTCGGCCTGCTCTCCTGCGCGTCTCGCGCAACGGTAAACCCCGACGGTCATGGTCGTATCGCCGCCGCCGAAGGCCGCCACCTCTGGCGACCGCGACGGGCTGGAAACCAATGCGCCCCAGGGATACAATCGGCGACCGTCGTGTCCGACGTCAGATTCCGTTTAACTAATTGAGAAGTAAAACAGAATCAGGGGTCCGCCACCCCTTCCGAGATTCTTCCGGATGAGCCGAGCTCGACACTTTTCAGACGCCCTGGCGAGGGCGCCAATCGCTCAGTGAGACAGCACATAAGAGAGAGGGACATCCGACATGACCGTGACACCGCTCAACGAACAGGAGCTCGCCGCTCTCAGGGCGCTCGACACGCCCACCGTCTGCAACGCCCTTGAACTGCTGGTGCCGGAGCGCCGGGGGTACGGTTACACCGTGGACCCCCTGATCTGTTCCTTTCCCGAGCTTCCGCCCATGGTCGGCTATGCCAGAACCGTCGTCATACGCTCCATGAACCCGCCCACCATTGGTGGCGACGACATGAGAGCCCAGCGAATCGCCTATTACGAGTATGTCGAGCGGGGGCCGCGCCCGAGCATCAGCGTTATCCAGGATATCGATCCCTTGCCGGGCTTCGGTTCTTTCTGGGGCGAGGTGCAGAGCAACGTCCACAAGGGGCTTGGCGCGCTGGGCACGATCACCAACGGCTGCGTCCGCGACATCGATGCCTGCGCCGAGGGGTTCCAGTTCATATCCGGCTCCATCAAGCCGTCCCATGCCTTTGTCCATGTCGTTGCCTTTGGCGTCGAGGTGACGGTGGCGGGTATGGAAGTTCGGCCTGATGATCTCATTCACGCTGATCGCCACGGCGCGGTCGTAATCCCCCATGAAGTCGCGCGCGACGTCGTCGGCACGGCCGATCTTCTTGCGCGCAAGGAGGCGGTTGTTATCGAGGCCACGCGGAAGCCGGGGTTCAGCGCCGCGGCCCTCAAGGAGGCGTTCGCCAAGCAGGACGACATAAACTAGCTGGGGCAGGCCCCCGTGGCGCCGCGGGGCCCATTCCCCGCATCAGGCCCCGGGGCCGAGGGCCCGGTCCAGGTTGAACGCCGCGCTGATCAGGGCGAGATGGGTAAAGGCCTGCGGGAAATTGCCCAGATGTTCGCCGCTGTAGCCGGTTTCTTCGGCGTAGAGCCCCACATGGTTGGCATAGCCGAGCATGCGCTCGAACATGAGGCGGGCCTGGTCGAGCCGTTCATGCTTGAAACGCCCGGCCCGGGTCAGCGCCTCCACCAGCCAGAACGTGCAGATGTTGAAGGTGCCCTCTTCGCCTGCCAGCCCGTCGTCCGTCTCCTCCACATTATAGCGGTAGACAAGGCTGTTCGAGACGAGGCCACCCTTTTCCGGCGGCTGGAGGATCGCGTCCAGGGTCTTGAGCATGCGCGGATCGGTGGGCGACAGGAAAAAGACCAACGGCATGATCAGATTGGCGGCATCGAGTGAATCGTGTTCGAAGGCCTGCACGAAAGCCTGGCGATCGGCGTTCCAGCCCTCGGACATGATCTCCTCGTAGATCTCGTCGCGTACCGTCTGCCAGCGTTCGCGGTCCGCCGGGAACGAGCGCTTGTCCGCGAGCCGGATGCCACGGTCCACCGCGACCCAGCACATCAGCTTGGAATAGACGAAATGCCGCTGGCCGCCGCGCACTTCCCATACTCCCTCGTCAGGCCGTTGCCAGTTGTGGCATACCCAATCGATGCAGAACCGCAGCGACCGCCAGAGGTCATAGGAAATCGGTGCGCCGTATTTGTTGTAGAGATAGACCGCGTCCATCAGCTCACCGTAGATGTCGAGCTGAAGCTGATTGTAGGCCGCGTTGCCGACGCGGACGGGACGCGATCCCATGTATCCGTCGAGATGGTCGAGCGTTTCCTCCTCCAGCTCGTGGCGGCCGTCGATGCCGTACATGATTTGCAGCGGGCCGTTCTCGTCTGCGAAGTCGCTGAGGCAATAGCGTTCGAGAAAATGCATGAAACGCTCCGCCTCCTTGGTGAAGCCGAGGCGAAGAAAGGCATAGACCGTGAAGGCCGAGTCCCGAATCCAGGTGTAGCGATAGTCCCAGTTCCGCTCGCCGCCGACTCCCTCGGGCAGGCTGCAGGTGGGCGCGGCGACGATGGCGCCGGTGGGCTCGAAGGTCATCAGTTTTAGGGCCAGGGCCGAACGCTGGACCATTTCGCGCCATCGTCCCTTGTACTTGCACCGGGACAGCCAGCCCCGCCAGTATTGGACGGTATCGCGGAACAGCGTCTCCGCATCGTCCGCGGACAAGGTGCTGCCGCAAGCCTCTTCCTCCGCCAGTTCCCGTAGAACGAACACGGCGCTCTCTCCTTCATGAAGGACGAACTCCGAGGAGATACCTCCATCGCGGACCTTCAACGGAACATCGGTGGCGAGGCCGAGGCGCAGATTGGCCGAACGCAGGATCGCGCCGCGGTCGACGACATCGATCTCGTGTTCATCCCGGGCGAAATTGAAAGCCGGGCGGCACTCCATACTCAGCGTGATCGTGCCGCGAACGGCCGTGACCCGGCGGATCACCTGGTGGCGACGGCCGTTCTCCTCCGACCCGTTGCCGACGGGCATGAAATCGGTCAATTCGGCCGCGCCCTTATGGGCGAGAAACCGCGTGACGAGGACGTTCGTCTCCGGCCAGTAGAGCTGCTTGCAGGTGACGTTCTCATCAGTCGGCGCGATGCGGAAATGCCCGCCCTTTTCGCTGTCGAGGACGGCCGCGAAAACGCTTGGCGAGTCGAAATGGGGTACGCACAACCAATCGATCGAGCCGTTGATGCCGACCAAGGCCACGGTCCGCATGTCGCCGATCATGCCGTAATCTTCAATGGGCTGATAAGCCATCGGATGCTCCTTCGGGGTAGTAAGCCTGCAAGCAAGCTCAGCCGTTGTCGGCGAATCCGGGAAACAGCGTCATGCCGCCGTCCACGAACAGCGTCGCGCCCGTCACATAGTCCGACGCGTCCGACGCCAACCAAACCGCCGCCTTTCCAATATCTTCGGGCTCGCCGACGCGGCCATAGGGGATCAGGGTCAAGAGCCGTGCCTCCGCTTCCGGCGTCTCCCAGGCTTCGCGATTGATGGGTGTGCGAATGGCCCCCGGGGCGATAGCATTCACGCGGATGCGGTTTGGCGACAGCTCCTGGGCGAGGCTCTTCATGAACAGGCTCACTCCGCCCTTGGAGGCGGCATAGTTTGAGTGGCCGGCCCAGGGAATAACCTCATGCACCGAGGACATGCAGATGATCTTGCCGGCGGCGGCCGAGCGCTCGGGATCCACACCCTGTTTCAGAAAGGCCCGGCTCGCCTCCCGCGAGCACAAGAACTGCCCCCGCAAATTAACGGCGATCACCTTGTCCCAGTCCTCGACCGACATGTCGATCAGGTTGGCATCGCGCTGAAGTCCGGCGTTGTTGACAAGGATGTCGATGCCGTCCCAGGCCTCGAACATCTGACGGAACATATCCTGGACAGATGATTCCTGGCTTACATCGGCCTGAAGGGCGATCGCCTCGCCACCAGCGGATTTAATCTCGGAGACGACGTCTTCCGCGCGCTGCCGCCCGCCGCCATAGTTTATGACGACCCGGGCGCCGGCCGACGCCAGCGCCCTGGCCACGGCCGCGCCGATGCCGGAGCTCGACCCGGTGACCAGGGCCCGTTGCCCGCTTAGATCGTAGTCGGAAATGCCTGCCATCCTCTCTCACCTCCTCGACGCACACCAACGTGGTTGCCGGCTCTCATGTAGGGGGCGGACCGGCGAGTTTGAACAACTCGTCCGCCCGGCATTTGGATGTCGTATGTTGGGAGGAGGTTACCGACCCTCGGGAATCCCGGAAGGAAGACGAGAATCGGGCGGTTTCGCACCTCGCATGGTCAGGATCGAAACAAGAGCCGCGGCACAGGCGAGGCCAGCGGCCAGGAGCATGGCGACTCGAAAACCCGCCAAAAAGGAGTCGTCGATAGCGTGCTCAAGAGCCTCGCGCAGATCCGATGACAGGTTGGGTGGGGGCGCCGCTCCCGCCAGCTTCAGGCGCTCTTCCACCAAGGATTCGCGAACCTGGGAGCTGACGCCCAGCGTGTCCAGCCGGTTGTCCAGCTCGGCATTGAATGCTCCGGCGACGGCAACGCCCATGACAGCGATTGCCAGCAGGCCGGCGACACGGGATATCGCGTTGTTGATCCCAGAGGCGACCCCGGCCCTCCGCTGGTCGACGGAGCCCATGACGACGGTCGTCAGCGGAGCGACGCTGATCGCCATGCCAAGTCCCAGCACGGCGACAGCCGGGAAGAAGGTCGACCAGTAGTCCCCCTCGAGTCCGGGCACCGCAAACAGAGCGAAGCCTCCGCCCGCGATGAGCGGCCCAAAAGTCAGGGGAAGCCGCGGTCCATACCGGTCGATCCACCGTCCGGCGGGGCGCGAGAGGAAGAACAGTAATAACACGAAAGGTAAAAGAGAGGCACCGGCCGCCGTGGTCGAATAGTCGTGAACCTGAATCAGCGCGAAGGGAAAGAAGAAAAGTCCACCGCTCAGAGCCGCGTAGAGGAATAGCGTGATCAGGTTGGCGCCCGTGAAGGCAGGGGACCGGAAGAGGCCCAAGGGCATCATGGGAGCCTCGCCGCGGTTTTCGAGCAGGACGAAGGCGCAGAGACCGACCAGGCCCATGGCAAGCGATCCCATAACGACGGGATCACCGATCCCAACTGTTCCAATTTCGATCAGCCCGAAAACGATGGCGCCGAGACCGAGCGTAGCGAGCATCGCGCCCGGCCAGTCCAAGGATGATGGTCCCGATTCATCACGGCTTTCGGGCACGTGCCGGAGGAGGATCCAGAGGACCAGCGCGGCAGGAGGGATATTGATGAAAAAGATCCATCGCCACGACCACGCATCGACCAGCCAGCCCCCGATGACCGGGCCTAGAGCCGTGGCCAGGGCCGTGAATCCCGACCAGGTTCCGATGGCTCGGCCACGCTGGCTTTCCGCGAAAGTCGCGCTGAGGATGGCGAGGCTGCCGGGAACGAGCAACGCGCCGCCGACGCCCTGGACCGCGCGGGCCAGGATCAGATTGGCTGCGTCGGGCGCCAACCCGCACCAGATGGAGGCAGCAGCGAAGATCCCGATTCCGGCCCCGAACACGCGCCGACGACCGTACCGGTCGCCCAGCATGCCGCCGACCAGCATCAATGCCGAGAGGAGCAGCAGATAGGCCTCGACGATCCACTGCAGCTCCGCCAGCCCCGCGCCCAGATCGGACTGAAGCGCCGGCAGGGCGAGGTTGACCACGGTCCCGTCGATAAAGGCGAGGCTGGAGCCAATGATGGTTGCGGCCAGCACCCACACGCCCTGGCGCTTTCCGCAGGGGGTGCAAGCCGGCGCCGAGCGGACAACGGCGTCATCGCAAGGGGGCCGGGCGATCTGGGTCATGAGGGAGCATACACCCGGCCAGTTGCTGGACGTATTCTAATTCGCTTTGCGACCGGGGTCGCCGTTTTCGCTGAACAGGTCGCTGTTGTCCCCCAGATAGCCGGCCCAGGCGAACCAATAGGCGACGTGGCCGGCTATGCGGGGCAGTTTCGTTCCGTCCGGCCCGGTGAGCTCGGTTTCGGTCATCCGCCAGGTTTGCCCGGCGGAAAGGAGGGTCGTGGAGGAGTCGCCGGCGGAAAAGCGTCGGCCCTCGCTGCGATAGGCACGGACCGTCCGGGTTTTGGTGTCCCCGATGAGCACCAAATCGACAAGCCCGACCTGGTCATGAATGACGAGGCCGCCCTCGAAGGCCGACATTGGCCAAGCCTTGGCACCGCCCGCAGTCCGGATGCCGAAGACCAGATCTTTGGCGGACAGGCTCTCATCCGCGAGGAACGCGGGAAACATGAGATCGGGGCTGTTGAAATAATGCCCGTAGGGCGCACCCGGCGTGTAGTCCCGCACATGTCCGGTTTCGAGGGACAGCACGCGGGTGTCGGGATTGCGCGCCTTCCAGTCCCGCCAGCTTGTAATCGCCACCGGCAGGATCTCAAGCTCGACGTTCGAGCGGGCAAGCGGACCGCTGACCGGTCGGCCGGTAAACTGATTCCACAGACTGTCCGTCTGGCGGTCGTACATCAGCTTGTTGGAGCGAAAGAGAAAGCCCGAGCTGCCGAAGGTCAGTGGCTCGTCGAACCCCTCGACGTCGGTCCGGAAAAGAATGCCGGCGCCGCAGAGCGTGCAATAGGCAAGGGAAACCGGGACGCCGCCGACCACGTCGTTGAACATCTCGTGCCAATCGAGGATTCGCAGGGGATAGGCCCGGGCATCGCCGGCGATCTCGATCCCGAAGACCAGCTCACCCGGGGTGAGGTAGTCGGCCCCATCGGCGCCGATCAGCCGGGGATTGTCCAGCGCCGGAATGCCGTCGACCGCAACGCCGCCCCAAACGACCTCTTCGAGGCGGATATCGGCGTTTTCAGAGAGGGGGATGAACCGCGTGAACTCCGGATCGATGCGGGTCAGGAGTTCGAGTTTGATGCGGGAGAAGCTTGGGTGAACCGCCAGTTCGGGATGCTGCTGCTGCCAGAGCATCCAATCGAACCAGCTTTCGGCGCCGGTTTCCCCCGTCAGATCGGTCAGAACCTCCGAAAGCCGGGGAGTCAGCGCCCGATTGTAGCGCATGGCGAGGATCAGTGACGCCGCGACATCGGTCTTGCCGCGATCGCGAAGCCAGTTCAGCGCGGCGTCCACCTTTTCACCCTCGACGCCGCGCAAATCGCCCATCACGACGGTTCGGCTGTTCCGGTAGACGGCCGGATCATCGGCGAGCCCGGCTGGCGCGGCCCTTACCGAACCATCCGATATGAGTAAAGACGACAGCACGCCAAGTACGGCCAAATACGCCCAACGCATGAGACGCTCCCGCTCCGATCAACCCAGTACATGCGCAGATATGGTGCGAAGTGGGCATCACGCCTCATCGCCTTTTCGAGAGCGCGCGTGAACGAAGCGGTCAAAATACCGTGATGAAAGCCCTCGGCAAGACGGGACCGACGGTCCGGCGGCCCGCGAATCTCGTCACAGCATGTCCAGGATCGAGTCGATGACGGGGCCGAGCTTGGTGCCCGCCAGCCAGCCCATGGCGAAGCCCGTGAAGAATTTGATGTCGACGACGAAGTTGAAAATCCAACCACCGGCGAAGACGAGCGGATAGGTAAGGACCCTGACCATAGCAGCCTCTCGTGAGAATGCGTGGGCTTGCGTTCGATTATCTCCCTGGCATTATGCGAGGCGCAATGCGGGAAAGCCCCCGGGCCCCGCAGGTTCGAAGGACGACCCTCGAAAAGCGCCGGTGACGAGACAGCCACGGGACCGACCCGTGCATCCGTGGGAGGACAGAACTTGGCAATACCCTATGTGCAGCTTCTGGTCGGCTTGGCGCTGCTTCTCGGGGGTGGCGAACTGCTCGTCCGGGGAATGACCTCGATCGCGCGGTCGCTCGGCCTTTCGCCTCTTCTTATCGGTCTCGTCTTCGTCAGCATCGGGACCTCGGCACCGGAGCTGCTGACCAGCGTCGCCGCGGCCCTGAAAGGATCGCCCGGTATCGCCGTGGGCAATGTCGTCGGCAGCAACATCGCCAATATCCTTCTGGTTCTGGGGACGGTCGCCATCATTTGCCCGATCGCGACACATCGGGAGGCGTTCCTGCGCGATGGCCCCATGGCCCTGGGCGCCGCCCTGGTCCTGACCGGGATTTGCGTCTTCGGTGAGATCGAACGCGTGGCGGGGGCCATTTTGGTGTTGTCATTGGCCGCGTATGTCTTCTGGACCTATTGGAGCGAGCAGAAGAGACCCGATGCGGCGGGCGAGCTCCGCGAGGCAGAGGCGAACGCGGTAACCGGCGTCCCGAGGCGAATTCCGATGGGTATCGGTTTGTCGGTGGCGGGATTCGCGGCCCTCACCCTGGGGGCCGATACGATGGTTGGCGGGGCGATCACGCTGGCGCGCGCGTGGGGAATGTCCGAATCGGCCATCGGGCTCAGCGTTATCGCGGTGGGGACATCCTTGCCCGAGCTTGCGGCGTCGACCATTGCCGCCCTTCGGCGCCAGGCGGATCTGGCCTTCGGGAGCGTGATCGGCAGCAATATCTTCAATGTTTTCGGTATCTTGGGAACGGCAGCGCTGGTTCGCCCCATGACGGTTCCGCAGGATATCGCGGCCTTCGATCTCGCCGCCATGCTGGGAGCCACGCTCATTCTTGTTTTGTTCGCCGTGACCGGTTGGCGCCTGAATCGTTGGGAGGGGGGCGTTTTTCTCGCCGCCTACGCAACCTACCTGTATAGCTTGGTGGAGCCCGGCTCGCGGGCGGCCCTCGGCTTCTCATAGCGTGCCGGAACTGGTAACAACCAAAAGCCAAGCCGAGACCGGGCGTATCGGCGCGTTTGCGCCGACAAGCCGGGCGGGAGGCAACAAAATTGACCAAGTTGGCAGGAGTGCCGTTCCATGGACGTCGAAACGATACTGGATTTAAAAGGCCACGACACCTTCACCATCGCTGCCGATGCGAAGATCGCGGATGCCGTCGCCACGCTGAAGACTCGCGGTGTGGGCGCTTTGGTGGTGAGCGATGATGGCTCCCATGTCGACGGCATTCTGTCCGAACGCGACATCGTGCGGGGACTGGCCGAACTTGGCCCCGCCGTTCTCGACGAAACGGTCGGCCGGCTTATGACCAAGCAGGTTTTCACCTGCGCGCCCGAAGACTCGACGGTCAGCGTGATGGCGGTCATGAGCGGCCGCCGCCTGCGGCATGTCCCCGTCGTCAAGGACGGCGTACTCTGCGGCATGATCAGCAGCGGAGATGTGATGAAGAAGCGTCTCGACGAGATCGGCGCGGAGGCGGAGGAAATGCGCCGCTACATCGCCACGGCGTGATCATTATTGCGCGCTGACGCGTCGTCCTTGAGGGGCCATGTATTATCCCCAGGGGCCCGCGACACCAGCCATTTCGCGCAGCCGCCGGACCCGATTCGACATGCTCGGATGGGTCGAGAAGAGGCTGTCGACCTTGTGGGCGTGAAGCGGGTTGACGATGAACAAATGCGCCGTTGCCGGGTTCTTTTCGGCCGCAATGTTGTCGATCTGCCGGGCAGAGCGGTCGAGCTTTTCCAACGCCGAGGCGAGCCATATCGGCCGGCCGCAGATTTCGGCGCCGACGCGATCGGCCTCGTACTCCCGGGACCGGGAGATGGCCATCTGAACCAGCATGGCCGCGAAGGGGGCCAGCAAGGCGACCAAAAGAACGCCGACGATCCCGAGCGGGTTATTTCGGCTGCCCCCGAAGGCCCCGAAAAACATGGCGAAATTGGCAAGCATGCCGATGGCGCCCGCGATCGTCGCTGTCACCGTCATGATCAGGGTGTCGCGATTGCGCACATGGGCGAGCTCATGCGCCATGACACCCGCGATTTCCTCTTGGGTGAGGCTGCGCAGCAGCCCGGTCGTGGCCGCGACCGCCGCGTTTTCCGGGTTTCGGCCGGTGGCGAAGGCGTTTGGCTGATTGTTGTCGATGATATAGACCTTCGGCATGGGAAGCCGCGCCTGAGCGGCGAGCCGCTCGACAAGGCCGTAGAGCTCCGGGGCCGTGCGCCGGTCCACCTGCCGCGCACCGTACATGCGCAGCACGACCTTGTCGGAATTCCAGTAGGCGAAGGCATTCATGCCCAACGCGATAACGAAAGCGAAGACCATGCCGCCCTGGCCACCGACCAAATATCCGGCGGCGAGGAACAGGCCGGTCATTCCGGCGAGCAATATGGCGGTTTTGGCGTAGCTCATCTTGTGAACACCCGAACACGAAACCAGTCATCCAAGAGATGTCTCCGGCCGGGGCCGAGCGCAATGCCGAACCCGCTCCCGAAACCGTGAGCGCGGCAGCGAAAGTTCTTTTTTGGCAAGGTATTGTAGAGTCGGATGGCGATTTAGGTGGAGGAGGGCGGTTCGGATGATCGATCTCACGGGAAAAGTCGTGCTGGTGACCGGCGGCGCGCGCGGGATTGGCGCGGCCATCGTGCGTGGGTTGGCTTCTGTCGGCGCCGAGGCTGCCTTCACCTTTCGCAGCGATCCCCGTCCTGCCGAAGACCTTGTCTCCGAACTGGGCGGCGAACGCTGTTTTTGCCTGCATGCCGATTTCACGGCCCCTGAAGACACCCGCGCGGCATGGGAGAGGGCCCTTGCCTGGCGGGGCCGGATCGACGTTTTGGTCAACAATGCGGGCGTCTTCGAGCCGGCCACGATCGATGACAGCGACGACGCCTGGCACCAAGCCTGGGAGCGGACACTGAGGATCAATCTCGCCGCCGCGGCCGATCTGTGCCGGGCCGCGGTCCGCCACTATCGGGAGCGGGGCGGTGGGATCATCATCAACATCGCCAGCCGCGCGGCCTTTCGCGGAGACGACCCGGACTACATGCACTATGCCGCGTCAAAGGGCGGCATGGTGGCCTTGACCCGCAGCCTGGCAAGGGGGTTCGCCGCCGACAAGGTCCTGGCCTATGTGCTGGCGCCCGGTTTCGTGCGCACGGAGATGGCCGAGGATTATGTCCGCCGACATGGCGAAGAGGGAATCCTCGGCGAGATCCCGCTTGGCGAGATGGCCGCGCCCCAGGATGTTGCGGATATCGCGGTGTTTTTGGCGTCGGGTCGGGCGCGGCACGCAACCGGCACGGTCATCGATATCAACGGTGCTTCCTATGTACGTTAAGTTTTTCATGTAGCTATTTGAAAAATTTATGATCCGACGGTGAGCGGCGCGGCGAGTCCGCGCAGAGCCGCGATTACGCTGAGCGCCGTGATCCGTCCCGTGCGCGGGTTCTCCTCACTGGGTATATTCTCGATGGTCATCGAGAAGCTGGCGCTGTCGGCGTCGACCTCGATCCGGTGGGTGTTGCGGGTGACCGTCGGGTCCGCCCAGATTTCAAGGCGCGTTTTGTCGGGTCCGACCCCTGCGAGACTGAGCGCAACCGCCACGTTGAGGTTGGCCGGAAAGCCCTTCGCACCGTCTCGGGCACTACCCTCGAAAAGCCGCAGGGGTTTGCGGACGTTATCGAGGGAGATGCCGTGCTCCTCGAGATAGGGAGCTCCAGCGAGGCCCCTGGGCGGCTTGCTGGTGACCATGCGCACTGAATGGATGTTGCCCTCGGCGGCGGCGCGCACGGCATCCAGACCGATCAGCGCGCCCGTCGGGACCACGATGCGGGCGCCGCATTCGGCGGCCAGATCGATCATCTGGGCGTGAATGAGAAGGGCGCCGACGCTGACCGGCATGAAGATCAGCCCCTTTCGCAGGGCCGGCTCGGCGACCTGGGTGAATACGGCGGCCGGCGCGCATTCGATAACAATATCAGCATGATCGGCCAGTTCGCCAAGGGCCACCACGGGTACCTGTCGCCGGTAGTCGTTCATGCGCCCTTGGGCCTTGCCGATGTCCCGGGCGGAGACCGCAGCCAACTCCAAACCGGGAATACCCTTGTCCAAGCGCCGACCAACGGATGCGCCAATGGCTCCGAAACCGCCGATTCCAACGCGTAGGATTGGGCGATCACCTGTTGTCAAATCCGTCACCATTTCATAATTGTTGTAGGAGTGTGCCAGCCGCCCCTGGCCGGGCTCAAAAACAGCCTGGGTTCGATAGGTTAGGCCGGCGCCGAGCGCAACATCAAGGGGGAGGGGGTGCTTTGGGTTCCCGATAATGGGTCGGGGCCTCATCACCCATTCCCTCACCATAAGAACCGAGACTTCAAACAGGGAGAATGAACATGAAAATACCTTTCCTGCGTTCCATCCTCGCCGCGACTGGGGTGGCGGCCGTCCTGGCCCTATCGCCGGTGGGCCCAGCCCAGGCGGCTGATATTCCGTGCAGCACGGCGAAGCTAATCGTCCCCTGGGGCGCCGGCGGCGGAACCGACGTTCTGTTCCGGATCTTCGCGGAAACGGCCAACAAGCATGGCGCCGAACCGCAGCTCCAGGTGGTGAATATCGGCGGCCAGGGCGGAAACAAGGGCGCCAAGGAAGCCCGCAAGGCGAAAGCGGATGGATGTACCCTGTTCGCCATCCATCAAAGCGCCATCACCAGCTATCTGACGGGCCGCGTGGACTTTACCTGGGACGCGTTCGAGCCGGTGGCGATGCTGACCCGCACCCCGCTGATCGTCGGCGCGAATCCCGACGTGCCCTACAGCAACGTCAAGGAACTCGTCTCCGAGGCCAACGATCGTCCCGGAGAGGTTCTCGCGGGCGGGACGTTGGGATCGACCAGCCATTTCTTCTTCCTGCTGATCGAAGACGCAACCGACGTCAAGCTGAAGCACATTTCCTATGACGGCACGCGTCAGCGCATGACTGCCTTGTTGGCCAAGAATATCGAGATTGGCGAGATCAACCTCGCCGCCGCGAAGAAATACATTCAGACCAACGAGCTGAAGGCGCTCGGCATCAGCACGGCGGAACGCCACCCAGACATCCCCGATGTTGCGACCCTGCAGGAACAGGGCATCGACATCGTTTATGGGACAGATCGTGGCATCATGCTGCCGAAGGGAACCCCGAAGGAGATCGTGGATCACTACGTCCAAATTCTGGAGAAGGTTGCCAAGGACTCGGCGTACATCAAGGCGATCGAGGCCAAGGGATCCTCGGTCGAGTTTACGCCTGGCGACGCGTATCGCGACTACTTCGACGAGACGTTTACGAAGTGGAAGGCGATCGCGGAGAAGGTCGGCGTCTATAAGCAGAAAGATAGCTGACGCCAACGCCACATACGGCAACGGCCCGCCAGTTTGTCTGGCGGGCCGATTGGTTCAAAACGCGCGGGGAGGCGCGATCCGATGGGCCGATTGAACCGGGACACCTATGTCGCGCTGTTTCTTCTCTTCGCTTGCGGCGTGTTCTTCTGGGCCACGCTTCAGGTCGAAGACATGGGCTATGGCACCATCGGCTCAGAAGTTTGGCCTCAACTGATCCTTGCCGTCCTGTTCGCCCTGACGCTGGGATACCTGTTTCAGTCACTGCGGAAGCAGCAGGAGCAGCCGCTGTTCGAAGGGGGCGTCAGAGGCTTCCTCCGGCGATACCGTAACGCCCTTTGGTGCTATGCCCTGTTCTTTCTGTTTCTTATCACGCTGCCTTGGCTAGGCATGCTCCTGGGCGGCATCCTGTTTGTTTTCCTGGCCCTGACCGTGCTGGGCGAGCGGACGCCGAGGGCTGTCGGCATCCATGCGCTTATCGCGCTAGGGTCGATCACCGCGATGTGGGCGATCTTCACCTTTGGTCTGCGCGTGATCCTTCCCGAGGGAGAGGTCTTCTCGGTTTTGTGACGGACGAGACGACGATGATCTTCTCCGGCAAAGAAGAACCTGTGAGATAATTAAAAAACAATATGTTATGAAGATAAATTAAATTATGATGTTAGAAAACCTGTTGGCCGCCTTCACGGCCGTCTTCGACATCACGACTCTCGGCTTCATGCTGGTCGGTGTGACGGCCGGGTTGATCGCGGGCGCGATCCCTGGCTTCACGATTACCATGGCCGTGGTGCTGACGCTGCCCTTCACCTTCGGCATGCCGGCCGAGCAGGGGTTGGCGGTCATGCTCGCGGTTTTCGTCGGTGGTCTGTCCGGCGGTCTGATGTCCGGCATGCTGACGGGGATTCCAGGGACGCCGTCCTCCGTCGCCACCACCTTCGACGGATTCCCGATGGCCCGCAAGGGGCGCCCCGGATTGGCCCTGGGTATCGGGGTCTGGTCGTCCTTCTTCGGCGGTCTGATCAGCGCCGTGCTGCTCGTCGCCCTGGCGCCGCAGCTGGCGAGACTGGGCCTCGAGTTCGGTCCCTGGGATTACTTCTCGCTGGTGATGTTTGCGCTGACGATCACCGCCAGCCTCGCCGGCGACAACATGCTCAAGGGGCTGATCGCCGGGGCGCTCGGATTGCTCGCGGCGACGATCGGCGAGGACGACATCAACGGCGTCGCCCGGCTGAATTTCGGACTCGATTCGCTGAAACAGGGGTTCGCTTTCCTGCCGGTGTTGATCGGGCTCTTTGCCTTCAGCCAGCTACTCAGCGATGTGGAGGACCCTGACCGGGCGAAAAAAGCCCTGATGACCGGCGCAACCAAGGCCGTGAAGGTCGAACACCGGCGCGCGATCGGCGAGGTGCTGACGCGCTGGCGCAATCTGGTTCAGTCCGCGCTGATCGGCCTGTTCACCGGCATTCTTCCCGGGGCGGGCGGCTCCATCTCCAACATTCTGGCCTACGATCAAGCAAAAAAGACCTCAAAAGAGCCAGAGAAGTTCGGGACCGGCGTCCCGGACGGGATCGTGGCGTCGGAAGCCGCGAACAACGCCACCGCGGGCGGCGCGTTGATCATGATGATGGCCCTTGGCATCCCGGGCGATATCGTCACCGCCATCATGCTCGGCGCCCTGCTGATCCACGACGTGGTGCCAAGCCCGTCCTTCATCGGCGACGAGCCGGTGCTCGCCTATGGCATCTTCGTGGCCTTCTTCCTCGCGCATTTCATGATGATCGGGATGCAGGCCTTTTGCCTGCGGATCTTCGTGCTGGTCACCAAGGTGCCCATGTACACCCTGGCGGCGGTCATCCTGGCCTATTGCGCGATCGGCGTTTTCGCCCTTCACAACATCGTTTTCGACATCTGGACGCTGTTCTGGTTCGGGGTGATCGGCTACACCATGCGCGTGCTGGGTTTCCCGCTCGCGCCGATGATCCTGGGCGTGGTGCTGGGCAATATCGCGGAGGTGAACCTGTCCCGGGCACTGGCGATCAGCAGCGACGTGACGCTGTTCTTCACGCGGCCGTGGTCGCTGTTCTTCGTGACCATCGCGCTCTTCTCGGCCGTGTTTCCCTGGTATCAGAAGCACCGAGGCCAACAGCGCTGGACCCTGGTCTTCATCCCGGTTCTGTGCATGGCGGTCTCGCCGCCGCTGTTCATGATGGAAGGCATCACGCGACCGATCGTCGGCGGCCTGCTTCTGGTGCTGGGTGGTTACATGCTTTGGCGCCGGTGGCAGGGTGGGTGGAAGCTTGACGCGCCGATCGAGCATCCCGCGCCCGTCAAGGAGACTTGAAGCCGGCTGCCCTAGCCAGAGTAGCAGCCGGCGATCGTCGCGCTCTGCCGAACGAGAGCGAGCACGGCGTCGATCATCGGCGTCTCGACGCCGACCAGCCGCCCCATCTCGGCCACTGAACCCACCAATGCGTCGATCTCCATCGGCCGGCCACGCTCGAGATCCTGGAGCATGGAGGTCTTGTGGGCGCCGACGGCGACCGCGCCGTCGATCCGCTTGTCGACCGAGATCGGAAACCTTATGCCGAGGGCCTCGGCGACGGTCTGCGCCTCGACCATCATGGACCGCGCGAGCGCCCGTGTTTCCGGAGCCGTGCCGATGACATCGAGCGTCGCGCCGGTCAGCGCGCTGATCGGATTAAAGCTCACATTGCCCCAGAGCTTGATCCACATCTCGTCCCGGATGCGGGGCCGAACCGGCGCCTTCAGGCCAGCTTCGATAAGCGCCCGGCTCAGCCGCGTCGCGCGATCGGATCGGCTGCCGTCCGGTTCGCCGAGGGTGAAGCGATCCCCCTCGATATGGCGAATGACGCCGGGCACCTCGACTTCCGCCGCCGGATAGACGACGCAGCCAATGGCGCGACCAGGACCGATGCCGTCCCACTGCTTGTCACCCGGATCGACGCTTTTGAGACGGTGATCTCGGAACGGGCTCTCGAGTCCGTGGAAGTACCACCAGGGGATTCCATTCACCGCCGTGACGACCGCGGTATCCGGACCCAAGAGCGGCTGCATGGCGTCGACGATCCCCGGCACCGAATGGGCCTTCAGGGTCACCACGACATAGTCCTGGGGCCCGGCGACCGAGGGATCGTCGGTGCAGGCGGGATGAACGGCCCATTCTCCGTCGTCGCGAAGAAGCTTAAGACCGCTCTCCCGCATCGCGGCCAGATGAGGGCCGCGGGCGATCAAGGTGACATCCACCCCGCTGCGCGCGAGATGGGCGCCGAGAAGGCCGCCGATGGCGCCCGCGCCGTAGATGCAGACCTTCATCCGCGCCTCGTTCCGCGTCTCATGCCAGCCCCAGCTTCTCCGCCAGGCCAATGCGCTGCATCTTGCCGCTGGGGCCTTTGGGAATCTCTTCGAGGAACAGGACGTTGCGCGGCACCTTGAAGTCGGCCATGCGGCCCGCCGCGAAATCCCGAATTTCGCGCTCCGTCGCCTCCATGCCATCCCGAAGCACGATGGCCGCCGCCACCTCTTCCCCAAGCTTCTCATGGGGCATGGCAAAGGTGACGACCTGTTCCACGGCCGGATGATCCATCAGGGTATCGTCGATCTCCCGGGGTGAGATCTTCTCGCCGCCCCGGTTGATGATCTCCTTCAGCCGCCCGGTGATGGTCAGGTAGCCTTCACCATCCATGACCCCCTGATCGCCGGTGCGGAACCAGCCATCGACGAAGGACTCGGTATTGGCCTTCGGGTTGTTCTCGTAGCTCGTGAAAACGTTCGGCCCCCGAATCACGACTTCACCCACGGCGCCGGCGCCGAGAAGGCGGCCTTCCGTCCCCAACACGGCGACGTCGGGACCCGCGGCGACGCCCACGGTCCCCGGCTTGCGGGGAGCTGGCGGCAAGGGGTTGCTGGCCATTTGATGGGACGCCTCCGTCATTCCATAGGATTCGATCACCGGGGCGCCGAAGACCTCTTCCAACTGCTTCATGACCTGCGGCGGCAAGGACGCTGAGGAGGAGCGGATGAATCGCAGCCGTGCTGCATCGATGATCTCGCGGTTGCGTTCGACCCGGGTCAGGATCGCCTGATGCATGGTCGGCACGGCCGTGTACCAACTCGGTTTCACCTCGTCGAGCCAGGAGAAGAAGCGAAGGGCGTTGAAACCGGGCGAACAGAAGACCGAGGCCCCCGCTGCGATCGAGGACAGAACGGCGGCCATCAGGCCGTGGATATGAAACAACGGCATGATGTTGAGGCAGCGATCCTCGGGTGTCAGCGCCGTGGTCGCCACGATATGCCTGGCCGAGGCGGACACGTTGGCCTGGCTCAGCGGCACGAGCTTGGGCCGGGAGGTCGTGCCCGATGTATGAAGGATCAGAGCGATATCTTCGGGTGATACCATCCCGCCGTTATCCGCCGGAGAGGTCTCCGGGCCCGTCACCTCGAACTGCCCGGCCGGCGCATTCTCGTCCCAGGTGATTTCGAGCACCGGGACCCCCTGCTGCCGAGCCACATCGACGGCGGGAGACGCGCTATCTCGCTCCACGAGCAAGGCCTTGGCGTTGAGGTCGGACAGGTAGAATTCAAACTCCTCGGCCCGATAGGCGGGGTTCAGCGGCGCCGTGGTCGCGCCAGCCCCCACGGCAAGGAAAGCGCTCGCCATTTCGGGCCCGTTCGGGAGCACGATGGCGACGCGGTCGTTGCGGCCGATGCCGCGCGCGTTAAGCGCCGCAACCGTCCGCTCCACATGCTCGACAAGCTGGCCATAGCTGAGGTGCGCGCGGCCTGGGGCGCCGATGGCAATATCCTCGGGACGACCGTTCCGAAGAAGGTCATTCATCGTTTCTATCATTTGGAAAAGCCCAGTCTGCAAGGAGTCCAGACACCATAGCATCGGCCAGATTTTCGGCAACGATGATTTCGGGATGTGGGACCGGCGCCTTTGAAAGACGAGGCGGGAAGACGCTATTCGCCCTGCTGACGAGCCTCCGACGGGCCTCTCTGTGACGACGAGCGGCCGACAAGGAACTTCATGAGGACAGGCCCCACGATGATGAGGAAACCAATGCGAATAATATGATGGGTGGCGACGAACGCCGGATCGATCTGCAGAGCGACTGTGATGAGGTTCATTTCCGCCACCCCGCCCGGCGAGAAAGCGAGCAGAAGGGCGGAAAAGGAGAGTCCGGTCGCGGCCTGCAGGCCCAGGGCACACAGCACGGCGAAGGCAAGCATCACCAGGGTCATCGCAACCGACGTCAGCATCACGCGGACGATCTGGTCTAGGGTAACGCCGGCGAAGCGGCAACCGATACTGGCGCCGAAAACGATTTGGGCGATGGCCACCAACTCGGCGGGCGGGTGTGCAGCCGTCCATCCCGTCGCATGAATCGCTGCGCTAAAGATCATGGGACCGGTCAGAACGGGCAGCGGCATTCTCAGCCAACGCGCGACGTAGTAACCCGCGATGCCGCTGGCGAGGAGAAGCAAGCCGTCGGACCAAGTGATCTCGACTATCCGGCCCAGGAAGGCCGTTCCTTCCGGCACGTAGCCATGCGCGATCCGGAAAAAGATGGGGATGACAAGGACGGTGGTCATGATGCGGATTGTGTGCATCAAGGACACGGTTCGCATGTCCCCGCCCATGGAGGAGGAGAGAAGAACCATTTCCATGAAACCGCCTGGCGCGGCCGAGCAATAGGCGCTGGCCGCATCCCATTTGAGGAGGCGGCGCAGAACCATTCCCAGGACCGCCGTCGTCACGACTGTGAAGACAAGGAGGGTGGCGATACTCGGCAACCAAAGGACGGTCCCGGCGAGGGCGTCGGGGGTGAACGCGCTGCCAACCATGACGCCGAGGACGACGATCATGGCGTCGCGCATTCGGCCCGGACCGCGCACCGGCAGCCCGGCCAGTGCCGCGATGGTCGTCGCCACCATGGCACCGATCATCCAAGCCAACGGGATATGAAGATGGACGAAGATGGCGCCCCCGACCGTGCCGATCGCCAGAGCCAGACCGATCTTGAGCCAGGGGACCGAGCCGGCCCGGATGACGAGTTTAGCCAAGCGGCGTGAGAGGCCGGTCAAGGCAGGAATTGCTCCTTGATGATGCGCTCTTCGAGATTGTGTTCCGGGTCGAAAAGAAGTGTCGGGCCCACGCTGCGATCCTCGCGCACCTCGACGCGGACGACATCGCGAACCTCGGTGTAGTCGGCGCTGGCCGCGACCCTGCGCGGTTCCGGGTCGATGACCTCGAATACGACTGTCGTATGCTGGGGAAGGAGGGCCCCCCGCCACCGACGAGGGCGGAAGGCGCTGATGGGCGTGAGCGCCAGAAGGTCGGCGCCCAATGGCAGGATCGGTCCGTGAACGGCATTGTTGTAGGCGGTGCTGCCGGCCGGCGTGGCCACAAGAACGCCGTCGCAGATGACCTCGTCCATGCGCAGCACGCCGTCCACATGAACGCGGATCTTGGCGGCGAACCGGCTCGACCGCAGCAGGGAGACCTCGTTGATGGCCAGGGCTTGGTGACTGACGCCCTCCATGTCGCACGCGGTCATGCGGAGGGGATGCAGATCGATGGGCTCTGCGGCGGCGAGACGTTCAAGAAGCCGATCGTCCTCATATTCGTTCATCAGGAAGCCGACAGAACCCCGGTTCAAGCCGTAGATCGGCGTTTTCCTGGCCATGAAGGCATGCAGCGTCTGCAACATGAAGCCGTCGCCGCCGAGGGCAACGATCAGATCGGCTTCCTCCGGAGCGACATGAGGATACCGTTTTTTGAGGCGCGACTCTGCCGCCTTCGCCTCGTCGTGATCCGATGCAAGAATGGCGAAGGTTTTGAATTCCATATTGGGCCGGCAACCGCCTCCTCGGATCGATGTTCAGGAACACTTTCCCCGGTGGCGTCAGTATAGCGAACCGCTTCCCGCCCGCCACCCCACCCAGCGGCGTTTCGGGTCAGCTTTTCGATTCGTGGAATGGATTAAGTGAGACCCGGGAGGTCGGCCCCTTAAGCTGGATCGGCTTGGGGGTTCAGCCGCCGGTGACGCTCATATGGCGGTCGACGGCGGGGCGATCGGTCCCGGGTTCGATGACGAAGTCGTGTCCCTTGGGCTTGCGGGCTATAGCCTGATCGATGGCCGCCATCAACAACTCGTCGCCCTCGCTGGCGCGCAGGGGCTCGCGAAGATCGACGCTGTCCGTCTGGCCGAGGCACATGTACAGCATTCCGGTGCAGGTTAGGCGAACCCGATTGCAGCTTTCACAGAAATTATGGGTCATCGGCGTGATCAGGCCGAGCCGGCGTCCCGTCTCCTCGATCCTGACATAGCGGGCCGGCCCGCCGGTGCGATCCTCCACATCGATGAGCGTCCAGCGTTCCCCCAGATTTTCACGGAGCACGCTGAGCGGCAGATAGTGTTCCGTCCGGTCGTCATCGATCTCTCCCATCGGCATGGTTTCGATGAAAGTGAGATCGAATCCTTGCCGACCGCACCAGGCGATGAGCGTGTCGAACTCGTCCTCGTTGAGACCCTTGAGCGCGACCGTGTTGATCTTGACCGCGAGTCCCGCGTCCTTGGCTGCCTCCAAGCCGCTGAGCACCTCGGAGAGACGACCGCCGCGGGTGATCGCCGCAAAGCGTTCGGAATCGAGGCTGTCGAGGGAAACGTTCACGCGGCGCACGCCGCACTCGGCGAGGTCCCGGGCATAGCGTGCAAGCAGGCTGCCATTGGTCGTCAGGGTCAATTCGTCCATTTCACCGGAGTCCAGGAAACGGCCGAGGGATCGGAAAAGGGTCATGATATCCCGCCGCACCAGCGGCTCTCCGCCGGTGATGCGTAGCTTGCGCACACCACGGCGGACAAAGGCGGAGCACACGCGGTCCAGTTCCTCGAGTGTCAAGATCTCGACCTTTGGCAGGAAGGTCATGTCCTCCGCCATGCAATAGGTGCAGCGGTAGTTGCAGCGGTCGGTGACCGACACTCTCAGATAGGTGACTCTGCGTCCGAATGGATCGATCATCATGGCTTGGCTTGCTTGCTCAGTCTTTCCACGACAGACGGTTGGAAGTTTGGCACGGTCGGTTAGCGTTGATGCTCGCGCAGCCGCCGCCCTTCCAAATCGCCAGCATAGATCCAGCATAGATATAGTGACACTTCGCGTCGTCCCCAATTTTCCTGAGGATATGGCGATCTGGACCGCTAAAATGGCGACACTTTCCGGGAGGGTGCGTCATGCCAGAGTTGATGAACACGAAGGAGGTGGCCGAGTACCTTCGCATCAAGGAGCGCAAGGTCTACGACCTCGTGCGGGCGCGTGATATTCCCTGTACACGGGTGACCGGGAAGTGGCTGTTCCCAAGGCATCTGATTGACCGATGGCTGATCGAGGGGATGGCGTCGGTTTCGTCCTCTGCGGTTTCACTTGTGACTGCACCGGTGCATCCACCGGTGATTACCGGCAGCCAGGATCCGCTGTTGGACTGGGCGGTACGCGAATCGGGCTGCGAGCTTGCGCTCATGTCTTGTGGAAGCCTTGACGGGCTCGAACGCTTCGCTTCGGACGAGGCACTTGCCTGTGGCCTGCATGTCCTCGATCCTGCCTCGGGCTCGTACAATATCCCGGCGGTGCGGCAGGCCGGCAATGTCGTCGACGCGGTTTTGATTGAATGGGCTTGGCGGGAGCAAGGGCTGATCGTCGCGCCTGGCAACCCGCTCGGTCTCGGTGGCGTGCGCGATCTGGCGGCCAAGGGTGCGCGGGTGGCGCTGAGGCAGGAGGGGGCCGGCAGCCAGATCCTCTTCGAGCATCTCCTGGCCGAGGCCGGGATCGGGTCGGCCGGCCTGGAAACCCTGCCCGGCGCGGCGCGCACCGAGAGCGATCTTGCGCTTGCCGTCTGCGAGGGCAAGGCCGATGCCGGGCTCGCCGTGACCGCGGCGGCCCGGGCCGCGCGCCTCGGCTTCGTGCCCCTCAAGCGCGAGCGGTTCGACCTGCTGGTGTGCCGGCGGGACTACTTCGAAGATCCGTTCCAGAAGCTGCTCGCCTTTGCGGGGAGCCCGGCTTTCGCCGCAAGGGCGAAGGAGCTGGGTGGCTATGACGTCGCCGGCCTCGGCCGGGTGATCTGGAACGGGGGATAGGGCAGTGCCGGGGCAGGTGTGAAAGCCTCATCGTTTGACGGCCCGAAAGGCACGGCTATGTACTCCTTTTAGGTGTCTGCCGCCACTTCCGACTCGCAACGGGCTTCAAAATTCATATCCGCATATCCAGATGAAGGGGATCGGGCGGATCCCTGACCGAAACGCATCGATGGGATGAGATGTCTTGAACCTGATCCTAACCATCCTTTAATGCTGTGCCCGAGAGTTTAACGAGAAAAAGAAAAGTTCGAATTCATGTGACGTGTTATGATGGGAGCGTTGGGAGGCATCGATGTCAGGCGCTTTGGAGCTACCGAGCTGACCGTCATCTTGGACGGACGAAGTCGGCAGATTGGTTCTTCGCTCGCTTGGAACTGCCGCAGCGTCTGAGTTCGCGCCGCTTACACCCGTCGGACGTTTTAACAACGAGGCGTATTGGCCCACCGCGTGGTGTCAGGGTTGATACGCCGACAAAGATCAGGCGGCTTTCCGTCATGGAGGTCTGGAATGAAACAGGGCATTTACGTCGTGGCCGCGAGACGTACGGCCATTGGGAAGTTTTCGGGAAGTTTGGCGGGGATGCATCCGGCTCAACTGGGGGCCATCGTCTTCTCCGATGTATTGTCAGGCTGTAACGGCCTCTCTGCGGATGCGGTAGATGAGGTCATCATGGGCCAGGTGCTGCAGGCGGGCTCTGGTCAGAATCCCGCTCGGCAGACCTCGGTGATGGCGGGCTTGCCGAAAGAGAAGCCCGCGATGACCATCAACAAGGTATGCGGGAGCGGGATGAAGGCCGCGCATCTCGCGGCGATGTCGATCGCCACGGAACAGTCGGATATCGTCCTAGCCGGCGGTCAGGAGAACATGTCCATGGCGCCGCACATTCTGTGCAACTCGCGCGGCGGCCATAAGCTTGGCGACTGGACGATGATGGACACCATGTTGTGCGACGGACTGACCTGCGCCCTGAGCGGACAGATCCATATGGGGATTACGGCGGAAAACCTGGCCCAGCAGTATCAGGTCACGAGGGACGAGCAGGATAGATTTGCCCTCGAGTCCCACCGCAAGGCGTCCGAGGCTCAGAGGGCCGGGCGGTTCAAGGAAGAAATCGTGACTGTCGAGATTCCCCAGCGAAGACGAGACCCGATCGTCTTCGAAGACGACGAACTGATCCGTCACGATGCGGACCTTGAGTCCATGCAGAAGCTCCGGCCGGCGTTCAAAGAGGACGGCACGGTTACAGCCGCCAATGCCTCTGGCATCAACGACGGTGCCGCCGCGCTGCTGATTGTCAGCGAGAAGGCCTTAAAGGAACATGGCCTTAAGCCGATCGCCCGAATTGTCGCGTTTGCCTCGACGGGTGTCGATCCGACCATCATGGGGATCGGTCCAGTTCCGGCTTCTCGGAAATGTCTGGAAATCGCGGGCTGGTCCGTCGAGGACCTCGATCTGATCGAATCCAACGAGGCGTTCGCGTCGCAGAGTCTGGCGGTGCAACGGGAAATGGGTTGGGATATCGATCATGTGAATGTGAATGGTGGCGCGATCGCGCTCGGTCATCCGATCGGAGCCAGCGGGGCGCGCATTCTCGTCACCCTTATCCACGAGATGCAGCGACGGGACGCAAAGAAGGGCCTGGCCACGATGTGCGTCGGAGGCGGCCAGGGGATCGCGACGGCGGTCGAACTCACTTAACAGAAAGCCTTATAAGATTAGGGGAGAGGATCATGGCAAAACTGGCGCTTGTTACCGGCGGCATGGGGGGGATCGGCACGGCCATTTGCCGTGCCTTGGCGGATGACGGCCACAAGGTCGTCACCACGGAGTTCAAGGAGGCCATTCCGCCGGAAAAATGGTTGGCTGGCCAAGCCGCTGACGGATACGAGTTCGAGGCCGTTACCATGGATGTGTCGAGCTTCGAGGAGGTGGAGAAGGCGTCGAACGAAATCAAAGAAAAGTTCGGATCGCCGGATGTTCTCGTGAACAATGCGGGGATTACGCGTGACGGCCTGTTGCACAAAATGACGTCGGATCAGTGGCAGGCGGTTCTGCGGACCAACCTCGACTCGCTGTTCAACGTCACGCGTCAGTTCATCAACGAAATGCGCGACAAAGGTTGGGGACGGATCGTCAACATCGCTTCCATCAACGGCCAGAAGGGTCAATTCGGTCAAGCGAACTATTCGGCCGCCAAAGCGGGCGTGCATGGATTCACGATGGCCCTGGCTCAGGAATCCGCCCGCAAGGGCATCACGGTCAATTCCGTCGCACCGGGCTATACGGCGACGCCGATGGTGACCGCCATGCGCGAAGACGTGATCGAAAAGATCGTTGCGCAGATTCCGATGGGGCGACTCGCCGAGGTTAACGAGATCGCGGCCATCGTCCGTTTTCTCTGCTCGGATCAGGCCGCCTTCATCAGTGGCGCGAACATTCCGATCAACGGAGCGCAGTTCACGTCCCACTAGGGGCGTTTCCGTGATCGTGGACATCAATCAGAGGAAACAAAGAAATGATAGGGATGGACGGATTCCTCCGGAGTTGGCAACAACAGCAGGAAGCCTTCTGGTCGGGCATGATGGGGCAGACCGCCCGACCCGCTGACAACGGCCTGACAAGCTGGTTCGATCAATGGAACAGGATGGCTTGGCCATCGGCGGCGCAGGCGCCCCAAATGAGCCCTTCGGACCTGTTCGTCGCGCCTTTCAAGGACGTGTTTGGTCAGGCCTTCGACGTCCAGCGGTTCTTCTCGGTGCCCGAGGCGGTCAAGTTTTTCACCGGGCGGGAGCTGGGCGAGGAACAGATCAAGCAGCTATCCGACTATTGGGTGGGGTTGCTCAACATTCCGACCACGAAGATCGCCGTCGAGCAGTTCCTGCAGGGAACTTCCATCCTGCAAACCATGCAGGGCGCGAACAAGGGAAATCCGCTTGTCGGCAACCCGATGGCTGAGGATCTGGAGAAAATTCAGTCCGCATGGCAGGAAACCCTGGAATCTTACAAGGACCTTCTCGATCTCTTCGGCGGTTACGCCGGGCGGGTCTCGAAGCGGCTACTCACCAATCTCGAGAAAGCCGATGGCGAAGTCAAAAGCCTCAAGCAGCTTTTTGACCAATGGCTGAGCGCGGCAGAGGGAATCCACAAGGAAGTCACGACGACGCCGGAGTATCAACAGGTCTTCGGGGCGTTCGTGAACAAGATGTGCTTGGCCATCACCTTACAGCGGGACGCGACGGACCGGAATCTGGAGAAGATGGGAATTCCCACCTACTCCGAGCTGACCGACGTGCATGCGCGCATTCAGCGTCTCCGCAAGGATCAGCGCCGGGTCAAAGGTGAGCTTTCCGAGATATCCGAGACCATGTCTGAAATGCAGGACGTGGTGTCCGCTGTCACGGGCGTTACCGATCAACTGCAAAAACAAGCAGACGAGATGGCTGAGCTGCGCAAGAGCTTGGCGTCCGCGCGCGAGGAAGTCGCCAATATGAAGGCTGAACTGGCAAAGCAGACCGCTGAAACACCGGCCTTGAAGGGAGTCGAGCAGTCCGTTCGCCAGCTGACCGACAGGATTGCCAAGCTGGAGGCGGGAACCGCGAAACCCGCGTCTTCGGCTCGGGCGGCTTCCGCGACGGCAAAGCCGGCCGCTCGCAAGGTCAAAGCCAAGGCGCCCGCGAGAAAACCTGCCAGAAAAGCCGACAAAACGAATGGTTAGGAAGTGACAGATGAAGCCGATTAGCATTGATTCATTCGAGGTTCTATCCGAGGTTTCAGATTGGTGGCAGCAGTTTGAGAAGTCCCGCCGATCGGTCCTTGACATGGCCGATACCGCGCCGGGTGCAACGCCCGTAGAAAGCGTTTTGGAGATCGAGCGGTTCAGGTTGCTGCGCTTCGTGTCTGACACGCCGGCCCGGAAAAAGATACCGCTGCTCATCTCCTACGCGTTGGTGAACAGGTTCGTCATCGCCGACCTCCAGGAGGACAAGTCCCTGGTGCGCCGGCTGCTCGAGCAGGGTTACGCGGTGTATGTCCTGGATTGGGGTTATCCCAGGGCATCCGATCGCATGCTGGATCTGGATACGTACATCAATGAATACACTGATGCCGCCGTGGATTTCTTGAGATCCGAACACGGTGTGGACGCCATCAACGTTCTGGGAATCTGCCAGGGCGGTACGATGGCGCTGACTTATGCCGCGCTCCATCCGAAGAAGATCCACTGTTTGATCACCATGGTTACGCCGGTTGATTTCCACACCGAAAAGGACCGTCTCAGCCAGATGGTCCAGGACATCGATGTCGCGGCCGCCGTGCGGGCCCTCGGCAACGTACCTGGACTGGTGCTCAACGCGAACTTCAACGCGATGCAGCCCTTCAGCCTGAACATCAAGAAGTGGCTGGATTCGGTGAATACCTTGCAGGATCCCTCGAAGGGTGCTTTCTTCCTGCGCATGGAACAGTGGATCAATGACAGCCCCGATCAGGCCGGGCAAGCTCATCAGGAATTCATCACACAGTTCTATCAGCAAAACCGGATCGTCAAGAACACGGTGACAATCGGAGACGAGCGTGTCGACTACAGGGCGGTCGATTGCCCGATCCTGAACCTTTTCGGCAGTTACGACCATCTGGTGCCGCCGGACAGCTCGCGCGCCATCAAAAAGGTGGTCGGCAGCAAGGACTATACCGAGATCGAGTTGCCGACGGGTCATATCGGCATGTATGTCTCACGCGCAGCCACGCAGATGCCGGAGAAAATCTCCGCTTGGTTGGAGCAAAAGGGTTGACAATCCGGCGCGTTTGACGCCGCACTTGTGCGTCGTTGACGGTGGATGAAGCGGACCCCCGAACCCGCAGGTTCCGAGTGAAGACGCACGAGATCAAACGCTATCCAACCCGAAAGATGTACGACTCCCTGGAGGGACGGTATGTCACCCTCGAGGATGTGTCGGCGTTCGTGCAACGCTATGAACAGGTTCGGGTCTCGGATTCGAAAACCGGTGAAGATATCACCGTCCAGGTGTTGCTGCAGGTGGTTGGCGAACAGAACAACAAAGGGAAGAGTCCGCTGCTGACGGAACAGACCCTTCTCAATCTGATCCGGCTTAACCAAAGCCCGGCGGCCTTATACTGGTCTCAGATGATCGAGAAGGCGTTGTCCGCCTTTGCCATGCAAATGCAGGAGACGACTGCGCAGACAGGAGGTTTGGACCTGTCTAAATTCGATCCGTTTGGTCTTTGGGATACCGGGCGAGACAGAAAAAAGCCCTGATCTCGCTTCCTTGTCGCGTGGAGAACAAAAAAGGGGAGCGCGAGGCTCCCCCGCGTCGTCGTCGGGCGATTTACGCACCGGCGGCCTTTTTCGCCACCTCTTGCACGCTGTTTGTATATTTTTGAGTGGTCTCGACGGCCTCGCTGGTCTGTTCGGCAGCCAGCTTGCTGGCCTTGGTGCTCGCTTCGACGGCGGTCTCGACTGCCTCGGCGGCCGACTTGGCTTCCAACATGTCCTTGGCGAACTGGACGAAGAGCTCGGAATTGGCGGCAATGGCCTTATGGGCCATTTCCAAACCGGCCTCGATGGCATTCTTGTTCAGTTCGAAGAGTTCCTGGTTGATCTGGGCGTTGCGTTCCAGCAGTTCAGCAAGCTTTTCCATCACATTATTCCTGGTAGAGCGGTTTGACTTCTTGCCGCAGCGCGGCAATTTCATATTTAAGGGTTTTGACGCGCCGCGTCAAGAGAAAATCGGTGGCGGGACACGAGATTCGCAACCGACGGAAATCGCGGCCTCTATATAATTCTTCCAATTCGCGAAAATACGCTAGGAGACTGTGCCGAGGCGGCTTATCATTACCCAATGAAGGCCCAGGTCAACATCCTGGAGACGCGTGGCGCACAGCTCCTATCCGGTGTGATCGTGCTGGTAAGCGTCGCCGCCCTTGCCGTAGCCTTCACGGCCGAGCATGTCTTCGGCGTTGAGCCCTGCATCCTATGTGTCTATCAGCGGGTGGCCTACGCGTTGGCGGCGGTGCTCGGAATGCTGTCGATATTCGCGCGCATTTCGCCGCAGACCCGCACCCTTCTAATTGCCTCCTGCGGCATGGTCTTTCTGATTGGCGCCGCTGTGGCGCTTCATCAAGTCGGACTTCAGCAGCACTGGTGGGTTGGCTTTACGGCTTGTGGGGGAGGGCTACCGGCGGAGATGTCGTTGGCTGAGCTCAAGGCCCAGCTCACCTCATCGCAGCCCGTGCGCTGCGATGAGGTGGATTGGACGCTGTTTGGTGTCTCGATGGCCGCCTACAATACAGGCTTGTTTCTGCTTTTAGCCGTTGGGTCGTTGTGGACCGCGCAGAAGCTTTTGCTCGCGGGCGGGCATGCGGCGGAATTGCATTCCCTCCGCGAAGAACTGGCGTCTCGGCGGCGCGGCCGTCGCGGCGTGGCCGATGCCCAGGCAGGCGAGGGGGAATTCGGTCAACCGGTCCCGGGCACCGTCAAGGCCCGATGGTCTCCATCCGTGGCGTCCATTTTGCCGAGGGGGATTATGCCGCCGATTTGGCGGCGAGCATCCCGACATGACAACGGCGAGATCGACGCTTCACCCTATCGAGAGCACCGCCAGCACGGCCCCTCAAGCGACTGGTAGGGGTACCGGCATGCTGTTGATGGCAATCGAGGGTTTCTTGAACCCGGAGTTTGCGCCCCATGGGTCACGTGGGTCAGCCGAGGAGGAGGGTGTCGTCGTCCAGCTCCTCGCCGCGGACGCGGGCGAACATGTGGATGAGGTCCTCGACGGACAGGCCCGAGCGCTCCTCACCCGAGACATCCAGCACCACCTGACCCTCATGCAGCATGACGGTGCGCCGTCCCACATCGAGGGCCTGTCGCATGCTATGCGTGACCATAAGCGTCGTCAGGCCCTGTTCCTCGACGATGTCGCGCGTGAGCTCGATCACGAAGGCCGCGATCTTTGGGTCAAGGGCCGCCGTATGCTCGTCGAGCAGCAGGATCTTCATCGGATTGAATGTGGCCATCAGGAGGCTGACCGCTTGGCGTTGCCCGCCGGACAGCAGCTCCATGGGATCCGCGAGCCTCGACTCAAGGCCGAGTTCGAGCCGCGCGAGGCGGGCCTGGATCAGGCCGCGCAGCTCCTTGGTGACGGCTGCGCTTAGACCCCGTCGCCGACCGCGCGCGGCGGCCAGGGCAAGGTTCTCGGCGATCGTCAGATTGGCACAGCTTCCTGCCATTGGGTCCTGAAACACCCTCGCGACAAGCTCGGACCGGCGGTGAGTCGGCCAAGCCGTTACATCGATGCCATCGATGAGGACCTTGCCGGAATCGGGCATGGCTTCGCCGGAGAGGATGTTGAGCAACGTGGTCTTGCCAGCACCGTTGCTGCCGATCAGGGTGACGAACTCGCCTTCCGGGATGGTCAGCGTGATCCCACGGATCGCTTTCGTCTCCATGGGCGTGCCGCGGCCGAAGGTGACGCGGATGTCGCGCAGCTCGATCACGATTTCATTCTCAGCCGCGCGAGGATCCGCCGATCCTTGGACAGCGCCCGCTTCACCGGAGCCCGAACCGTGGGCAGGACCATGGCGGCGGCGACCAGAACGGCGGTGATGAGATTGAGGTCCTGGGCCTTCAGGCCGATGAAATCGGCATTCAGGGCCATGGCCACCGCGAATCGATACAGTAGGGATCCGGCGATGCAGCCGATCGTGGCCAGGAAAACCGTGCGCGGGAGGATCACCGCCTCGCCGCCGATCACCGCGGCGAGCCCGACGACGATGACGCCGACCCCCATGGTGACATCGGCGGCGCCCTGGCTCTGCGCGAAAAGGGCACCCGCAAACGCCACCAGGGCGTTGCTCAGGGCCATGCCCATAAGGACGTAAAACCCGGTGTTGATGCCTTGGGCGCGGGCCATCCGGGCATTGGCACCGCTTGCCCGCATGGCGAGGCCGATCTGCGACCCGAGGAACATGTCGAGCGCGATCTTGGCCAGAATTACCACCACCAGGAGGACCAGCGGCAGGGCCACATAGGTGGGAATGGGCAGGCTTTCGAGCGGCAGGAATACCGTGTTCTCGCCAAGCAGCGCGATGTTCGGACGGCCCATGATGCGCAGGTTGACCGAGTACAGGGCGATCATGGTCAGAATGCTGGCGAGCAGGTGCAGGATATTCAGCCGCACATTCAGCCACGCCGTGATCAGCCCGGCCCCGGCCCCCGCGATGCACGCCGCCAGCGTCGAAACATAGGGGTCGACGCCGGCGACGATCAAGGTGGCCGAGACCGCCGCGCCGAGCGGGAAGCTCCCGTCGACCGTCAGGTCCGGGAACTGGAGCACGCGAAAGGAGAGGAACACGCCGAGCGCAACGAGCCCGAAGATCAACCCCGTCTCTAGGGTGCCGAGGATGGCGATAAGGCTCAAGATCGGGCTCGCTGCGCGGCGTTTAGACTAGGCATTGGTTCGGATCGGTTCCCTACTCGACGACCTTCTGGGCCTCGGCGACGACAGCCTCGGGGATCTCGACGCCCATTTTCTTGGCGCTGCCGAGATTGAGGTGGAGATCCGTCTTCTCTACGCCGGCGACCGGAATCTCGCCCGGCTTCTCGCCCTTCAGGATTCGGACGACCTTTTCGCCGGTCTGGCGACCGACCTCGTAGTAGTTGAAGCCCAAGGCCGCGATGGCCCCGCGCGGAACCGAGTCCGTATCCGCGGCAAAGACCGGGATCTGGGCATCGATACCGACCTTGACCACGGCCTCGAAGGCCGAGACCACGGTGTTGTCGGTCGGTACGTAGAAGGCGTCCACCTTGCCGACCAAGGCGCGGGCGGCGGCCAGAACCTCGCCGGATTTCGGGGCTGGTCCCTCGAGAACCGTCATGCCAAGGGCCGGAGCCTCCTTCTTCACGGCGGCCAACGAGGAGACGGAGTTGACCTCGCCGGGGTTGTACAGCACGCCAAGCCGCTTGGCATCCGGCACGATGCGCTGGATCATCGCCAGGTGTCGGTCGATCGGCGCCATGTCCGAAACGCCGGTCACGTTGGCGCCCGGCGCTTCCCAGTTTGACACCAGCTTGGCGGCGACCGGATCCGTCACGGCGCTGAAGACGACGGGAATGTCCTTGGTAGACGCCACGACCGCCTGCGAGGAGGGGGTCGCAATCGTGACGATGACGTCAGGCTGCTCGCCAACGAATTTCTTGGCGATCTGGGCAGCCGTCGCGACATTGCCCTGCGCGCTTTCATGCATCCATTTGAGGTTCTTTCCTTCCTCAAAGCCGTTTTCGGCGAGGACGTCCTTGACGCCATTGCGGGCAGCGTCCAGCGCTGGATGCTCGACGATCTGGGTGATCGCCACGAAGGCCTCTTGAGCGAGGACCGGGGTCGCCGACATCGCTGTCGGTATCACTACCGCGGCCAACGCCACGGCCGCCCTATTCAACGCTTTCATGATCTCTCCCCGTTCGCAGGTTATTGGGAATTCGAACCGGCGCATATTAGCGGGCTGTGCCGCGAGGAAAAGGGAAACTTCGGGGGAGAGGGGCATCCGAGCTCGACGATTCCGGCTTTCGGTACAACCCACGGCGGAACGCCGGCTCCTTCGCGCATCCTTCACGAAGCTTGTTGTGGCTGTCACCGGGCCCATATCTCCCGCGGGTAGGGGAGCGTTTGTCGGCTCTCGCCCCTTGACCCCGCTTTTGCTAACGGCACTCTCTAGCGAAGGCGAGAACGGAGGAAACGGTGAGCAGCGTCCTTAACTGCACTGGGCACGAGCTTAGGATCCAAGACGTGGT
Organism: Rhodospirillales bacterium; assembly: GCA_028281785.1. Taxonomy (GTDB): domain Bacteria; phylum Pseudomonadota; class Alphaproteobacteria; order Rhodospirillales; family Shumkoniaceae; genus JANQJG01. The sequence goes on from JANQJG010000040.1 coordinate 33,134, forward strand.
CCGGAGCGACGGCGCGCAATTGTTCGACGCAGCGGGCAAGCGCTATATCGACTTAGAGTCGGGGGTGTGGTGCACATCGCTCGGCCATGGGGACGCCAGAGTAAACGGCGCGATCAAGCGTCAGATCGATTCCATCGCGCATGTTGGTTTTTGCTACTCAAACGATGTGGTGGAGGACGCCGCGCGGTCGGTCCTTTCCGTCAGCGGCCTCACGGGAGGGAAATGCGTCTTCCTATCCTCAGGCAGTGAAGCGATCGAACTAGCTCGGCGGATTTCTCGGCACCTAACGAAAAAGCACAGATCAATGACCCTGCATGATTCCTATCTGGGATCGTATAGTTCGTTTACGGATCGGAGCAGGAACTGGTTTGTCTTTGACTGGAAGGTGTGCACGACCTGTCGACACAACGACGGCTGCCGGAAGGATTGTGAGCAGCTTCAAAACATTCCCGACGACATCTCGGAGTTCATCTTTGAACCGGGCAGTTCATCGGGGTTTGTCCGGTTCCCGCCGGCGTCCATGATCCGGAATCTTGTCGAAATCGTGCGATCAAACGGGGCGAAAGTCATTGCGAACGAGGTTACGACGGGGATAGGCCGGACGGGACGCTGGTTCGGTCATGATCACTATGAAATAGAGCCGGATTTGATCGCGATCGGGAAAGGAATCGGAAACGGCTATCCGGTCAGCGTGACGGCCATGACTGCGCACACGACGGCTCAGCTCGCGGATAAGCCTTTTAAATATATGCAATCACACCAGAATGACCCTCTGGGCGCCGCGGTGGCAAGAGAAGTCATAAGGACCATCGTCGGGAACGATCTGATCAAGCGAGCCGAGCTTGTCGGGGCGACGTTACTTGCCGAACTCCAGGAATTAGTGGATGGGGATACGATCGTCGACGTGCGCGGCCGCGGCTTCATGATAGCAGTGGAGCTTCGAGACCGGGCAACTGGTGACCATATCTACGATGAGCTTCTGGATAGCGGGTACATTGTGTGCAATCGTGGTTCGTTGTTCCGGATTGATCCACCGTTGACAATTGATGAAGCCGATCTTCGGAGCTTCACCAGATCACTGTCGGAAATCGTGCGTCGTCATTGACACAAACGGGGCCGTACGGCGTTCAGGCGGCTCTCGATCGCCGGCATGAGGGTCTTTTTGGTCGCAAGATGACGCGGATGTCGAAGCGTAGAGGAGAACACATGTGACCCTGGCCGATGAGACCACCCTGTTTGCGCGGCTCCGGGCGGCTTGCCTGGACGAATGGATCGCCTACACCGATCACGCCTTTGTTCGCGCGCTTGGTAAAGGAAAGCTGCCGGAGGCTTGTTTTCAGCGCTACTTGGGTCAGGACTACCTGTTTCTCATCCATTTCGCGCGGGCCTATGGTTTGGCGGCGTTCAAGGGCGAGGGCCTGGACGACATCCGTCTCGCGGCCGCGGGGCTCGACGCGATGATCAACGTCGAGATGGGCCTGCATGTGAAGTTTTGCGCCGGTTGGGGGCTCAGCGAGGCCGAGATGGCGGCCCTGCCCGAAGCCAATGAGACGCTCGCCTATACCCGCTTCGTGCTCGAACGCGGCTTGGCCGGCGATCTGCTCGACCTGCATGTGGCGCTGGCGCCATGCATCTTGGGGTATGCCGAGATCGGCGAAACCCTGGCGGCACGTCACGCTGGCGAGCTTGACAGCAATCGATATCGCGAATGGATCGAGATGTATGCGTCGACGGAGTATCGCGACGTCGCGAAGGCCGAGGCCGCTTATCTGGATCGTCTGATGGCCCGGCGCGGCGGCGAAGGCCGGTTCGACTCCCTGCTCGTGACGTTTCGCCAGGCGACGCGGCTGGAAGCGGCGTTCTGGGACATGGGGTTGAAGAGGTAAGGCAGTCAGCCGGAAGCGCAGAATGAACTCGCTCGGTATCGACAAGGCACCGGAGGCGACCCGCGTGGTGGTCGCCATGTCCGGCGGCGTCGACAGCTCGGTGACCGCCGCGCTTCTGGCCGAACAGGGCTTCGACGTGGTCGGCATCACCATGCAGCTTTACGATCATGGCGAGGCGACGCGGCGGCCCGGGGCATGCTGCGCCGGCCAGGACATCCATGACGCGCGCCGGGTCGCCGAGGTGATCGGAATTCCCCACTACGTCCTCGACTATGAAAGCCGCTTCCGGGACTCCGTCATCGAGGACTTCGCCGAGACCTACCTCGCTGGGGAAACGCCGATCCCCTGCGTCCGCTGCAACCAGACGGTCAAATTCCTGGACCTTCTGGGCACGGCCAGAGATCTGGGAGCCGACGCGCTGGCGACTGGACACTATGTCCGCCGCCGCCAGGGATCGGATGGCCCCAAACTCTGCCGGGCGGTCGATACGGGGCGCGACCAGAGCTATTTCCTGTTCGCGACCACGCGGAGCCAGCTTGACTTCCTCCGCTTTCCGCTGGGTGAGCTGGACAAGTCGGAAACCCGGGCCTTGGCGCGCCGGTTCGCACTGCCGGTCGCGGCCAAGCCCGACAGTCAGGACATTTGCTTCGTGCCGGACGGGTCCTACGCCAGGGTCATCGAACGGCTGCGCCCGGGGGCGCTCGAGCCGGGCGAGATCGCGGACCTGGACGGCAATGTCCTTGGCCGCCATGACGGGATCATCAACTTCACCGTCGGGCAGCGCCGCGGGATCGGGCTGGGCGGCGGCCCACCCCTTTACGTGATCCGGCTGGAGCCGGAGAGCCGTCGCGTCGTCGTCGGTCCACGTGACGCGCTCTATCAGAGCCGCCTGTGGATCAAGGACGTCAATTGGCTCGGAGAGGGCGACGGACCCCCGGAGGACGGGGTCAAGGCGAAGGTGAAGCTCCGTTCGACGCAGGAGCCTTTCCCGGCGACGGTCTATGGACGCACTGCCGGGCGAGGAGAGGTCGTTCTGGATGAACCGACGCGGGGCGTGGCACCGGGACAGGCCTGTGTGGTCTACCAAGGGGATCGGGTTCTCGGCGGCGGCTGGATCTTGCGGGAGGGCCACTAAGGCGGAAGATAGCCGCTAGCCACCGACCAGAACGACAAACAGCGCGCACACCCTCTTGCGGAACCAACGCCGGGGGAACGGGGTTGGCGGGTCCCGCAGGGGAGGGACGTTCGCAAGCAGAGCGCGTGCCTCATCGGCCATCGATCGAGGAACATGGACGCGAGCGCCGCCGAGCGCGAATAGCCGCGTCCAATGAACGCCCAGATAGTTTTCGTCTGGCAGGCTGGCATGGAGCCCGTGCGCGGACAGAAAAGAACGAACCACTTGGGCCTCGGTGAGGTCCAGGTAGTGGTTCAGTACAACCAGCGACATTTCGTCGTTCCCATCCCTCGTTCGAAAGGGGCAGCATTCCGTCGGAACATTTTCGCGAAAATTATACAGAGAATAATCTTAATAGGTGTATTCGGCAAGCTCAGCGTGTTCCCGGGCCCGAACAGAGTCGGTCGGCCGCATCAGTCCTTTCGCCGCCGGTTGTCCTGGAACGCATCGCTGAACGCGCCGGCGAGAATGCCGGCGGGCATGGCGATGAGGCCGATGGCCGCAAGCGCGGTAATCCCTGCGAGGACTCGTCCGAGGACCGTCACCGGATAGACGTCGCCATAGCCGACGGTGGTGAGCGTCGCGACGCTCCACCAGAGGGCCCGGGGAATACTGCCGAAGGCGTCGGGCTGCGCGTGGCCTTCGACCAGATAGAGGGCGGTGGCGGCGAAGATGAGCACGGCCATGGCGACCGAAAAGCTCAGAGTCAGCTCGTAGCTGCGACGGCGAACGCAGCGGATCAGCAGGCGCGCAGCCTCCGAGAACTCGCCGAGCCGAGCCAAAGCGAGGATTCGCATCAAACGGAGCAGCCGAAGGATGAAGGCGTCGTCGGCTCCCAAGGTCAGGTAGAAGGGAATGACGGCGAGCAGGTCGATGATCGCCGGCAGGCTGAGGGCATAGCGTAAGCGCCCGCGAAGGCCTTGGTACCTTGTCTCCTCGCCCGCGATCCAAAGGCGCGCCAGGTACTCGATGGTAAAGACCACCGCAAAAACCAGATTCAACGCATGAAAGGCCTTCGCGATGCGGGGGTCGGCCATGATCCGGGGTTCAGTCTCGAGTATTGCCACGATGACCGCGATGGCAATGAGAGCGACGACCACGGTGTTGCAGGGGGACAGCCCGTGCCCGCGCCAACCCTTGACCGAGAGCTGGCGGTACGTCCGGGCGCGAAACATCCGTTGTCGTTCATTCATGGCTCGCCCTCCGGCAGCAGAATAGGGGGCCGGGCGGCTCGGGGCCAGATCGGTCTCGAGACAACGGGGATCACGAGACCGATCCGGCCTTTCGGGAACGCCAACCTGCCGGTAGTATCCGTGCCGCTCGATCGACCTCCATACTGGGAGCACTGTCTTGCGGCCGTCGCGACCGCTTTTCTTCCACGCCTTGAAGGCGACCCTGCCGGTCATCGTGGGCTATGTACCGCTGGGATTCGCCTTTGGGCTGCTGTTCGCAGAGCTCGGCCATCACTGGGCCTGGGCGATGGCGATGAGCCTAGCCGTCTATGCCGGCGCGGCACAGTTTCTCGCGGTGGGCCTGCTGGCCGCCGGGGCCGGGCTGGTGGACATCGGTATCGCGACGCTGATCCTCAACGCCCGACACGCCTTTTTCGGTGTCAGCCTGCTGGAACGCTGGCGGACCCACCCCATCAAAAAGGCCTTTTTGATATTCTGGCTGACCGACGAGACATATGCCGTCATCACCAGCCTGAAGGCGCCCGAGGGGACGCGGGAGACGGACTTTCACCTTTGGGTCGCCGGCCTGAACTATGCCGCCTGGAACACCGGTACTGTGGCCGGCGCGATCACCGGCCAAGCCCTTGCCTTCGACACCACGGGGATGGACTTCGCGCTCACGGCGCTTTTCGCGGTCCTGCTGGTCGAGCAGATCCGCGAGGTTCGGCAACCCTTTCCCTTCCTTCTGGCGCTTGCGGCCGGGCTGGCCACGCTGGCCCTGTTTGGGGCGGAGCATATGCTTCTGATTTCGATCGGGCTCAGTCTCTATCTGCTGATGCTGACCGGACGTCGGCGGGCGTGGCGGTGAGCGGCTCCCTGACGGCGGTGATCCTCGTGATGGCGGCGGCGACCGTGTTGAGCCGGGTGGCGCCCTTCCTCTTCCTCGGGCGACATGCGGAGCGGCCCTGGGTCCGATATCTCGGCCGCGGAGTTCCGCCGGTGATCGTGACGCTGCTCGTGATCTATTGCCTGCGCGGGGTGCGAATCGACGCCTGGCCCTATGGTCTTCCAGAGCTCGGCGCCCTGGTCGTGACCGTCGGGCTGCATCTGGCCTGGGGCAACGCGCTGATCAGCATCGCCGCGGGCACGGGGCTTTACATGTTCCTTCAGCAAAGCGGCGTGTTGTCTTAGCCCTCGGGTCGGTGCTTTGCCATCCGTTCGCGCCAGAGGATGTAGAGGCCGCTCCCGATCACGATGCCCGATCCCGTAACGATGAAGAGGTCGGGCAGGTCGCCGAACAGCACCAGACCATAGAATACGGCCCAGACGATCTGAGAGTATTGGAAGGGCGCGACCACCGGCGCCGGCGCCCGGGCGAAGGCTTCGATCAGGAAGATATGGGCCAAGCCCACAAAGACCCCGACGAAGAGCATCCCTCCCCAATGGGGCAGCGGCATCGGCTGAAAAACCTCGGGGACGATCACCACTGAGATCGCCAAGCTTACGACGATCTTGGTGAGCATCAGCGACACCAGCATGGCGCTTGCCGATTCCCTGTGGCCGATCCGCCGCGTTAGAAGCATCGACAGCGCGAAGAAGACGGCGGAACCGGCGGCGCCCAGATAGCCGATGTCGAGCGGCACCCAGCCTGGTCTTAGGACGACGAGCACACCGCAGAAGCCAACGGCGACCGCCGCCCATCGGTGCCTGCCGACAGGTTCGCGGAGGAGGGGGGCTGACAAGGCGGTGACGATCAGCGGCGCGGCGAAGATCAAGGTGTAGACATTGGCGATCGGCAGCCGGCTGAAGGCGTAGTACGCGCAGAGGCTCTCGATCGTCAGGAAGACCGTGCGCAGAAGGACGGTCCCGGGATGGCGAGGCCTTAGGGACCGCAAACCGCCCGCGCGCCAAACCAGATACGAGATGGGAATAAGAGCGAAGACGGACGTGAGGAAGGTGATCTGAAAGATGGAATAGCTGTCGGTGAGCCATTTGACGGCGGCATCGGCGGTCGAGTAGCTGGCGAAGGTGAGGAGCGCGAACAGAATTCCGCGCCCCATCTGGGTCGGCGCCATCAAGTCAAGCCGCCCGAGTGGGAGGACTCTGCGTCAAAAGCCGTGCCCATGCTTGGATGCACAGCGCTGTACGCCACGCCGACCAACTCCCTTGCCGCCCATGCGGGACCAAGCTATCAGAACGTAATGGAAAAAAGGAAGCGCGGGGAACCCCGCGCCAGGAACAACCGTCAGGCCGCGCGTTGTTGCGGCAAGACACCCACCATTCGTTCAACCTCGGTCAGGACCATGAGGGCCAGTCCGAGCGATGGCTGGTCACCCACGCGCGACATCCTCTCGGCGCGTTCGGTAGCGATTGTCAGAGCCAACCTCCCATGGTGCTTTACCAGCTCCTGGGCGGCAAGCCGAACCTCGGCCTCCGTATACATGCTTCATACTCCGAGCAGGTCTGCTATTTTTTTCCACCCAACGATAAAAGGTGGTGTTTTTTGGCCATTTGGGCAAATGGAATTAGTAGGAAAATAAGTGCTTTCTATCGCCTATAAAGGCACAAATTCCGATAAAATGCTGCAGAAATGTTATTGACACGCGGATTTACGTCCGAGTGATGGTTGAATAAGATATATATTCCTATTAATAGGAATTAATAGACGAAACCCAACTCTGGGGTGAAGGCCAGGGTATGGAGTTTGCGTGAAGTACTCCGGCCTGTCTCGCGGCGATATCGGGATCCGGTACGGCCGAGGATCGGATTAGGCGGCGTCAATCAAGTGCGAAGATACGCCGTCGACTTCAAGGGAATAGCGATGGTAGGCGCCGTTTTGGCCCGAGCCCCGGCCGAAATAACTCCAGGACGGAAAGTTGAAATCGGCCGTCAATGAGGTAGGGAGCAGCAACGAGGCCTCCAGAAAGCTTTCGAGATTGGTAACGCCGTAGATGTTGATCTCATGGCTCCAGTCCGCGAGCCGCAGGAAAATCTCGCGGCTTCCCGGGGTGTTCCAGCCCAGGGAAAAGCGGTTCATTCCCCAATCCTCAAGCATCGATAAGATTTCCTGGGCTCTCTCTGGCGCCACGGGAATTAGAGGTGCGAGAAAATCGATCGGGCATTGGATAACGGCATCCGGGCGCGATCGTCGGATGGCTCGGCACCCAGCCTCGGACAACACCTCGATATTACCGTTGAACCAAAGCCTCTGATCTTCCATCTCATTGAGCGCAAGAAGCTCGAGCACCTCTTCGATAAGCCTTCCTCCCTCCTTGAGATCAAGTTTGATTGATTTGTCGACGCGATCCGCTGCCATGACGAATCGCTCCAGCGTGAGCAGACCGTCATGGTCGATCCCCGACGTTTCCTCGAAGGGGTCATGGCGAAGTACAATACGGTCCAGCGGATCATATCTCACGTCGATCTCGCCCCAGCGCACCGAGGAGCTCAGAAACTGACGCAGGTTGGGCTCGTCATTGACGCCGTGCCATGCGAGCTGAACCCGCTTGGGTAGATCGGCCTCGGACATCAAGCCTGTGAGATCATAGGTCTGTCCGCTGATGGTACGCGAGATGTCGGCGGGTTGGTTCAGGCGTGCGGTGTCGGCGTGGAGGAAAAGGATATCCCCTCCGTCATCCGTTTCGATCATCGCCTCAAGATTGCTTGGCTCGTTGTCGACGACGGCGAAGATCCGATAGCCCTTTTTCCGGAACCTTCCTAGCGCCTCTGCCTTTGTCTCGGCCACCCGAACATTCCAGCCATGGGGGTTCATGTGCAAAAGATCGGCGTCGAAGGCGACACGATGTGGCCGGCCGAAGATGTCGAGCGATCGCAGCGTGTGTTCTCTAAGCTCCTCTGGCCGTCCGGTGTTGAGCGCGATTTCGGTCGATGGCTGCAGCTGAAACCAGCGGATGACGTTCATTGCCCCTGGATAGGCGCGGCAGGAGCCTCGGCCTGAGTCCACTTCCCACCGCCGGCGGTTGTACCACTCCAGGATACGGCCGCGTTCAAGCGAGGCGAGGTCAAGGGAGAGAAGAAACTCCTCGACCCGGTTCTCATGCACCGTGATCGATGTCGGATCAAGGCCTCGAAAATGACGGGTGCCATACTGGCGATCATAAGCGAATAGGAGCTCCCCAACCATTTGTCGCAGGTCAATGATCGTGCCGTCGATATCGAAAACGATCAGGAGACGGTCATTCGGATATCTAATTCGAGTGCTCTTGTAGTGTTGCGCAAGACAACGCATCCAATCCGCCTCAAGATCGGTTGCAAGAGCAGATGTGAATGCAAGAGACATATTGGTTGATAAAAATCTAAAGATAAGCCTTACAGATTTATAATATATTCGATATGATATGGAATGTATTGTGAAAATATTATGAAAAATATTTATTGTATATGACGATTCGGGTAACCTATTTTCTATTATAAAAAATTAATAAGTCTTCATTTCGGTGCTGGGCGGGTGAGAGGGGCGTGTGTCGGCTCAGCGCTTATGACCTTTGGCGTGCCAGATGAGGTTTGCCGAGACGCCCGGCTCGCGACCTCGCGGTAGACTTTTTCATAGCTCAGCGCGAGACGCTCCGGCGAGAAACGGCGTGCGGTTTCGAGACAGGGTGTCCGCAAGTTGGATAGGGAGACCGTTCCGTCAACGAGGCTTCGCAGGCGGTCCCTCAGATCCTGCGGGTCGTCAGGATCAAAAAGAAAGCCGTTGACGCCGTCACGAATCATTTCGGTTGCGCCGCCCCGGCGGGAGGCAAGAGGTGGAACACCCGAAGACAGTGAGTCGAGGATGGTGCGGGACTGAGGCTCGTGCCACAGCGAGGGAACAACGATGCAGTCGGATCGAGCCAGCACCTTCTCCGGTTCGGTCGGTCCCAGCCACTCGATGCTGGGATGGAAATAGGTTCGCTCCAACTCTGCGTAGTCCTCTTCGCTTCCGTCCCCACCAATGATCAAGCGCCATCGGCTGGATCTTAGGTCGATCAGCGATTGGAGAAGAACCTCGATCCCGCTCCTCGGCAGAAGGCGGCCGAGGAATCCGAAAGTCGTAGGTGCCCTGTGATAGCTGGGCTCGCGGCGCCGGGGTCGCAGATGCGTCGCATAGGGGATCGTTTGCCAACTCAAGGCATTCGGAAAGTATCCGCGCCGTGAATGGAAATCGAGGATGAACTGGCTCGTGCCGGCGACAGCATCCACGTATCGCGAGAGCAACTGATACCAAGCGGCGATCGGGGCGCAACGGACGCATGAAAGCCGGCAGATATGGCCGGCTCGAAAGCGCGAGGCATATGGGCAGGTAAGGTGATAGTCCTGGACAGTGTGGACAATCGGTACACCACGGGCCTTGAGCTTGCGCCAAAGCAGGGCGCCGAGTCCGCGCAGATCAAAAGTGTGAACAAGATCTGGTGATACCGAGTGAAGGACGCTCAAGATACGATTGGCCGTGGAAAGGTCGGTCGCGTCCTTCAGATGCGACAGGAGCTGCAGCCATCCCTGTCGTTCATGTGTATCGGCAGACCCCCAGCGGCCTCGCGACCGCAGATAGTGGACGTTGATACCATCGACCCGACGGACCATGGCATCCGCATGCTGGGTCAGGCTGACGACGACGGGTTCATGCCCCCTTGCCGCTAAGGCGTCGACAAGGATCTTGAGCGAACGGTCGGCACCCCGACGCTCCTGGGGAGTATATCTTCCTGAAACGATCGCGATCTTCACGGACGTTGGGCTCCAAAAGCCGTTCCTTGGTCCAGACGAAACATGTTCCCCGCGTCAAGCACCGCACGCGGGGTTCCCCCGATCCAATTCTACCGCCCCTGGGAACGTCCAGATGGTTGCCCAAATTTAGCCGGGTAACCATCAGCGGAAAGCACTTCTATATCCGGTGCGACCAAATAATCCTTCAGTCGAACCTGACTTAGGAACTTTTCTCTAGTTTATTTTTTCTTCTAAGTGACCAAATCTATGTGGTCACGTGTTGTTTGTTGGTGAAGTTTCTGTGAAGGTTTGGTGACATTCCTTGCCATCCGTATCGATCTGGTCCGCAATCGAGTGTCCGGAAAGTGAACGCTGCCCAAATAAACGGGCCGCCCAACTCCCCATTTCGCATAGTGGTGATTAAACAGAACTACTTTGGGAAAAGCGGCGCGTTTCTTTGTTCACCGAGAACCAATGTGTGTCGAAGAGGAGAGGGTAATCGCCTTCCGCGCGTCGTTTTCAGGCTACTCGGCGGCCTGAGCTTGATCCTCGTCTCCAGCGTGCTCAAGCACCTCTCGGGCCCGGCTTGCCTCCTGTTGCCGGGTCCACATTTCCGCGTAGCGTCCGTCGAGTTCGAGCAGCTGTTTATGGTGGCCGCGCTCGGCCACATGGCCGGCGTCGAGAACGAGGATTTCGTCCGCGTCCACCACCGTGGACAGCCGGTGGGCGATGACAAGTGTGGTGCGGTTGGCGGAAACCTCGGCGAGGGAGTCCTGGATCTCCCGCTCGGTATGCGTATCGAGGGCGGATGTCGCCTCGTCAAAGAGCATGATTTGCGGTGATTTGAGGATCGTGCGCGCGATGGCGACCCGTTGCTTCTCGCCGCCGGACAGCTTGAGGCCGCGCTCGCCCACCGTAGTTTGATACCCATCGGGCTGGGACATCACGAAATCATGGATACGGGCCAGGCGGGCGGCGTCCTCGATCTCGCCGGGCGTTGCGTTGGGCCGGCCATAGGCGATGTTGTAGAACACGCTATCGTTGAACAGCACCGTATCCTGCGGCACCATCCCGATCGCGGCGCGCAGCGAGTCCTGGGAGACGTCTCGAATATCCTGGCCATCGATGAGAATGCGGCCACCCGTGACGTCATAGAAGCGGAAGAGAAGGCGCGAGATCGTCGACTTGCCGGCGCCGCTCGGCCCGACGATGGCCACGGTCTTTCCCGGCGGCACGGTGAACGAAACGCCGGACAGGACGCCGCGTCGCTCGTCATAGGCGAAGGACACATCATCGAAGACGACCTCGCCGCCGTTGACCGCGAGTGTGGGGGCCTCCGGCTTGTCGGTGACCTCCTGGTTCTCCTCCAGCAGGCCGAACATCTGCTCCATATCCGTCAGCGAGCGCTTGATCTCGCGGTACACGAAGCCGAGGAAGTTGAGCGGCATGTAAAGCTGAATGAGATAGGTATTGACCAGAACGAAATCGCCGATGGTCATTTGACCGCCGACGACGCCATACCCGGCCATGGTCATGACCGCGATCAGGCCCGCGGAGATGACCGCGCCCTGCCCGATATTGAGCATGGACAGCGAGGTTGCGCTTTTGACCGCGGCCGTTTCGTACGCATGGAGCGCCGAGTCGAAGCGGCGGGACTCATGGGCCTCGTTGCCGAAATACTTGACGGTCTCGAAATTGAGAAGACTGTCGATGGCTTTCGTATGCGCTTCGCTATCGGTCTCGTTCATCCGGCGGCGGAATTTGAGGCGCCACTCGGTCACGACCAATGTCCAGAAAATGTAACCGGAAATCGTGACGAAGGTGACGAGCGCGAACCAGAAGGAATAGAGCGACCAGAGAATACCGCAGACAAGCAGGATTTCGAGAAAGGTCGGGAGAATGTTGAACAGCATGAAGCTGAGTAGGAACTCGATGCCCCGAACGCCTCGCTCGATGGCGCGGCTGATGCCGCCGGTCTTGCGGTTCAGGTGAAAGCGAAGGGACAGGCGATGGAGATGCTGAAAGGTCTTGAGGGCCGCCTGCCGCACGGCGCGCTGGCCGACCTTGGCGAACACCGCGTCGCGCAACTCGCCGAAGGCCTGGGCCAGGACGCGGGCGAGCCCATAGCCGAACAGCAGGGCGATCGGCACAGCCACGACCACAGCAGCTTCGCCGGACAAGGCGTCGACGGCGTTCTTGTAGAAAATGGGAACGGTGACATTGGTCAGCTTCGCGGCAACGAGAAATGCCAGCGCCACCAAGACGCGCAGGCGCAGGTTCGGCGCGTTTCTGGGCCAGAGATAGGGCACCAGGGTGCGAATGGTGCGGAAGTCGTTTCGCGCGCCCTGAAGCTGGGGCAACGGATCACGATGTCGGGCCATCGGCCGGCTCGTCCGCCCGCTTTTTCGGGAGGACCTCTTTGCTCATGAAGGCAGGATCAATCTTAGCAGATATGGGGCTGTCCGGAGGCTTTCCAAGCGTGGGGCAAGCCGACCGGGAGATGCTGCGGCCATCGGCTGGAAGGTTTGGCGAGAGGGTAAGGTGAAGGAGAGGGCCTGTGCGGAGCCATGAAATGGGGTCCGACGGCGCCGGTTGCCGCCGGACCCGATAAACTGTCAGCCAACGATGACCAGTTTGTCAGCGGATTCCCTTCCCCGGCCGTCAGGAACGAGTTCGTATTCGACTTTCTGACCCTCTCGGAGGGTTGACAGACCGGCGCGCTCGACGGCGGAGATGTGCACGAAAGCATCCTTGCCGCCGCCATCGGGTTGGATAAATCCAAACCCTTTAGTGGTGTTGAACCACTTTACGGTTCCAAGTGGCATCGAGAGACTCTCTATTTGGTGTCGCAATGAACGCCCCGCGACCCAAGACGCAGGCCGTTACAGCACGCTACGCCTCAGGGGCGCGCCACGCAATGACATTTGCACGCGACTCCCCGAATTTTCCTGCAAAATCCTCCATGATCGCCGGGATCGGGGACTAAACGCGAAGGTTGCGGCGAGCAACCTGTCTCGTGTCCAGGGTTTCTGCAGAGACGAGAGCTTCGCCGTGCTGCTTTCCCTGCTGCGCCGCAGATCCGGCGGGCTCGGTGTTCGGCGCCGGGGAAAACGGCCTCGCCATATCGCAGCCGATCGGATCACCGGCCGCGGTCTCCCTGGCTGATACCGGTCCTCACTCCCACTCGATTATTGATAAGTACCTAAGTACATTGAAATCTAAAGAGAAATAATTTTCTCGAAAAATATCCCCGTCGAACAATCCGATAAAAATGCGGGCTTTTGGAGTCATTGAATTTTTCGGGATAGCGCCGAAAACTGTGGTTTCGGGCACTTTCGTGTACGGACGGCGCCTTGAATGCCATGGTGGGGCAGCGCAATTGGGCGATTTCCAGACCGAAATCTGGGCTTCCATCCAGCCTGCGACGATGAAGTTTGACCTGATCTCCGAGGAGATCGATCCGTCACGGTTTCTCGAACCGGCCAATGACTGGTCGACCGAAGAGGTTGAACAGGAAGTGGCGGCCTGGCGCGAAGCCGACATATAGAGCTGGAAAGAAGAGCCGGGCTGGCGGGCCGCACGGGCCGGGTCTCAACAGCAAAACGATCGCAGGAAAGATCATTGTTGGCAGGATTGACCAAACAAAACCCACCTACTGGTCTAATGCGGCTGCACTTAGGCGGCTGCTACAATGGACAATCAAACAAAAGCTCAGATGAACAGGGGTTGCGCGATGAAATTCGGGGTATGCCGTATTGTAAGCAGAAACGTACTGGTTTCGGGTATAGTGCTCTTAGGCGGCGTATCCGCTTGGGCTGACGAACCGCAATATGGCGGGGAGTTGGTGTATGCCAAGGCGGGCGAACAGCACACGCTGTTCCCCGGGCGGAATCTGAGCAGTCAGGCTCAGGACGTTTGGTTATACGGATGCGAAAACCTCGTCGAGATGAATGAAGACGGCGAGATAGAACCGTGGCTGGCACGTGAATGGTCCACGTCGGCAAACGGCCGAGAAGTGACGTTTCAGCTTCAGGAAGGTGTGTCGTTTCACGACGGCACGCCATTCGATGCCGAAGCCGTCGCGTTCGTTTTCAACGAAGCTATTGAGAAGGATTTCCTCTACGCGAACCTTCTTGGGACGTTCGAGGAAGCCAGGGTCGATAGCGAATACACGGTAACACTTCAATTTGAGCGTTCGCCGGCCGCGCTTTTGCAGAACCTGGCTTATAGGTCGCTATGTATTTTCAGCCCAACGGCGTATCTGGAGAATGGAGAGGAATGGATGGCAACAAATGTTGTCGGCACAGGTCCATTCATTCAAAAAGAATATCGCAAGGGTGAGTATATTTTGTTCGAACGCAATCCGGATTACTGGCAAGAAGGTAAGCCCTATCTCGATTCTATTCGCATTATCTATGTGCCGGACATGGCAATCCGAGCGGCAATGCTTCAGAGCGGCGAAGTGGACAGGACGGTTTTGCTAAACGACTTTGACATACCGCGGTTAGAGGCCGACGCGAATATCAACGTTCGGATTGTCCCCAGCACCCGGCAATACTATCAAGTACTCAACCACCTGGTGCACCCTCTCGACAACGCCAATGTGCGGCGCGCCTTCAACTACGCGATCGACAAAGAAGGGATCGTAGCAAGCGTCTTTGCGGGTCGCGGAGCATTCGTGCCTACGGCGCCCACCCTGACCGAAGGCGTCTTCGGCTATCAGGATATGCGCAATGACGGTGATGCGACCATCTTCCAGTATGATCCGGAAAGGGCCAAAGAACTGCTGCGTCTGTCCGGCTACGAGGACCGTGACGGGGACGGTTTTGTCGAGGACGTGCAGGGCAATAAGCTGGAGCTCGAAATGTTCTCTCGCCGCGGTGCCCGAAAGGGTGATTATCAGACCGCGCAACTCGTTCAGTCGTTTCTTCGCGATATCGGCGTCGATGTCAGCATAACTCTGATGGAAAGCGCATCTTTCAGCAGCGCAATCTCGCAGAGCCCAACCGACGCGGCCTACGACATGGTGATGCTGTCATGGGGCGTGCCGACCGCCGATCCGGACGAACCGATGCTGCTGTTTACCTACTCCAAGGCATGGAAGCCGGCAGGATCGAACCGGATGTTCTACTACAGCTCCGAGATCGACAGAATAACCGAGGCCGCCACATCGGAAACCGACCCAGACAAGCGTCAGGACTTGATCCGACAGTACATGGAACAGCTACTTGAGGATGCGCCGGTCATCTACTTGCCGACGCTGGCGCTTAACCTGGGCTCACGCAGCTATGTGAAAGGTGACCGTCTCTTGGCGATCGGAAACTATCCCGCGCGTTTTGCGTGGATGGACCACGAGGAGAAGGCGCGACAGGGTATCTCGCGCTAGGCACCGATAAAGCCGGCGACAAGTTCGGTCGCCGGCTGTTCTGTGCGTGCGGATCTTTTGCGGAAATACCCGGCAAACACCGATCTGGGGCTAGGGCCTGTTGACCTTCAGCACATTGATCTGGCTGGTGTCGAAAACCCGTCAGTTCCAGGAGCGAGGACGAAGGACATGCCGGGCATATTCGAGGACGAGCGACGCGGAAATGGCGGGTTTTCGCCCAGCCCCTCCGGGGTTCGGCCAAAATCGCC
>JANQJG010000051.1 GCA_028281785.1 Rhodospirillales bacterium
CTGCAACCTATTGCGCGCCTTCGACCATTTGAAGAAGCTCCGGCGAGCGATCTCGCTCCATCCACATGCGGGTACGCACCAGCGCGAAGTGGTCGAGGCCTTGGCTGCCCGGATCGAGAAGGCGGTCGAAGAGAGTCCTCGCGGCAGGGCAGTAGTCGGCGCCGCTGCGGATGCTGAGGGTCGAGGCCGTGTTCGCCAGATAGGTGACGAAGGCATTCAGCCGGGACGTGCCTTGGCGGCCATAGGTGGTTTCGAAATGGGTCTTCAGCACGCGGCTGCTCCGAACCAGCTTGGGCTCGTATTTGCGCACGAAGGTGTTGTAGCGGGCCTGCTCCCGGCAGGTGAGCGCCGCCACCATCAATTCACTTTGAAGCACGCGGACACGCATCGCCGCCCGGACCTCGTCCGATGCCGGCTGGCGGGCCTGCGCGTTGCTTGAGAGGACGGACGCGACGAGCACGATCGCCGCGCATATCAGAGCCATTCCTAAGCGTTCTACCCGTTTGACTATGGCCGGATAGCCGGCCGGGAAGTGTCGAGTCCTCATGGATCCCCCATACTGCTTTCTGCTTCGCCCGCATTAAGTCCGGGCGCCACCCCCCGGTGACAGATCAGGCCTGCGGGCATACTACCACTTTTTATTAGTCAGGTGAACTTTGCCGGGAATGATATCCACAAAAAGTGAACAGCCGATGACCGAACCCGGCCCAATTGGCGGGATCGCCCGGAAACCGGCGGTTCCCGCCTTTTCGAAATTCAATAAGAGTAGATTCATGCCCAATATCTTGTTGCCATCCAACGAACATACCTCTTAGTCTTGTGCATTCCGCGCGCAGGTCCCCAGACCGAAATTTGCCCTTCAGGGCCAGAAGAAGGACACGAAATGCGATTCCACGCGGACCTTCACGTCCATTCCAAATACTCCCGGGCGACGAGTCGCCAATGCGATCTGGAGCACATGGCGCTGTGGGCCGCCAAAAAAGGCATTTCCGTGATCGGCACCGGCGATTTCACCCATCCCGCCTGGCGGGCCGAGCTCAAGGAAAAGCTGGTTCCGGCCGAGCCCGGGCTCTTCCGTCTGCGTGACGATCCCCAAGGCGAGGCCGCGGCACCGATGCCCGGCCCTGATCGATTCGCCCCCCGTTTCATGCTCGAAGTCGAGATTTCAACCATCTACAAGAAGGACGACGCGACGCGAAAGATCCACCATCTCGTCTATGTCCCCGACTTCGAGTCGGCCGAACGCCTTGTCGCCAGCCTCTCGCGAATCGGCAATCTGTCGTCGGACGGCCGTCCGATCCTGGGCCTCGACTCGCGGCATCTACTGGAGATCACCCTGGAGTCGAGCCCGGACGCCTACCTCATTCCGGCCCATATCTGGACGCCTTGGTTCGCCGTCCTCGGCTCGCGATCAGGATTCGATTCGGTCACCGACTGTTATGGCGACCTCAGCGATCACATCTTCGCCGTGGAGACCGGGCTGTCATCGGACCCGTCCATGAACTGGCGCCTTTCCGCCCTCGACCGCTACCGGCTTGTCTCCAACTCCGATGCCCACTCGCCGGCCAAGCTCGGACGCGAGGCCACCGTCTTCGACACCGAAATGGACTACTTCGCCATCCGCAAGGCGTTGGAGACCGGCCGGGGCTACGAAGGCACGGTCGAATTCTTCCCCGAGGAGGGCAAGTATCATCTGGACGGACACCGTAAATGCAGCATGCGCCTGACGCCGGAGGAAACGCGGGCGCATGGCGGAAAGTGCCCGTCCTGCGGCCAGCCCGTCACCATCGGTGTGATGAACCGTGTCGACTCGCTGGCAGACCGGCCCGAATCGGCGGCCGCCCCGCCGCCGACCGCAGGCAGCGTCGCCAGCCTCGTGCCGCTTTCCGAAATCCTCTCGGAAATCGCCGGAACCGGGCCCAACAGCAAGCGCGTCCAACAGAACTTTGACCGCGCGCTCTCATCCCTGGGGCCGGAGCTCGCCATTCTCAATCAAATCCCGGTCGAAGACATCGAACGCGCGGACGGCGACCTGCTGGCCGAGGCTATTTCGCGCCTGCGGGCCGGACGCGTCATCCGCGAGGCGGGATATGACGGCGAGTATGGCGTCATAAAGCTGTTTGAAGCGGGTGAGCTTAGCAGCCGCACCTCCAGCGGCCTGCTGTTCGACCTCCCGGCCACGAAACCGGACAGGTCGCCGGTTCCGGCGCCCGTTTCATCGCCCCCGCCAAGTCCGCCGATCTCGCTTGACGAGGCCCCAACGATCGACCTCTTCGGGTTCGATATGACCACGGACGACGCCAGGCAGCCTGCCCCCTCCTGCCCGCTCTCCCGCCTGGACTCCGACCAGCAGGCGGCGGCGAGGATCGTGCAAGGTCCCCTTATGATCGTCGCCGGCCCCGGTTCCGGCAAAACGCGGACGCTGACCCACCGGATCGCGCACCTGCTCACCGAGCATGGGGTGCCGGCACAGTCCTGCCTCGCCATCACCTTCACGCGGCGCGCGGCCTCCGAAATGCGGGAGCGCCTTGCCGATCTTCTGCCGGACGCCACTCTGGACCTGCCGATCCACACGTTTCATTCCCTCGGCCTTTCGATTCTGAAGGAGAACTTCGAAGCCGCCGGACTCCAGGCAGGCTTTCGAGTCGCCACCGAGGGCGAACGTCTCAAGGTGCTGTCTGCCGCCCTCGCCTTGTCCGAGCGGAAGGCCCGGAGCCTGCTGTCTACGATCTCTCGCGCAAAGCGATCGGAAGGCCCCCGGGACAAAGATCTGACCGGCGCCATGGAGGTCTACCAGCGCCAACTCGCCCTCCGCGACTGGGTGGATTTCGACGACCTCGTAGGCATGGCGGTTCGGGTTCTGACCGACACCCCATCATTAGCCGCGCGGTATGCCGACCGCTTCAAATGGATTTCGGTCGACGAGTTCCAGGACGTGGACGCCCAGCAATACCAGCTCATCCGCTTGCTCGCGCCCGAGAAGGCCAACCTCTGTGTCATCGGCGATCTCAACCAGGCCATCTACGGGTTCCGGGGAGCGGATACGTCTTGTTTCTCGCGATTTCGAGAGGATTATCCCGGGGCCGCCATCGCCCATCTCCCGCGGAACTACCGGTCCAGCGGAACGATCGTGACCGCTGCGGCGCAAGTCATCGAGACCGCTTCCTCCCGTCAACCAACCGCCCTGGCGATGCGGGAGGCGCTGGAACGGATCACGATTCACGCGGCCCCATCGGAACGCGCCGAGGCGGAATTCGTCGTTCAGTCGATCGAGAGGATGATCGGCGGCCACAGCTTCTTCTCCATCGATAGCGGTCGCGCCGGCGAGGCCGAGCAGACCGATCTGTCTTTCTCGGACTTCGCCGTGCTCTATCGAACCTCTGGACAGACGGAAAGCCTTCGCGAGGCCCTGGCGCGGTCCGGCATGCCGTTTCAGGCGCATACCCATACGCTTCTGACCGAGCATGCCGGTGTCCTCGCGATGCTTCAGACATTGGGCCCGTCGTTGGAGCAGGAGGCGGAACCGGAGCCGTTGCGGGCGAAGCTAGAGGCGTCGGCCCTCGCTGCGCGCGAAGGCGAATTCTGCGAGCCGGCGGCGATCGACTGGGCGCTGCAGCAGCTGCTTGCGCTCGCCGAAGGCTGCGATAACGACGCTCGACGATTCCTGGAGGCCCTTCCGCTCGCCACCGAGACGGATGGATGGGACCCGCGCGCCGACCGCGTGTCGCTGATGACGCTCCACGCGGCAAAGGGACTGGAGTTCCCGGTCGTGTTCATCGTGGGATTGGAAGACGGGCTTTTGCCGCTGCAGTGGGGAAGCGGGAACAAGGCCGAGATGGAGGAGGAACGCAGGCTTTTCTATGTCGGGATGACCCGCGCCCAGGACCGCCTGTTCCTCTGCCGAGCCGAGAAGCGGAGTTGGCGCGGGCGTGTGCGCGAACGCCCAGCGTCGCCCTTCCTCCGCGATATCGAGGACGAGTTGCTGCGGCTCAGCAAACCGGCGCGCAGCTCGCGGAAGAAGGAAGCGGTTGCACAGCTGGAACTGCTGTAGAGCAGACGTTCAGACGGCGTCCAGATCCTGTACCGACAGGCAATGGTGCAGCCGATAAAGGCCGGCTAGAGGTTCGCCCTGCGCGCCTTTTGACCGCCATAGATTTGCCGATAACCGCTCGCCCGCAACCCGGCGCAGCACGGCCTCGTCATATCCTTCGACCAGCAAAGCCCAGGCCGCGATCTCGTCTGCTTCTCCTCGCAGGCGCTTTTCACGGCTCTCGGTCTGACTCGCCGCCTCGTCGCCCATCAGCAAATGGGCACCCGACAAACCGGGAAGACCGGCCAACTCGGGTATGAGTTCATCCACGAGCCAGCGCTCCATTTCGTCTTCTCGGTCTCCCGGGGGTACCCGTACTGTCAGAAGATAGCCGCCGACGCCGGCCCCCGCGGTTCCCCGCACGCCAGCGATCGTTCGGTTGGTTCGGCGGAAGTCGGCCGTGACCCGTTGGGTCCAGGGCGTGGGATCGTTCAGCCGCGCGAGATAGGGGGCGGAGGTCAGAACGCCGACGGTCTCGACCTCATACAGAATGACATAGCGCGGCCCGTCGCCAACGACGTCGTACCGACGTCCCCTGAGGAAGCCCGGCACGCCGAGGCGCTCGCGCATATGCTCATGAGAGTGCCAAGCCTCGTAATCGCTCTCGGCACCCTCGGCGATGTCATGCCAGAAGATGAGCGCTCCCTCGCCCAACAGCGGCATCGCTCTCCCCTTCGGTCTTTCCGTCCTAGTGTGATGGTTCCGAAGTTGGGTACATTATGTGTGCCCAGCTTCGGAAGCTGAATCACACTAGAATCAATAAGTTAGTGTGCCGATTCACGCGAGATTCAATGTAGCGAACCTCGTGATCGGCACACTAGCGGGCGGCTGCCGTCAAGCCATGCCGACCGGTTGCAGCTTAGGTTCCATGGCATCGTCCGGCCGGCTGGCGATCATGCCTTCCAATTCCTTTCGAATGGCGGCAGAGCCCGGATCGTCGAACAGATTGTCCACTTCGTGCGGATCGTTGACCAGGTCGTAGAGCTCACCGGCACCCGACTCCAGCTCCAGCGTAAGCTTGTGCGTTTTCGTGCGAACCGTCCGAAGGAACAGCGCAACGCCACAACGGGACGCATTCAGGTCCCATTCGTTGTAGGCGAAGTCCCGGCTGTCCTCGTCCGTTTCGATCAGCTTGCGGAGGCTGCGGCTGTGGTCCGGACCCGAGGCCTGCGCCTGGGCGTAGTCCTCAATCGTCGCCTTGACGTCGATCGTCGAGACCGGATCATCCACCACCTTGCCAGCGGGCACGCCCGGGCCGCGGACGATCATCCCGACCCTCAGCAAGCCGTCATACATCATCGGTCCCTTGAGGATCAGGCCGTGATCCCCCAGCCAGTCGCCATGGTCCGCCGTGAAGATGACGATCGTATTCTCGGCGAGACCGAGGTCCTCGAGGGCGATCAGGATGCGTCCGACATTGTGATCGATAAGCGAGATCATGCCGTAGTAGTTGGCCGTGATCTGGCGCAGCTGATCGTCCGTGAGCTCCAGAATGCGGGAATACTCCTCGCGGATCTTTCTGAGATGCGGGTCGATGTCGGGAACGCCTTCCAGGCTCGCACGATGCCACCAGGGCCGCCGGTCGAGGTCGAGCGTTCGGTGCGGCGGCAGCTCGACCTCCGCCGGGTCGTGCATGCGGCTCCAGGGATCGGGGGCATCGAACGGATGATGGGGATCGGGAAAGGACGCCCAGCAACAGAACGGCTCGTCCTTGTGATTTCGGAGGTATTCGATCGTACGGTCGCCGATCCAGGTCGAGTTGTGCCAGGCCGTGGGCAGCGCCGAATGCCAGGTTTGCGGAGCTCCGGTTTCCGGCGGCAGCGCCAACTGATAGAGGCGGTTCCTCTCGTCGCCCTGGCCGTCGGCGTAGTACCAGCGCTCATAGTGCTGGCCGGCCGGCGGTTTCATGGGGGGCCATTGATTATGCCCCTCGACCACCAACTCCAAATACTCGAACCCCATATAGGGGCCGAACCAATCCGGACCGTAGAGGTGGGTACTGTGCCGGCATTCCGGCGTGCCTGTCGATTCGAATGTATGCGAGGTCGCGAAATGGGCCTTGCCGATATAGCCGGTCCGGTAGCCGGCCTTGACGAGTTGGCCGGCGAATCCGGCCTCGCCCAGTTCCGGAAGAAGATCGATGCCGTTGTCGTGGACGCCATGGGTGTTCGGCAGAAGACCGGTGAGGATGGAAGCCCGTGACGGCTGACAGACATTGTTGGGCGTGATGCAGGCGGAGAACCGGGTTCCCGTCCGTGCCATCTCGTCGAGATGTGGCGTTTGGATTCGCCGCCCCTCGAAGCCGAAACAGTCGCCGCGATGTTGGTCGGATGTGATGAAAAGAATGTTGGGTCGGTCGGGCATCGGCTCCCCCTGCTGCTTTGTTGCGTTCCAATCTGACATAAGCCCCGCGCGCCGTCCAGGCGGCCGGGCGAGAAAACGGCCCCTGGCGTGCCCTTCGCGATCCCCCTAAGCTGCGAATCGTGCGCAAGTTCGATTCCAAACTGACCCGCCACGTTCCCGCAGCTGCCCTGGCCGCGGGATTCATGATCGCGGCGGCCGCCTGCACCGCCGTTAACGCGGTCCTCGTGCGCGTGCTCACGGATGGCGGCACGAATCCCCTGGAGATCGCGTTCTTTCGAAATCTGTTCGGGTTGCTGTTCCTTTTGCCATGGCTGATGCGGCATGGGACGGACGGCCTGCGAACGCGGCGTCCCGGCATGCATCTGTGGCGGGCCGGGTGGAATCTCGCCGGCATGATCGCCTTCTTCTACGCCATCGCCCTGATGCCGGTGGCAGACGTCGTGGCCCTGAACTTCACGGCGCCGATCTTCGCCTCCGTCGGGGCGGTGCTGTTTCTGGGAGAGGCGATGCGGATGCGGCGCTGGTCGGCCGTGTTCGCCGGCTTCCTGGGCGCGCTCGTCATCCTGCGTCCCGGCTTTCAAGAGATCGGCACGCCGGCCACGATCGCCCTGTTCGCTGCCTTGAGCTGGGCCCTGATGAACCTGATCGCGAAGGACCTCGCGCGCACCGATCCGGCCCCGACGATCGTCATTCTCAACCTCTTGCTGATGACGCCCGCATCGCTGCTGCCGGCCCTGTTCGTGTGGACCACGCCAAGCGTTTGGGCGCTGCTGATGATGGCCGCCCATGGCGTGCTCGGCACGGTCAATCAGATCTGCGTCGTGCGCGCGTTCAAGCTCGCCGACACAACCTTCGTGATGCCTTTCGACTTCACACGCCTGCCCTTCGTGGCCGTGCTCGCCTTCCTCCTCTTTGGGGAGATCCCGGACATCTGGACCTGGATCGGCGCCGCCATGATCTTCGGCGCCAACGTCTATCTTACGCGGCGGGAAAGCGCGCCAACACGCAAGCATTAGCCGGCGGAAGCCTCCTCGATCAGTATTGACCCACGCGCTCCACACCGGCGTCGCTGGTCGCCATGATGGCGTCGAAATGCTTCAGCACCAGCTCGGCCTTGAGGTCCTTCATCCCGGGATCGTCCCAGAGATTGACGAACTCGCCGGGATCCTCCTGGAGGTCGAACAGCTCGCCCAGCCCCTCGCCATGATAAACGACCGTCTTGTAGCGGCCGTCGAAATACATCGTCGCATGGGTCGGGATGATCTGCCGGGTCGAGCCGAGGGCATCGTTGAATTCGCACACCACATGCGGCTTGTGGGTCTGGGGATCGGTAGCCCCCGTCAGCAGCCCCATGAGCGACTTGCCCTGCATGTTGCCGGGAATCTCGATTCCCGCGGCCTCCAGAACGGTCGGCGCCAAGTCGACGAGCTCGACCAGGGCTTCGCTGACCAACCCTTCCTTGAGCTTTCCGGGCCAGCAGAAGATGAGGGGAACGTGAACCAGCCCCTCCCAGAAACGCGAGCCTTTATAGAGCTGGCCATGGTCGCCCAGGGTCTCGCCATGGTCGCTGTGAAAGATGATCAGCGTGTTGTCGAGCTGACCCGTCGCCTCTAGCCCATCGACCAAACGGCCGAACTGGTCGTCGATCAGCTCCACCATGGCGTAGTAGGCGGCCTTGACCTCGCGGCCGTTGAATTCCGAGGGCGGCCTTGCCGCGAGCTCGATAAACCCTTCGCCGGTTCCTTCTCTTGGGTTCGTCCCGTGCGGGTTGCCGGGCTCAACCGCCTGCTGGCAGATGTCGCGGAACATCCGTTGCCGCTCCACATCGCTTTCCTGGTAGAGCGGCGGCGCCAAAGTCTCGGGATCGTAGCGGGACAGGTATTCGGGCGGCGGATCGAACGGCGGGTGCGGATCGAAGGGATTGATGCTCAGCATCCAGGGGCCGTCGCGTTTCTCCTCGATGAAGCGAAGCGCAACCTCGGTGCACCATGTGGTCTGGTGGAGCTCCGCCGGCACGCCCGCGGCGCAGAACCCCTTGAGGTTTTCGTAAAGCTTGTGCGGATCGATGCCCTTCTCATTGACGAGCCACTGAAAGTAGGCGTGATGCTCCGGATCGAGATTGGGCATGGGGTGGTGCGACCAGGCGAACAGCCGATAGCCGTCATCCGTTCGCCGTTCATGCCCCTGAGCACGGGCCAGATGCAGCTTACCAATAAGCCCGCAGTCGTAGCCGGCCTCGGCCAGGATTTTAGTCACCAGCTTTTCGTGCGACGGGAAGTAAGCATTGCCGTTGCGATGAACGTGGTGGCTGGCCGGATATCGCCCGGTCAGGAAGGTCGCGCGGCTGGGCGTACAGATCGGGCTTTGGCAATAGGCGCGCGTGAAGGCAACGCCGCGTCCGATCAACTTGTCCAGGTTCGGGGTCCGAACCTGGGGATAGCCGAGGGCGCGGATCGTGTCATAGCGCTGTTGATCGGTACAGTACCAAAGGATGTTCGGGCGGTCGGTGGCGGTCAAACTTCAGGTCCTCCCCTGTTTCTGTTGCTCGTCAATAGGCAGCGGCCCGCGGGACACCGGCGCCGACCGTCGCCATCATGGCATCGAAATGCCTGCGGAGAAGGTCGGCGCGGAGTTCCCGACTCGCGGGGTCGTCCCACAAATCATCGAACTCTTCGGGATCGGCCTGGAGATCATAGAGCTCACCGAGGTCCGTTCCGTGATAGACCGCGATCTTGTGGCGGCCGTCGCAATACATGCTGCCATGCGACGCCTCCCTGACCGGCGTGGTGCCCAATGAGTCATGGTATTCGCAGACCACATGGGGTTTGTGGAAGCTGGGATCGGCGTTGCCTTTGAGGATGCCGGTCAACGGCTTGCCCTGCATGGCGGGTGTTGGCGCCAGCCCGGCCACATCGAGCAGGGTCGGCGCGATGTCCACCAATTCGACCAACGCGTCGCTGACGAGACCCTTCTGACAGGCCTTCGGCCAGGAGAAGATCAACGGGACCCGCACAAGTCCCTCATAGAAACGGCAACCGAGATACATCAGCCCGTGGTCGCCCATCAGGCTGCCATGGTCGCTGTGGAAGATGATCAGCGTGTTCTCAAGCTGCCCCGTTTCCGCCAGGACATCGACTATTCGGCCGAGCTGGGCGTCGATCAACGTGATCATGCCGTAGTAGCCGGCGCGGAGGATACGGCTGTCGTAGTCGCGTGGAGGCTGAATCGCCATCCGCTCCCAGGGCACATCCTCCTCACCGCATCCCTCGCCGAGGGGGTTTCCGACTTGTGGCGAATGCTGCTGGATGCGCCTGAACTTCTCTTGGCGGACCGAGTCACTGTCCCGAAACAGCGCGTGTGGAAGGGACCCGGAATCGTACCGTTCGAGATACTCCGCCGGCGGGTCGCAAGGCGGGTGGGGATCGAAGCAGTTGATGTTGAACAGCCACGGTCCGTCCCGCCGCTGGGTGATGAAGCGGATGGCCATTTCCGTACACCAGGTGGTCTGGTGGAGTTCGGTGGGCACCCCCGGGCCGCAATAACTCCGGATTGATGCGTAGAGCTCCCTCGGGTCGACCCGCTTCTCGGCCCTCAGCCAGTCCGTGTACGCGTGATTGCTCAGATTGGGATAGGGATGATGGCTCCAATGAAACACGCGGAAACCGTCATCCAGGCGCGCTTCGGTCGGTTGTGCGCAGGAGAGATGGAACTTGCCGGCCATCCCGCAATCATAACCGGCCCGGGCCAGCAGCTTCGTAACCAGGACCTCCTGAGAGGGAAAGTACGCATTGCCGTTCCGAAGAACCTGATGCGCCGCCGGATAGCGCCCGGTCAGAAAGCTTGCCCGGCTGGGTGTGCAGACCGGGCTCTGGGTATAGGCCCGCGTGAAGGCCACGCCGCCATCCACCAGGCGGTCCAGCACCGGCGTCTGAATGTTGGGATTGCCCAGGCGCGCGATCGTGTCATATCGCTGGTGGTCGGTGCAGACCCATAGGATGTTCGGCCGAGTCGGCATCGGATCGCCTATTCGGCGACGGCTTCGGTGGGCTGAAGATCCGGCTCGACACCCGGTGGCGGGGTAATCACGAGGGTGCCTTCGCGCATGATCTTCTCCTTCCCGCCCCAGAAATCGATCTTGCAGCGTTGATCCAGCTTGGCGCGCCGATCCACCTCCTCGGGATTGCAGATATTCCGGAGCTTCCCTTCGAGCTCCGCCGCCTTTTCCCGTCCCGTCCCAGCCTCGACGAGATCCCGGGTCTCGTGAGGGTCGGCGGCCAGATCGAAGAGCTGGGACGGCATGCCGACATGGTAGATCAGCTTGAGATCCCCTTCGCGCAACATGAAACCGCCGCTTTTGGATCCTGCGGCGTGATATTCGGCAAATCCGATCCGCTCCCGGCGCTCCCCCCGGATCGCGGGCCAGAGCGAGAGCCCAGGCAGGTCGGCATCCTCGGGCGCCGGCTCGACGCCGCAGGCCTCGAGGATCGTCGGAAACAAATCGACATGGGACACGATCTCGTCCACTTCGCGACCTCGCGGCACGCCGGGCCCGGAGAGCAGCATCGGGACATCGACGGAGCCCTCATAGAGGCAGGATTTTCCGAAAAGCCCGTGCGCGCCGACCAACTCGCCATGGTCGCTGCTGTACATCACCCGCGTGGAGTCCAGGAGCCCGAGTTCCTCGGCCACCGCCATCACCTCGCCGATCTGCTCGTCGACATGGGTGATCAGGCCGCAATAGCCGGCGGCGATCGTTTGCAGCACCGCCGGGTCCGTCATCTCGCGCGTGTCCATGATCGCCCGCAGATGCTCGACCGCGGGATGGCGGGGACACTCCCCGGGCAGAAACTGCGGGGGCAACGGCATTTGGTCCGGCGGATAGAGATCGAACAGCCGCTCCGGGACCTGAAAAGCGGGATGGGGACTCGGATAGGATACGAGCAGAACCCAAGGCCGATCCTGCCCCTGGCCGTGTTCTCTGAGCCATTGAATGGCGCGGGCCGTGATCTTCCGATCAAATTCCTGGTAATGCGTTTCGCCGGGATGGGACTTCTTGGTGTAGAGTTCCCACTGGCCGGTCGCCCGCGGCTCGTCGTCATAGCCCCGCAGCATCATGTGGACGCCGCCACGGCCATCCAGGATATGCATGGGCAACAGTTCTTCGGTGAAGCCGTTGTCGTCCTCGCTCCTGCGGAAATGCAGCTTGCCCACCGAGGTCACCATGTGGCCCTGGTCGCGCAGCCGCCGCATCCAGCTGGGCACGCGGCCGTCATAAACGATGCCATTGTCCCAATAGCCGGTCTGATGCGGGAAGCGGCCGGTGGTCAGCGCGGCCCGCGACGGGCAGCACAAGGGACTCCCGCAATAGGCGTTGGTGAAGCGAACGCCGTTGGCGGCGATCCGGTCGAGGGTCGGCGTGTGGATCCGAGGATGACCGGCTGCCCCCAGGAAGGCCGCGTTGTGATTGTCCGAGAGGAAGAAGATCAGATTGGCGGGCTCGGTCGAATTAGTCATGCGGCCTCCCTGCGTATATTATCAACTTACACGCGAGTAATTTTCTATTGTTCTGATACGCATAATGGACCGGGGAAGGTTCGCGCCGCAACCGGAGATTTCAGCCTCGCAGCTTCCAAGAAAAGGCTTTACATTGGCAATGCTGTACGTTGGTAACGCTGTCGTGCCGAGTTTGAAATAACAGTAGAACCTTCTTCGCCCGCCGCAGCTTTCCGTCCGGGAGGCGCCCACATCCAGGGAGAAAGAAATGGAGCCCCAGAATCTGCTCTTCATCCTGTCCGACGAACACACGCGGGACATCTCTGGCTGCTATGGCGATCCCGTCGTCAAGACGCCCAATATCGACAGGCTGGCTCAGAAGGGAACGATCTTCACCAACGCCTATACCAACTGCCCGATCTGCGTGCCGGCGCGGGCCAGCCTCGCCACCGGGCGCTACGTGCATCAAATCGGCTGCTGGGACAATGCCTTCCCTTATACGGGTGAGCCCCGCGGCTGGGGGCACCGCCTGATCGAAAACGGACATCACGTAACCGCCATCGGCAAGCTGCATATGCGGAGCAAGGACGACCCCAACGGCCACAACGACGAGATCGATACACTGCATGTGCTGGAGGGGTTGGGCGATCTCGCCGGCAGCATTCGGCGGGAGCTCCGCGAGCGCGGCAGCATCAAGGCGTTGGCACGGGAGGCCGGGGTCGGCGAGTCGACCTACAGCCAATACGATTCGCGCATCGCTTCCGAGGCCTGCGACTGGTTACGCAACGCGGCGTCGAATCGCGGCGATAAACCCTGGGTTCTGTTTGTCGGCTTCACCTTGCCCCACTTCCCGCTGATCGCGCCGCCGGATTTCTACAATCTTTACGAGCCGGAGGACATTCCCTGGCCGCGCCTTTATGGGCCGGAGGATCGACCCACCCACCCCGTGCTCAGGGAAATGACCCGCTGCATGGCCTACGACACCTATTTCGACGAGGAGAAAGTGCGGATCGCGCGCCAAGCCTATTACGGCATGACCTCATTCCTCGATCACAACATCGGGCGGGTTCTCCAGGCGTTGGAAGAGAGCGGGCTGAGCGAGGACACGCGAATCATCTACACCTCCGACCATGGGGACAACCTCGGCAATCGCGGCATGTGGGGCAAATCCTGCATGTACGAGGAGTCGGCGGCGATCCCGATGATCGTGGCCGGGAACGGCGTCGGGGCCGGCGCTCGGATCGATACACCCGTATCCCTGGTCGATGCGTACCAGACGACTCTCGAGGGCGCGGGAGTCGCACTCACCGACGAGGAAGAACACGACATGCCGGGGCACTCGCTCTACCGCATCGCGAGGGGGGAGACTCCCGACCGCACGGTGCTCAGCGAGTATCACGCGGCGGGGTCCTGCACGGCCATGTACATGATCCGGAACGGCCGCTGGAAGTACGTCCACTATGTCGGCCATCCGCCGCAGCTCTTCGATATCGAGGCCGATCCCTACGAGGCCAACGATCTCGGGCAGAGCGCGGCGCATCGGGACATCATCGCCGAATGCGAGGCCAAATTGCGCGCGGTCGTCGATCCGGAGGAGGCCAACGAACGCGCCTTCCGCGACCAGGACGCGCTGATTCAATCCTTCGGCGGAGTAGACGCCGTGTTGAACCGCGGCGATTTCTGCCACACGCCGGCGCCGGGAGAGAAACCGGTGTTCGCCTAAAGCCGAACACGACGATCTTAAGGAGGGGAATCGCGGTGACGGACAAACCGAAAATCGGCTTCATCGGCGTTGGCCTCATGGGCCATGGCATGGGCAAAAACCTGCTGGAGAACGGCTATCCGCTGACGGTCCTGGCGCACCGCCGGCGGGAACGCATCGAGGACCTGAAACAGCGCGGCGCGCGGGAAGCGGCGACGCTGCCGGAAACCGTCGACGGCGCCGACATCATCATCACCTGTCTGCCGAGTATCGAGTCGATCCATGGCGTGCTGGGCGGGGAGCAAGGTGTTGTCGCTCTCGCCCGGCCAGGCTCCACGGTCATCGACTGCTCGACGAGCGATCCCGACTTCACGGTAAAGCTTGGCGAGACGGCGGCCGAACGCGGCGTCAAGCTGTTGGACGCGCCTTTGCTCAGGGGGCCGCAGCAGGCCTGGGACGGCACGATGCAGATCATCGTCGGCGGCGAAAAGGCCGTCGCAGATGCCTGTTGGCCGGTTTTCGAGGCCATGGCGGACCGGATCGTCTATGCCGGCGCGCTGGGCAGCGCCCACGCCTACAAGCTGCTCAACAACGCCATCGCGCAGTGCAACGGCGCCATCATCAGCGAGGTTTTTACGGTGGCGGCGCAACGCGGGCTCGATCTCGAGCTGTTCTACGAGATCATCTCGAAAACCGGGGCGTCGAGCATGCGTCTGAGCGATTCCGGCCCCCGTATCCTCAAGGGCGATCACAGCACGGCCTTCGCGGTCGATACCGCGCTCAAGGACTTGCAGCTCTACACCAAGATGGCGGAGGCGACGGGCGCGCTTCACATCGCGGGCGACGCGGCACGCGACCTTTTGCGCCTGGCCTCCGGCATGGGCCATGGAGAGGATCACACCACCGCCGTCACCGCGGCCTTGGCCAAGCTCTCGGGCGCCAAGCTCCCGGGTTCGAAGGGGTAGTGCGCGCCCTATTTCGGTGATCGGGTGATCAGCCCCAGCGCCTTCTCGACCACCTGACCGGCGACGCCCCGGACACCCGGAAGGCTGAAAACGAAGAACAGCACCAGCATGGCCAGAAGGGTCGTCGCGATCGGACGCTCAAAGAGCGGCAGGACGCTGCCACCGCCAATGATCGTGGCGTTGCGCAGGAACTCATCAAGCAGTTTCCCGAGCACGATACCCAGCACCAGGGGGGCGAGCGGAAAGCCGAGTCGCCGCATACCGTAAGCGAGCACGCCAAAGGCCAGCATCATCCAGACATCGCCGTATTGAAGCTTCGAGGCATAGGCGCCGACGGCCGCAAGGGCCACGACCATGGCCATGATGTTCTCACGCGGGATCGCCAGCACATAGATGATGACGTGGGAAAGGGCCAGCCCCACGATCAGCAGAAGAAAGGCGCCGAGGAACAAGCCCGCGACCATGTATTCGAACAGCCCCAGATTGTCGATCATGAAGGTCGGCCCCGGCTTCAGGCCATGCAGGAACAGCGCCGCCATGATGATCGCGGCGCCCGCGCTGCCCGGCAGTCCCAATGCAATAACAGGTATGAGGGATCCGGGAACGACGGCGTTGTTACCGGTCTCGGCCGCGATCACGCCCTCGATCTCGCCCTTTCCATAGTTGTGCGCCACCTTGCTGGTGCGCCGCCCAAGATCGTAGGAGGCCCAGGCGCCCATATCGGCGCCCAGCCCGGGCAGCATGCCCACGAAGGTGCCGACCACGCCCGATTGCAGGATGACCCGAATTTTTCCCTTGAGGTCGGCGAACCGGGGGATGATGCGGTCGACCTTGCTGACCGTGTGGATCATGAGGGAACGCCGGGGGCGCATCGTGACCATGACCTGGCTGATGCCGAAGATGCCGACCACGGCGGCGATCAGGCCGATTCCCGCCTCCAGATACTGCACGCCGAAGGAGAAGCGCGGATGCATGTTGATGTCGTCGAGCCCGATCATCGCGATCAGCAGGCCGAGAAAGCCGGAGATCCAGCCCTTCAGCGGATCATCACCCGACAGGCTGCCCGCCATGAAAATCCCGAACAAGACCAGGATCAGCAGTTCCCAGGCCGTGAACTTAAGTGAGAATTCGACCAGCAACGGCGTCAGGGTGGCCATCATGGCGACAGAGATGAGGGTCCCGAAGAATGACGAAATCGTCACCGTTGCGATCGCCCGCCCGGCATAGCCCTGGCGCGCGAGGGGGTGTCCGTCGAGCGCCGTCGCGGCCGACGCGGGCGCGCCCGGCACGTTGAGCAGAATGGCCGACATCGACCCGCCATAGACTCCGCCGACATAGATCAGCATCATCGCGACGGCCGAGTTCTCCGCCGACATCGCATAGACCACGCCCAGCAGCAGGGCCATGGCCATGGGGCCCGTCAGACCCGGCAAGGCCCCCATAATGATTCCCAGCGTGATGGCCCAAAGGGCGTTCAGGACGGCCCAGGGATCGGTAATGACATTCAGGAATTGTTCGATCATGGCTCAATAACTTGCTCGTTTTCTCGTTCGGGCGCGGTTTGGCGTGGGCTCCCTAAGGCATCGGGATCATGAAAACATGCAGGAAAACGTAGTAGAGGACGCCCGTCAGCGCGGCGCTGAGGCCGATCGCCCAGACAAGGACGAAAAAGACCGTTCGCTTTCGGGCGAAGATCATCTGAAACGCAAACAGCATGAGAAAGGTCGCCGGGACATAGCCGATCCACGGCATGACAGCGACGAAGACGAAGATGACGGTGAATGTGATCAGGACTCGGATCGTCTCGATCTGCGGGCGAGCGAAACCGAGGCTGAGACTGAAATTGCGGCTTCGAATCATCAGGGCCGCGGACAGAACCAGCAGGACGGCCGAAACCACCATCGGCGTGAGGCCGGGCGTATTGTAGGCCTTTTCCGACGGATCACCGAAACTCGGCATGTTGTAGGAGTCGACGAGTGTGTATAGCGACACGAGAAAGATCAGCACACCCGCGACGAAGTCGGCGGCCGGCGATCTTATTCTCTCATCGGGTAGAGGAGGATGATCCTCATGCTCCGCGGCAACGGAGCCGTCACTGCTGCGATCGCTCATTCTATCCTCGGGCTATGCTGCGGCGGGGCCAGGGGCCGGCACGTGCACCGGCCCCTCCACCCAACGCGGGCCACAAAAACAAAAGAGAGGCTGACCCGGCCCTGAGGCTAGATGGTCTCCTCGATCTTGCCCAGACCCAGTTCTTCGCGGGTCTTCTTCTGGATGCCCAGGATGACTTCGATCACATAGGCCTGGAGCTCGGTCCGCTGCTTCATCAGGTCGTTGGCGGTGTCCCGACCGGCCTTGAAGGGGAAGAAGGCGTTATCGTCCCAGACCTTCTCCATGCTCTTGTCGGCCATGACCTTGGCGAACGCGTCATCGATCTTGGCCTTGACGTCGTCCGGGCAGTCCTTGTGCAGCGCAACCCCGTGAATATTGGTCCAGGGCAGCGTCTTCACCATCAGCGGATCCTTGATGTACCGGCTGATGGTCGGAATCATCACGCCGGCCGTTTTCCAGTCCTCGGTCGTCGTGGCGCACAGGCAGCGCAGCTTGCCCGCGCGGATGAAGTTGGCCATGGGGGTGACGCCCATGCAGCCGAAATCCGTCTCGCCGGCCAAGGCAGCGCGGACCGAGGGGCCGCCACCCTTGTAGTTCGCGATCTTGTAGTCGAGGCCGGCTTTTTCCTTGACGTAGACCGCCACGTTGCTCCACAGCGTTCCCGTCGGAGTGGTGGAGCAGGAAAGCTTCCCGGGATTCGACCCGACCCAATCGATAAATTCTTCGAAGGTTTTAACCTTGGATTCGGCCCGCACGGTGAAGCCGCAAGCCGTGCCGGCGGCCATCCAGAAATCGAAATCGCGATAGCTGTAGTCATAGCGGCCGAGCGACGGGAACGCCTCGATCGTGTCGTTCATGCCGACCCAGCTGTAGCCATCGGCCGGCTGCCCCATGACGTATTCCACCGCCTGCACGCCGCCCGCTCCGGACATGTCCTGAAGCGAAATCGCCGGTGCGCGGAGCAGCGGTTTCAGCTTCGCCGCTATGGGGCGAATACCACGGTCCGTCGCGCCGCCGGCCGGCGCCGACATGGCGACCGTAATTGGGCGTTCGGGCCAGCCGGCGGCAAGGCCTTTGGAAATGGGAAGAAGGCCTGCACCGGCCACACACGCGCTGCCAACGAGAGCCTGCCTACGGGTAAGTTTGATGGTCATCTTGCACTCCCTTCTGCGTCACATCCCTTGTTTTATCCGTGATTGCCACGGTAACCGTGCCATCCTACGTGAGGACCAAGCGCCCTGTGAACCTCTTTTTGAGTCGCATTTGCGACTCGGGCGGGCGGGAGAAGCCCGATCGATAGCGGATTGAACCGGTCCGTTCCGTCACGGGAGGCACCCAACACTCGTGACGGAGCGGCTAGCGCAGGGGATAAAACTGCCCGCATCGGAACAGAAGAGAAGCGCGGCCTCCATACCCCTCCGGTTTGCGTGGTTCAGCGAGGCACTCAGCTTCCCGACCAGTCCATTCAATGCGACAATATCGATACGAGGCGATTGGTATTATTTAGGCATTTCGAGCGCGGTTTGGAGTTCGCTGAAACGGTCTCTGACGGGCTTATTCACCGTTGTTCGCCGGATGGCCTTGACCGGGCCGCGAACCAGCAGGTTCGTCCAGAGGCTCGACGAATCCGTCATTCGATTCGGGCAATAGCGATTCCGTTCTCACCCGCTACCGAGTAGAGGAAATAGACGTCTTCGCCGTCACGAAAGACCGCCGGATCGCGAAGTTGCCGAACGGGTTCGTTGATCTCGCCCCGCTCCGAGGCTTCGAGTTTTAGGTTGCCGCCTTCGTAGTCGGTCTCCGGCCGAATCACTTCCTTCGGTTCTGAGGCGCGCCACTCCTTCCACGGCCGATCAAGCGGCACCTCGGCAGCGAGAATCCGTTCCGGCGTGTCTCCGATGGAAGAAAACAGGACGACCAGTTTGTCTTCCTCCAGCAGCACGGCGCCATGCCGCACCTTGGGCGGGAAGCCGCATTCCGGCCCCTTCTCGAAGGGCTCGAGCCCATCCGACGAACGCCAGAAATGCCCGCCCATGGCCCAGGCGTAGTAGTCCCCACCCCATTGGAAGACCCGGAAATAGGGGCCGCCGAGCAAGGGCGGAGACACGATGAATGACAGGCCGTCGAAGGAAAAGGCGACACGCGTTCCCTGGTTGTTGGGGGGAGAGACCAGCCCATGGAAATACATGCGGATCAGCCGCGTGTCCTCGTCGATATGGACATCGGGCGAGGCCACGTGCTCGGTGAAATAGGACTGCTCGACCGCAAGGACACCGGGTTCATGGGTTTTCCACGGCCCGGCCAACTCGTCGGCATAGGCGAGGCGGATGTAAGCGCCACGATGATGGGCGAAGTACAAGTAATACCGGCCAAGAGGGTCGGGCACCCAATCTGGCACCCGGATAAGGGACGGCCCGTTGACGTTCCGGCCCATGCGCCGATCCATGAATGGCGTGATGATCGGGTTGTTCGGAAGACGATGGATGGGCATGCTTGGCCTCTCTCTCCGCCGATGGTCGTGCTTTCCGGGGCCAAAGCGTGGCCCTCGGGAACTAACCTATCCGCATCAGGCGAGCATGCGCCACCCCATGATACCGAGCACACCGGCGTTGAAGACCATCAGCACCGGCGCCACGCGCGCCGTCCAAGTCTGCCACCGCCGCCCGGCAACGTGTCCCGCGACCCCCACGACGAGGAGCGCCGGCACCGTGCCCAGCGCGAACAGGATCATGCCGAAAGCGCCGGTCAGGGCGTCGCCACTCGATGAGACAGCCGCCAGCGCCCCGTAAAGCAGGCCGCAGGGCAGAAAACCGAGCGCCAGCCCCAAACCGTAGCCGCGAAGCCCCACGGGACGCTCGAAAAGCGGTCGCGCCAACCGACCGACATGGCGCGCCCACCAGCCCTCCCCGCCAGTTTCGCGCGCCGGCAGAAGAAAGCCAACCCGACGCGCGCCGTAGGCGAGAAAGGCGAGCGCAGCCAGAAACAGGAACGCCGCTGACATCCATCTGAGGCCGGTCACTTGTACGAGCCCCCCCGCAAGCGCCGCGGCGACCGCGCCGAGACCCGCATATGTGGTCATCCGACCGACATGATAGGGCGTCAGCGCCGCGCCGGTGAGCCGGTGAAACTCGCGCATCTCGGCCGCCGGCTGACTTTCGAGCCGCGCCACAGTCTGGGCCAGGACGAAGGGGCCGCACATGGCCACGCAATGGGTCGCGCTGCCGAGGAAACCGGCCACGAACAAGGTCGTCAATATCCCCCCGTGATCCTCGACCATTCCGCGGCAATGGGCCAGGCCCGAGTCCAGCAGGTTCAGAAGCAGAGTCTGCTCATTCAAATTACGCCCCCCTCTTCCGGCGACCATCCTCGGGAGCACCGGTGGTAGCCGATGGCCGGCCCCGATCAGGTTTGTCATCCTCCTCGTCGAAGAGAATTCGATGGGCCGCGCCGTCGAGATCATCGAACTGACCCGATCGCATCGCCCAGAGAAACGCGCACAGGGCAATCAATCCGATCGTCAGGGAAACCGGGATCAAAATCAGGAGCGTATCCAACGACTCCTCCCCCAGTTGAGACGGAGACCGTTGACGATCACGGCGATCGAAGACGCGGACATGGCAAGGGCGGCGATCAACGGTGTCACATATCCGGCAACGGCGAACGGAACGGCGATGGCATTATAGAGGAAAGTGAGTGCAAAGTTCTGGCGAACCCGCATGCGAGCCTGGCGGGCCACGGACAGCGTCTCCAGAACCGGATGCAAGCGCACCCCCTGGAACACGATATCCGCCGCGGTCTGGCTGATATCGGCCGCGGTCGAGGGCGACATGGACGCATGCGCGGCGGCCAGGGCCGCGGCATCGTTCAGACCGTCGCCGACCATAAGAACCTGCTTTCCATCCGCGGCGAGAGACCGCAGCTCGTCGGACTTCCCTTGCGGCGATACACCTGCCTGCCACGCCTCGATCCCCAGCTCGGCCGCGACTGCGGAGACGCTGGCGCCGCGATCTCCCGAGAGCAGTCGGACGTCAAATCCAGCGTCGCGAAGCGTGACCACCACGGCCGTCGCATCCTCTCGAACCCTGTCCTCGAACACGAAGCGGACGGGATCAACGCCCGGCCGAGCCAGCCACATCTCCGGCAAGACGCCGTCATCCGTCTCACGCACCCCGCACCAACGCCGGCGGCCCAACCTGATCTCGCCCTCGGTCGTTTCAACCGCCATTCCCTCGCCGGGAACCTCGCGCACGCCCTCCGGCGGCACTGAGTCCGGATGGGCCCGCGCCAGGGCCCGCGCCAGCGGGTGGGTACTGGCTGCCGCAAGAGACGACGCGAGCCTCAGGCTCTCGACATCCACCTCACCCGGGTTCTGCAAATCGAGATGTCCCGTGGTCAGTGTCCCGGTCTTGTCGAAAACAACGGTGTCGACACCGGCCAGACGCTCGAGCGCCGTCGCCGCCTTCACGAGAATTCCCTGGCGCAGCAGGCGTCCCGTCGCCACCACCTGCACCACGGGAACCGCCAGGGCCAGGGCACAGGGACAGGTGATGATGAGCACCGCGACCGCATAGAGAAGAGAATCACGCCAGCCGATATCGCCGAGAACCAGCCAACCCAGAAAAGTCGCCAAAGCCAGCGTATGCACGACAGGCGAATAGCGCCGGGCGATGCGATCCGCCAAAGCGACATAGTCGGCCCGGCCCTGTTCGGCCGCTTCGACCAACCGCGCGATCTCGGCCAGGAGGGTCCGGTCGCCCACGGCATCGACCGTTATTCTCAGCGGTCCCGAGAGGTTGAGCGTTCCGGCGAAGACCTTCGTGCCCTCGACAGCGGCGGTAGGAACGGTCTCGCCCGTGATCAGGCTGACATCGAGGTCGCTCATGCCCGAGGCGACCTTGCCGTCGACCGAGATTCGTTCCCCCGCGGCCACGAAAACCGTCATGCCCGGCTCTACACGCGAGGGCGGCAGGAGATGTTTGCGCCCCTTCTGATCGACAACCGTGACGGCGACGGCACCAAGGGTGAGCAGGTGCTCGGCCGCATTGCGCGCCTTGCCGCGTGCGCGATGGTCGAGATAGCGGCCGATCAGCAGAAAGAACAGAAGCATCACCGCCGAATCGAAGTAAGCGTGCTGTCGGCCTTCGATGGTGTCGGCCAGGCTCATGCCCGCCGCGAGGATGACCGCGAGGGATATCGGGACATCCATGTTGACATGCCGCGCGCGCAAAGCGGTCAGGGCCGAGCGGAAGAAGGGCAGGCCGGCATAGGCGATCGCGGGAAGCGCGATGAGGGCGGACAGCCAGTGGAAAAGGTCGCGCGTCGCCGGGCCCATGCCTTGCCAGTGACCGGCCCAGACCGAGACGGACAGCAGCATGACGTTCCCCGCCGCGAAACCGGCGACCGCCATGGCCCGCAGCAGCTCCTTCTCATGCCGTGTCCTGGCGCGATCAAGTAGAACGGGATCATAGGGGACGAGGCGATAGCCAAGCGCGCCGACCGCGCCCACGAGTTGATCGGCGTCCGAGGCGGCCCCCCGCCACCTCAACGTCAGCCGGCGGGTCGTCATGTTCACGCGCGCCGATACGACGCCCGGCTGACGCGTGAGCACGGACTCGATCAGCCAGACGCAGGCGGCGCATTGCAGGCCGTCCACCATCAGGTGAAGCACGAAAAGACCTTCGCCGTCGTCAACAACGTGGCTGGCGAAGTCCAGGGGCGCCCCGTCCTCTTCGGGCCGCATGGGCCGAGCGGTCGGATCGAAACGCCGTCGCTGGTAATACCGCTCGAGCCCGAGCCCCCGGACAAGGTCATAGGCGGTCTCGCATCCCGGGCAGCAGAACCCCTCGGCAGCCCCGGATCGGGCAGGGATATCCAATCCACAATGGAGGCACGCCGTCATCGACGAACTGCGGTCACTTTCCTGGGGTGCGAGAGCCGTTCCACACAGTGTTGCGCAACCTCAGGGAACGAAGAGGCGCTTCACCTCTTGAAACTCGGCGTCCCGGCGGCGGGCATGGATCCTGGCGTCCCATTGCCCAGGAAGGGGAATCGACACCTGCCCCTTATAAACGCCAGCGCCCGCGTGATCGAGCTGGACATCGCGGTCGAACCCCTCATGCGTGGGGCGGATCAGCCGGGCGGTCACGTCGAGATCGACAAGCGGCTGATCGTCCGACGACGTTACGGTCACGGTGAGCTCTCCCGGATCGTCGGCAGCCGGAGCCGGCGTATACGTCACCTCCAGGCGCCAACCGAGCGCCGCTTGGGCCCGCGCGGCTGCGAGGTTTTCGTTGTAGGCGAGCCCTTTATCGTAGTGGCGCTCGGTCTCAAGCCCGGTCCAAGTGCTCAACGCAATATAGACCATGATGCCGTTGATCAGGACCACGAACGCCATGCCGAAAACGAAGATCCATGGATACCACCATCCATCCTCGCGTGCGCCGCTGCGTGACCGAATGCCCATCGAACTCACCGTCATTGTGCCGGTCCCGAGAACGCGGCGTTGTATTCATGGACTTGCCCCGAAACCTCTTCCTCAAGCTGGAAGGCGAAAGCCGTCGAGGCGCCCGATAGGGCTTCGCGATCGCTTCTCACCAGGACCCGGAACGTACCGACCGAATCGGGCTTGACCGGCAGCCGCGCCTCGGTCGTCCACTCGGGCGCGAACCCGACCACCCGCAGGGTTGCCCCGTCCAGTCCCGAGAGGCGGAGGGTAAACGTTTTGGGCTGGCGTTCCATGTTGAGGATCTTGTAGGTGAACCCATTTCGGACGCCACCATCGGACAGGGCGACGAACAGGGGCGCGCGGTCGTGAAGAACGTTGATCTCGACCCGATCGCGCGTGAGCAGGCCGTACCCCATGATCGCGACGGTGACCGCCAAAATCAAAGCATAGGCGATCGTGCGCGCCCGCACGGGCCGGAATTGGGTCGGTTCGCCTTTCTCCCGCGCGGTCTGATTGGCGATGGAATCATAGGTGATTAGCCCGCGCGGCAGTTTGAAACGGTCCATGACCGAATTGCAGGCGTCGACGCAGAGCGCGCAGCCGATACAGGCGAGTTGCTGATCCTTGCGAATATCGACCCCGGTCGGACAGACCTGGTAGCACATATTGCAGTCGACACAATGCCCGCGCCCGTCGAAAGACTCGCCGACCTTCGCCCTGCCCCGCGGTTCGCCGCGCCAGTTCTCGTAGGTGACAATGAGCGAATGCTCGTCGAACATCGCGCTCTGGAATCGCGGCCACGGGCACATGTAGATGCACACCTGCTCTCGCGCCCAGCCCGCCAGCAAATAGGTCGTGCCCGTGAACAGTGCGAGGAAGATGTACACGGGCATGGAGGCTTGGCCCGCGAAGATATCGGGCAGCACCGTGTACGCATCATTGAAATAGAGAATCCAGGCGCCGCCCGTGGCCAAGGCAACGATCAACCATGAGCCATGTTTGAGGATCTTTTTCCCGGCCTTGGACAGCGACATCGGCTGTTGGTCAAGCCGAATGCGCTCTACTCGATCTCCCTCGATCTTCTGTTCAAACCAGAGGAAAAGATCCGTCCACACCGTCTGCGGGCACAGGAAACCGCACCAGACCCGCCCCGCAAGCGAGGTAATCAGGAACAGGCCAATCGCCCCGATAACCAGCAGACCGGTCAGGTAGTAGACTTCCTGCGGCCAGATCTCGATGCCGAAGAAATATGCCCGCCTTGCAGGCAGATCGATCAGCAGCGCCTGGTCCGGCGCGCCCTCGCCCCGGTCCCATCGAAGCCATGGCCCAACATAATAGAGCCCGAGCAAGACAACCAGCGCGGCCCATTTGACCTGTCGGAAGATGCCCGACACCTTCCGTGAGTACACCCATTCATGGGCCGCATACAGGGGTTGAACCCGGCGGGTCCTGGGCGTTCTCGGCTTTTCGGACGGGGCCGCCCCTTGATCAACGACCTGATCCATGGATCTCCTTCTTCATACGAGACCGCAATTCAACCGGGATGGCCCGGCCGGATTACTCCCCCCCTCCCAGGGCATGGACATAAACCGAGACCTGCTTGATGGAGACATCGTCGAGACGGTCTATCCAGGCCGGCATGACGCCATGCCGTGGCGCGTTGATCTGGCTGATCACGGCCTCCCTGCTGCCGCCGTAGAGCCAGATGCCGTCGGTGAGATTGGGGCCGCCGAAATCCGCGACACCGGTTCCGTCCTCGCCGTGGCAGGCGACGCACTGCTCGAGGAAAATCTCCTGGCCTTCCTCGCTGGCGGCGCCATTGCCGGAGAGTGACAGCACATAGTCGGCCACGGCCTCGATCTGCGCCGGCTCGAGGATTTCGTCCTCGCCGAATCGCAGCATCTCCGACTCCAGGGCATCGTCATGGCCGGAGCGGATGCCGTACAGAA
This sequence comes from Rhodospirillales bacterium, assembly GCA_028281785.1. Classification (GTDB taxonomy): domain Bacteria; phylum Pseudomonadota; class Alphaproteobacteria; order Rhodospirillales; family Shumkoniaceae; genus JANQJG01. The sequence goes on from JANQJG010000051.1 coordinate 25,121, forward strand.
GAGTCGTGTAAATAGCCTCGGGCGTTCCGCCCCAAATCCAATCGTCATCCGCAAGGATCGGATATTCCTTGGCCCCGGCCCCGCCGGCCCCGTGGCAAGGGGCACAATTGTCGGCGAAGATGGTCCGCCCACCGGCCATCGCGTATTGCAGCAGTTCCGTATCGCCGACGATGTCATCGACGGAGGCCGCCTCGAACCTCTCCAGCCAAGCCGATCGGCTCGCCTTGACCTCCTCCATATGCCGGTCGAGTTCGGCTCGCGAGGAATATCCAATGACCCCCTTGCTGTAGGTGCTGAGGGTCGGCCAAGCGGGATAGACGATGAAGTAGCCAATCGACCATATGATCGTCGCGTAGAACAGATAGAGCCACCACCTCGGCAAGGGGTTGTTGAGCTCCTTGATGCCGTCCCACTCATGGCCGGTCGTCTCGATGCCAGTCAGCGCATCAGTGTCCCGGTCAGCCATCGCTCAACCTCCGTTCTCTCCATCCCGAAACGGGATTTTTCCGTAGTCCTCGAACCGCTTGCGATTCTTCGGGCGAAACGCCCAAAAGACGACGCCGAGGAACAAGATCATCAGCCACACCACCCACAAGGACTGCGCAGCCTGCCAAATTGACTCGAGATCCATGATTTCCGCCTACCGATAGAGCTGCTCGGGTTGAACGGCGGTAAAATCAACCAACGTTCCGAGCATCTGCAAATAGGCGACGAGCGCATCCATCTCGGTCACGCGTTCCGGATCTCCGTCGAAATCGCCGATGACGGCCTTGGGATAGCGTTCCAGCAACGCGTCGGGGTCGAACTCCTCCCCATTGGCCTGGTTGGCAATGTCATCCAGCGCGTTTTCGATCTGCTCGTCGGTGTAAGGAACGCCGACCATCCGCAGGGTACGCAGATGGTCCGCGGCGTCGTCGAACTTCAATTCCTTCTCGGCGAGAAATGGATAGGCTGGCATCACTGTCTCGGGAACCAGCGACCTCGGCGCGATCAGATGCGCCACATGCCATTCGTTGGAATACTTGCCGCCCACCCGGGCCAAGTCCGGGCCGGTGCGCTTGGACCCCCACTGGAACGGATGGTCGTACATGCTTTCGGCGGCGAGGCTGTAGTGGCCGTAGCGCTCGACCTCGTCCCGGAAGGGGCGGATCTGCTGGCTGTGGCAAAGGTAGCATCCCTCGCGGACGTAAATGTTCCGCCCCGCCAGTTCGAGCGGGGTGTAAGGACGGACGCCCTCGACCTCCTCGATCGTGACCTCCATCGTATAGAGCGGTACCAGCTGCACCAACCCGCCGATGGCGACCGTGAGCAGGATCGCGACCGCGAGCAAGATGACGTTGCGTTCGAGAATTCGATGGTTCATGGCCCCCTCCCTCACTCACCAGCCGCCGCCGTGGCAACCCGCGGGGCATCGGTCACGACGGCCTCGTCCCGCAACTCACCCTTCGCGGTCTTCCAGAGGTTGTACACCATGATCAGGGATCCCAGCAGGAACAGGATCCCTCCAAGCGATCGGATCAAATAGTAGGGGAACATGGCCTCGACCGTCTCGATGAAGGAGTACTGGAGGAAGCCAAGCTCGTCATACGAGCGCCACATGAGGCCCTGCATGATCCCCGAGATCCACATCGCGGCGATGTAGAGGACGATCCCCACCGTCGAGATCCAGAAGTGATAGGAAACCAGCTTCAGGCTGTAGAGGCGCTCGCGGTTCCACAAACGCGGAACCAGAAAGTAGAGGGCGCCGAAGCTGATGAGCGCCACCCATCCGAGGGCGCCCGAATGCACATGGCCGATCGTCCAGTCGGTGTAGTGGCTGAGGCTGTTCACCGCCTTGATCGACATCACCGGCCCCTCGAAGGTGCTCATGCCGTAGAAGCCGACCGACGCGACCATGAAGCGCAAGACCGGATCGGTCCGCAGCTTATGCCAAGCCCCCGAGAGGGTCATGATTCCGTTGATCATGCCGCCCCAGGACGGCATCCACAGCATGACCGAGAAGGTCATGCCCAGGGTCTGCGCCCAATCGGGCAGGGCCGTGTAGTGCAGGTGATGCGGTCCGGCCCAGATGTAGAGGAAGATCAACGTCCAGAAGTGAACGACCGACAGACGATAGGAATAGATGGGGCGCTCGGCCTGTTTGGGAATGAAATAATACATCAGGCCCAGGAAACCCGCCGTCAGAAAGAACCCGACGGCGTTATGGGCATACCACCACTGGGTCATCGCGTCCTGAACGCCGGCCCAGACGACGTAGCTCTTGGTCCCCAGGAAGGAAACCGGAACGGCCGCGTTGTTGCCCAGATGGAGCATCGCGATGGTCACGATGAAGGAGAGGAAGAACCAGTTCGAGACATAGATATGCGGCTCGCGCCGCTTCATGAGGGTGCCCGCGAACACGACCAGATAGACGACCCATACGACCGTCAGCCACAGGTCGACATACCATTCCGGCTCCGCGTATTCCTTGCTTTGCGTCACGCCCAGCACGTAACCGCTGGCGGCCAGTACGATGAAGGCCTGATAGCCCCAGAAAATGAAGTTGGCGACGCCGGGCCCGCCGAACAGCGTTGTGCGACAGGTCCTCTGGACCGAATAGAAGGATGTCGCGAAGAGGATATTGCCGCCGAACGCGAAGATCACCGCAGAGGTGTGGACCGGACGCAGCCGCCCGAAAGTGAACCACTCAAGCGGCGGGTTAAGGACCGGATAGGCCAACTGAAGCGCGATGATCACGCCCACCAGAAAGCCGACGACGCCCCAGAAGGTGGCGGCGATGACGAACTTACGGACGACCTCGTCGTTATACGCGACCGCCTCCGCGCCGCCGCTTATTCCCGGTGCAGCCTGAGCCATGCTCTTTCCCCCGCTGTCCTTCACACACTCGACGCCATGCGCTGACACACCGTCAATTGCGTCCGGCGCTGATGGCCGCAACAACCCTTCCTTGTCGAAGGGCCAAGGGCCGCCACCAACGGCATGGCAATGTTCTAATTCTAATAACCCTAAAAAAAACGTGGGGCAATTGCCACGATTCCGACAGCGCCACAAAATCGCAGCAACACGACGAAACCAACGCCTTGTATGGCGGAACACACGTCCGCCGCGAAGCGCACGCCTCGAAGGCTGATCGCGGGTGTTGGGTATCGGCGTGAGCCTAAGGAAACCAAGACCATGGCACGTGCTGTCGCGCGACGTCGGCAAACGTTCTCAGCTGATCGCGGCGAGGGCCGCGCGAAAGCCGCCAACGTCGCGGTCGAAGTTCCATTCGCCGATTCGGTCGTAAGCCCGTTCGCCCATGCTCCTGCAGCGATCGGGGTCTGAAAGCACGGTGGCCAGGGCGCCAGCCAGCGGCTTCAGTTTCCCAGCTGGCACAACGGATCCGCAATCCGGGTAGACAAGGTCCGGCGCGCAGCCACACTCATCGGAAGCAATGATCGCGCATCTTGCGTTCATGGCCTCGTTGACCGCCAACCCCCAGGGTTCCCTTCTGGACGGTAAGACGAACACGTCGGCGAGATCGTAGAACGCGGGTAATTCGCTCTGATTTCGAAACCCGAGCACGCGAATATCTCGATCCCGGGCCGCCGCGCGCTCCAGACTGCCTCGCAGGACGCCGTCGCCCACGAACAGAAGATAGGGATTCCGCAAGCCGGGACGATCGATGCTGCGGAAAGCCTTCAGAAGCAGTGCCGGATTTTTCCGAGGCTGGAGCTTGCCGGCAAACAGCACGACCGGCCGTCCCGGCTCCAAGCCGAGTTCCGCCCTGAATTCCCGGCGGCGTTCGGCCGCCTTCTTGGTCTGGGCCCTGAAGTAGTCGTTGTCGACCGCGTATGGCATGAAATACAGCCGTTCAGGCTCCACCCCTTGTGCCAGATAGTAATCGCGGTTGGCGCTTCCGATGCAAAGAAAGGCAGCGCAGCGCAAAAGGATCCAGTCGAGGTAACGGCGCTTGACGATACGCCTGAGCCCCCGTTTCGGCACCGCGAAAAGCGTGTTCTCCCCGCGCATGAGTACCGGACGATCACTCTTGTACGCGGCTCCCAGTGCCCTGCGCATCCGGCGGCCCTGCCAACCGTGGAGCCACACCGCATCGCATCGAGAGATGTGGGCGGCCAACTGGCGGTCGTTGGGCGCGATATCATGGTCGTACCCGTCAAGCAGCGAGACGTCCCAGGAAAGCTGACGGCGAAATCCTCGATTCATGTAGCGCTCGGCACCCGACAGGCTCTTGAAGACAACCTTCAGATCGATGTCGGGCTGCGACGCGAGGCGGCGCAGCAGCGGAGCCTGATACTGAATGGGATGATCAACCAGATAGAGGACGCGATATGGCATTTCACCAGCTGATTGGTCTGTGCCAGTTGCCTCTCCGAACCCTGTGCCGCGACTCGGCGTGATTCGCGGTCACGGCGAGATGATACTAGAGCATTTCTCGTTCATGTGGACCCATTCTGATGCGGCTGTTTCGGGACACGGTCGGCATCGGGTGACTTGCTCGGGCCCAGCGCGCCATTTAGGGCAAGCCGACGGCCAAACACAGCTGTGATGCGGATCAGGCCGGAACTACTGCTTTTGAATGCAACGACATCGTGGCAAGATCTAGCCGTGAGTTCCGGCTCGACTAGTCGTGCGCGGAGAGGAAGACCTCAAACGGCAATCGCGCAAGTAAGCCTCCTTGGTAGCAAATTTGACAGACAGGCGACAGCAGGACACCGCGAAGGTCCAACGGCACAGGCCGCGGCTTTCGCACCCCTTGAGCGGCGCCAATATGGGCACGCTACTCGGCATGTTGATGGCTGGCGGCGGCGTTTCGACACGCCGCCTTCCCCAGGCCGCGATGGCTGTTGGCGCAACGCTCGCCCGGCTTCCCTTTTACAGCTGCGAAAAGCTCTATGTCGCCCATAAGAAGAGACGGCTGGACCGAAGCAAACCTCCCATCTTCATTCTCGGACATTGGCGCAGCGGGACGACCCATCTCTACAACATCATGAGCAAGGCCGACTTCGGCTACGTGCCGCCCCTCGCGGCCGGCCTGCCGTGGGACCTGTTGGGTTTGGCCTCGCTGCTGAGGCCCCTGCTTGAAAAAACCCTCCCGAGTGATCGTTTCATCGACAAGATCCCCGTCCTCCCCGACTCGCCGCAGGAGGATGAGGTCGCGATCGCAAACATGTGTCCGCTATCGTTCTATCATGGGCTCTACTTCCCGAAACGCTTCGCCGAGTTCTTCGAACGCGGGGTGTTCCTGGAAGGCTGCACCGCCCAACAGATCCAGGACTGGCAGAGAACTTTCACGTATTTTCTGGACAAGCTTTCCATCCATCACGCGGGCCGGCAAATCCTCGTGAAAAACCCGGTATACACGGCGCGTGTCGGAATGCTGCACAGCATGTTTCCGGACGCGAAGTTCATTCACATCTATCGAAATCCAGTCAATGTCTTCCTCTCGATGCGGAACTTTTACCACCGGCTTTTCGAGGAACTTGCCTTGCAGCCCTACGATCATGTCCCAATCGACGATGTGATCCTGGCGACCTATCCGCGCATGATGGATGCGCTGCTGCGGGATCAGGAAAGCCTGCCGGCGAATCAGTTCGTCGAGCTCAGCTATGAAGACTTGAAGGAAGACCCACTCGGGCAGGTCGAACGTGTCTATGACGACCTGGAGCTGACGGGCTTTACCACCCATCGGGAACGTTTTGAGGCCTATGTCGAGGGGGTTCGCGGATATCGGACGAACCGCTACGCCACATCCCCGGATGTCGCGGGAACGGTTCGGAAGCACTGGGGCCCCTTTCTTAAAAGGTGGGGATATGAAGAGCCCTCCCCTGAACCGCCTGGACGGGCTGAGACTACCAGCGCGGCCGGAATCGGGGATGGTTAGTCTGGTTACGGGCGGCGCCGGCTTTATCGGTTGGCATCTTGCCAAGGCGCTTTCCGAACGAGGTGAAGCCGTACGCATCCTGGACGTCAACAATCCAACGGATCTGCCCCCGACCGTGGAAACGATCTGCGGCGATGCCACGAATCGCGATGTCATCAGACGCGCGTTGTCGGGTGTGCGTACGGTCTTTCACTTGGCTGGGCACACCCATTTGTGGCTTCGCGACAAGCAGGGCTTCCACCGGGTCAACGTATTGGGCACACGCGTCCTGCTTTCGGAGTGCGCGAAGGCGGGGATCGAGCGGGTCGTCTACACCTCAAGTTCGACCACATTGATCGGAAAGGACTATCGATCCTCCACCACCAAGGTTGACGAGCGCACCCGACTCGGCGTCGACGATATGTTGGGGCCCTACTGCCGATCCAAGCTGATAGCGGAACAGGAGGCATTGTCCTGGGCAAAACGGGGACTGCCGGTTGTCGTCGTGATTCCCACGATCCCGATTGGTCCCGGCGACCGAAACCTGACACCCCCGAGCCGTATGATCCTCGATTTCCTCAACGGGCGCACACCGGCCTTCCTCAACGCCATGCTTAACATGATCGATGTGAGAGATATCGCCGATGGGCATATCGCCGCGTGCGAAAAAGGCATGGTGGGCGAGCGCTATATCCTCGGCAACCACAATCTGTGGATCGCGCAGCTTCTGGATATTCTCCGGGAGCTCACTCAGTTGACAATGCCCAGACGCCGGGTTCCGCGAACGTTGGCCTATCTGGTCGGTATGCTGTCGGAGGGATGGGCCGATGCGGTTTCTGGCCGACCGCCCAAGGCGCCCCTCACGGGTGTCAGGCTTGCCCAGTTTCCCGTGGCTTTCGATTCGACAAAGGCGGTGTCGGAACTCGGCCTTCCTCAAAGCTCCATTCGCGAGGCCTTGCTGGACCAGATCCTGTGGCTGAGATCACGCGGACTGGTAACCCGCCCGCTTTCCCTGCAAAGCGCACAGGATACCGGCCTCGTCGGCCCGCACCATCGCCGTGTTCTCAGCGGCGGGCGATGATCCACACGGCGTGGACGATCCCGGGAATGTATCCGAACAGGGTTAGCAGGATGTTCACCCAGAACTGTGGTCCGATCCCGACCTGCAGGAAGACGCCCACCGGCGGCAGGAGTATGGCGAACAGGATTCGTATGAGGTCCATGGCATGATCCCTTCAAACTCCCAAATTCGACAGTCGGGCCGTGCTCCATCGCCACGTTTGTCGGCGGCGAGGCTCATGCCTGTCAAGTCCCCCAGAACCAACCGGCCCCGCATTTCATACCCAGCCGCCGTCGACGATGAAGTCCTGGGAGGTGCACATGCGGCTGTCATCGGCCGCCAGGAAAAGCACCATGCGTGCCACCTCAGACGGCAAAAGCGGCTCCTTCAGACACTGTAGCTTCAAAATCTCCGCGATATCCGCCTCCGTCAGCCAGAGCTCGAGCTGGCGCTTGGTGTGGACGGCACCCGGGAGCACGGCGTTCACCCGTATGTTGTCGGCGCCGAATTCGCGGGCGAGCCCGCGCGTCATGCCGCTGATGGCGGCCTTGGCGGCGAGGTATCCGGGAAGTCCCTCAAGACCGATTTTCCATACGATGGAACCGATGTTGACGATGGAACCGCCCCCGTTTGCGCGCATTTGATCGCGCACCGCCTGAGCCGCGAAAAACTGGTGATTGAGGTTCACGGCAAGGCGATCATTCCAGTATTCCGGTGTGACGTCCTCGACCCGGTGGCGGTCGTCGTTAGCTGCGTTGTTGACCAGCACGGAGATCGGCCCGAGCCGTTCGCCGACGCGCGCGATGGAAGCGTGCAGCGCGCGGACATCACATATGTCCACGGCAAGGAAACGCGGGGCCGGCTTTCCCGCGCCCGCGATCCGTTCGACCAAACCGCGTGACGCCTCTTCCTGTATATCCAGGAAGGCTACTCGAGCGCCCTGTTCGCAGAAATGCTCGACGATGCTCGCGCCGATCCCGGTGCCGCCGCCGGTGACCAGGACCACGCGGTCACGCAGGCTGGGGAAACGCGCGAATTGCGACACCTAGTGAAAGCCCTTGAGCTCCTCCTCGGTCTCCTCTTCGGGCATCTTGCCCAGGATGATCATGCCTAGGACCTCGTCCTTGGTGACGTCGGACGTGTTCACGGTGCCGACCTTCTGGCCGTTCTTCATGACGGTGAGGCGATCCGAGAGGTCGAACACGTCGTGCAGATCATGGCTGATGAGGAAAATACCAATCCCCTCCGCCTTCAGCTGCTTGATCAACTCGGCGACCATGGCTGTCTCGTGCGGGCCGAGGGCGGCGGTCGGTTCGTCCATGATCAGGATCTTGGCGTTGTAGTAGATGGCCCGGGCGATGGCCACCGATTGCCGCTGCCCGCCCGACATGTTGCGAACAGGGTCCAGAACATTCTTGAAATTGGGATTGAGGCGGTTGATGACCTTGCGGCTTTCGGCCTCCATGGCGTCGTCGTCAAGGACGCCGAAGGCGGTCACGATCTCGCGGCCGAGGAACAGGTTGGCCGGGGCGTCGAGATTGTCGGCGAGGGCCAGGGTCTGATAGATGGTCTCGATGCCGTGGGCCTGGGCATCCCTGGGACCGTTGATGGCCACGGGCTCGCCGTTGATCAGGATCTCCCCCGCATCCCGCAGGATGGCGCCCGACAAGGTCTTCATCAGCACGGACTTGCCGGCGCCGTTATGGCCCAGGACACCCACGACTTCACCGGGATGCAAGTCAAGGCTCACGTCGTTCACGGCATGGACGCCGCCAAAGCGTTTGTGGATGCCGCGCATCTCGACCAGAGGCGTGGTTACCATGGTTGAGATCTCCTTTCCCTAGGGCCTGTGGACAGTTACCGCATCGATCTGGTTCGAGACCAAAATCGTTGCGGACGAGGAGAGAAGCGCAAGGAAGTGTGGGCCACTTTCGAGCATTCTCGACAATGTCCGCGGC
>JANQJG010000103.1 GCA_028281785.1 Rhodospirillales bacterium
CCGAACCCCGGAGGGGCTGGGCGAAAACCCACCATTTCCGCGTCGCTCGTCCTCGAATATGCCCGGCATGTCCTTCGTCCTCGCTCCTGGAACTGACGGGCTTTCGACACCAGCCAGATCGATGCGCTGAATGTCAACAGGCCCTAAAGGGAGAAGAAGTACTTCAGATGGTAGGTCGCCCAGTCGGGTTCGACCTTCTCCCGAGGGAGAAGGAAAACGGAAGTACCCTCCTTCGCCCTGCCGCGCACGGTCGTAAAAAAAGACCGGTAGCCGAGGTGCCGAGCCAATTCCGGATCTCTCCCGGGTTTGAAGGCCTCGTTCGGCTGCCCCCAAGGACAAGCGAAGTGGCGGCACTCCATCCGAAGATTCGATTCGATGATTCTTTTTGATTTCTCGAGCTCGTCACGTACCTCGGCGTCGCCAAGCGTCGAAAGATTGCGATGCGAATAGGTGTGCGATCCGATAGTCATTCCGCCTTCCGACATGGCCCTACACTGCGACCAAGTCAGATAGCGTGGGCCGCCAGAGTCCCGATCCTTCGCCTCGCGCTCGCCCGCCGCCGAAATCCTCGATGCCTGATCAACCCATTCGGCGACGACGAAGAAGACGGCTGGGACACCAAGCCGCCGCAGGATGGGAAACGCGTTCGAATGGCAGGCTTCCAGGCCGTCGTCGAAGGTCACGCAAATGTATCGACCATCGATGGGATCGCCTTTCTCCAGCAGTCCGACGGCATCGTCGACCGTCACGAATTCGCCAATTGTCTTCATGTATTCGAGTTGGCGCTCGAAGCCCGGCCGATCCCGTGACGGGATATCGTGATACATCGCAAACCGCACCCAGTTGTTCGTCGCCTGGGGATTCCTGCCGACAGAGAGGCCGCAAATGATCGCATTACGTGCAAATGGGATCATATTAAGAAGTCTTCGCGCTCTCCGGATAGGAGAATTCTCGCAATGGTATCCGTGTAATTTTAAATTCATCTTTTAGATGCACCCCAATGGCCGGATGCCGCAAAATCTGGGTCCGAAAAACAAAACCAAAGTGTCCTATTTTTACTTCATCGTAAGGATACCAAAACCATATTTCATGGCGCCACTGGCACAAGGGCTCAGATGCGGATGAGCGGAACCCACGATCTCAGCAGCCAATCCCTGCCATTCGATAGCGTCGCTTGTTTTGGCGGCGAAGACTGGTGGTACCACAACCGCGGCCACTTCGACATGCAGATCATGAGGCAGCTCTCCGCTCGTTTGCCGGTTCTGTACGTGAACTCCCTCGGCATGCGAATTCCAACACTGACCAAAGGCGGCATGTTTTGGGCTCGCATCAAACGGAAGCTGCGGAGCGTTGGCCGGGGAATCGTCGCCGTTGACAAGCGTTTCCATGTCTACACACCGCTAAACGCGCCGGGAAAACTCCTTCAGCGACTGTCGCATCCCTTTCTTCACGCGCAAATCGCCCTTGTTCTCCGACGCCTAGGATTTGGCCGTCCGCTGCTTTGGGTAGCCCTTCCAACCGCCGCCGAGATTGTGGACAAGCTTCGGCACAGCGGGCTCGTCTATCAGCGCACCGACCACTTTGAATCCTTCCCCGACATTGATAGCGAGCGGATTCGAGCCATGGACCGCGAGCTCAAGAGCCAGGCGGATGTCACGGTGTATTGCTCGAGCAGCCTGATGGAAGCGGAAAAAGGCCAATGTCGACGCACGGCTTTCATCGATCACGGGGTTGATTTCGCGAAATTCGCGGCCAGCGGGTCGGTCGAAGAGCCTCACGACATACGCGATATCCCTCGGCCGAGGGTGGGTTTTGTTGGCGCCATTGACCCGCATACATTCGACCCGGAGTTGTACCGCGCCGTGGTCGCGCGGCTTCCCGACTTGCAGTTTGTCCTTGTGGGCGGCTCGACCTTGTCCGAGGGTTGGATCAAGGCCCCAAATGTTCACCTTCTGGGGCAGAAGGCCTATGACGAGGTGTGGCGGTACCCGGGTGCCTGCGACGTTCTGATCATGACCTGGAACAAGAGCACCTGGATTGAACACTGTAACCCGGTGAAATTGAAGGAATACCTTGCCGCGGGTAGGCCGGTGGTCACGAGCTCGTTCAACGAGCTGCGGCGTTACGACGGCTGCGTACACGTGGCTGACGATGCCGACGGCTTCGCGGCCGCGATCCGGACGGCGCTTGAGCAGCAGGGAGCCGATCTCTCGGCGCAATTGCGAGCGCGTGTCCGACATGATACCTGGGCCCACAGAGGGCAGGAGGTATTTGATCTCCTGCGGGAAGTCGGCCGGGGACACTAGGGCCTGTGTATCGAATCCCGCGATCGGGACGCTACAGCACTATCTCATTAGATCAGATCGCGATTAAATGGAATTGCTCTACAACACCATTTAATCGCGTGAATCTGATCTAACTCATTAAAGTAGAGCGGATTCACGGGATCAATTTGAAACATGCGGTGTTTCCAATTGATCGCGATCCGCTTTAGGTATGCACGCCTTCCAATCGCGGCCCCCAATCGATCGCCCTTGCTCACCGCGCGCCAGCGCTACCGCAGGCTTCGGAATCATGCTAGCATAAATACGAGCGGTAGTCGTCGAGGGAGGTATGCGATGGACACGATCCTCCTGCCGCTGCGCGATGGAGAGGCCGCCTCGGCCGCCGTCGAACTCGCGCATCGCGTGGCGACCCGCTTCGGCAGCCATATCGAGGGCCTCTTCGTCCGCGCCGTCCCGCCCCTCGTTGCGGGCGACGGACCGGTTCCCGCTCAGTATCGGCGACAATACGCGGAGATGTGGAAGGAAAACTCGGAGGCCGCGCGGCGCGTTTTTACGTCGGAAATGAGCCGGCGGAGCGTGCCTTTCCGCGAGATGGCGTCCGGCGAGAAAGGCCCAACGGCCTGGTGGCGAGAAATCGAGGGCGACGCGGGCGATGTCGTTGGCAGCTACGGGCGTCTATTCGATGTCATCCTATTGGCCCGGCCCGAAGACTCGAGCGCGTCGGACTGGGGCGATATGTGCGAAGCAGCGCTGTTCGACAGCGGCCGCCCTGTCCTGATTGCCGGCAAACAGCCCGTGGCTTCGATCGGCGAGCAGGTGGTCATCGCTTGGAACGGCAGCACGGAAACCGCCCGGACCATCGCCCTGGGCAACCGGCTTCTAGGCGACGCGAAAAACATCACGGTGCTTGAGATCAAAGGCGCGGCGGGCGGCCGCGTTCCAGGACCTTCGGCGGAGGAGGTCGCGGCTCATCTCGCGCGCGGCGGCCACAACGCGAACGCCAAGCTGGTCGACGCCCAAGGCCGCTCTTCAGGGGTAGTCGTGCTGGACGAGGCCGAGGCACTGGGAGCCGACCTTCTGGTGAAGGGTGCCTACTCCCAGAGCCGGCTGCGGGCCATGATCTTCGGCGGCACGACCCGCCACGTTCTCGCCCACGCGGGCATGCCGCTGTTGATTGCTCATTGAGGCGGCAGTTCTCCGTGAACAAAAGTCGCTCGCTTCGCTTACTGTACTTTTGTTCAATGGTTACGAGGCGAAACGGGGGCCCGGCGCACCCATTTCACGTCTCGCCGCGCCGCCGCTGAAACGACGCGGTAAAGCGAAACGCCTTTATTTCTTGCGGAAACCGTCTCAGGCCCCCGTCTGCACGGCACTCCTCAACTCTGGCGGCATCGTGAGACCGAGCCGGCACAGGTTCTCGGTCAGGGCCTCCTCGACGATGCTCAAGAGTTCACGATCGTTGAACGGCTTTTCGAGAAATGTCATCGCCCCGGCCTCAAGGGCGGCGCTGGCGATCTGCGCTTCGCTGTATCCTGTCAGGATCACAACGGGAAGGACGCTCTTTCGGTTTCGGAGCTCCCGGAGAAGCTCAATCCCGCCAATGCCCGGCATACATACGTCGGCAAGCAGACAACCGGGACGATCGGGCCGGTAGTCATCGAGAAATTCCCCCGCGGATCCATAGGTAACGACCCGGTAGCCAGCGGCCTCCAGCAGCCATTTCAGCGAGTCTCGAACTGCGAGCTCGTCGTCCACGACAAAAACCGTCGTTCGATACCTTCTTGATACGCTCTCGCCTTTTACGTTGCCGACGCCGGGACCGAAACTACGCCCGTCGGCTCGGCCGAACAGATTGGTTTCCGGCTGACAATGTCTGTAAATCGTTTGCTTTGGCATGGTGTGTGATCTCCCGCGCGGCAAGGCCAACACACACCACAGGCACGTGATTCCGAAAACCGATCTCTCCTATGGTCGGATAATCATCCACTGCCAAAGCGCGGACGCAGATAGAACTGACTGCTTCCCCCCGCATGGTATGCGCTGCCCCATCACTTCCATGAAGCCTGAGAATTGCGTCCGATTGGCCGGTTTGAAGCGGCATTTTCGAACGATTAGGGCGGCAGCTTCCCCTTGAGTATCTATGGTTCCCCCCTTGGGAATTGCCGCAATCGGTGTGGTTCTGGCTGACGACGGAGCCGCTTCGCCCGGCTCCCTACATGGCAACTCCTGTTTGGCTTGATACCTCCTGCACTTTTCTCCTCAGCCCCACGCTCCGGCCTCATGTCTCCGAGCGCCACAACAGAATGCGATCATTACTCTTTTTGTGCCGGTTTCCATGAACTCATTCGATAACAAAAGAACATTCTACACATATCTATACTTCTTCGTTTTGATTTCAAGACATAATTAAATTATCAATGTTAAAAAGAGGGTATGAATCGCCGAATTTTATTAAGAAATTCTTGAGATCGAACCGGCATTTTCATCATAGCTACGTCAAATGACGACGCCATGCGCCCGGGATCTTCCCGCAGGAACGCCGCTTCGGTAAGAATGATCAGCGGAAGCGAGATCGACCGCTGTTCCAGCATGGCGATGATCTCTCTGGCGCCGGACGAACTGACCCTCGCGTCGATGGAAATGCAGCCCGGCTCTCCGCGGTAGGCACTCAGGAAGTCGCTGAGGGATGAATAGGTCCGACAAGCTATGGTCCGGCTTCGCAAGAGTCGGTGCTGGGATTGACGCAACGCCTTATCGGCGGAAATCAAGAAGACCTGATATGCCGACTCAGAGCTGGAATGCGTCTCGCCGCCCTCAACAAACGATCCATGATGCCCGTCGCCAGACATCCTCATGGGCACGACATCCCACTTCAACCACAACAAACATAAAGGCCAGGGCGTCTACAAAAACTGCGCCCATTTAACCATGGCTAACCAATCTGGTCTGCCCGGACGGGCAACTCCATAGGTATTTAATACGTATCGACGAGACGCACCGAGGCGGGACGCCGTCAGTGATTGGGCGAAGTCATCAGGGACGAGGAAGGCGCCCGGGCCGCCATGATGGTTCGAATGAGGTCGGACAGGCTTCGGGCTCCAAGCTTTTCCTTGATGCGGGCGCGGTGAATCTCCACCGTCCGGGGGCTGATGCGCAGTTCGTGCGCGATCATTTTGTTGGGATGGCCGAGAACGAGTTGATCCAGCACTTCGCGTTCCCGAGGCGTCAGCTGGTTCAGCCTTTCGACGGCGTCCTCGGCATCCCCCAGCGCCGGCCCGCCCCTCTCGATGATCGCATGGGCACGTGAAATCGACTCCAGCAGGACCTCATCCGAAAACGGCTTCTCGATGAAATCGATCGCTCCCGCCTTCATCGCCTGGACGGCCCTGGGAACATCTCCATGTCCCGTGATAATCACCACCGGCAAGCTGCTCTTCTTCGATTCGAGACGGGACTGCAAGGTCAGGCCGTTCATTCCGGGCATACGGACATCAAGGAGAAGACAGCCTTTCATGTCCTCATCGTAGTCGGCCAGGAACTCTTCGGCCGAAGCGTAGGTAAACGTTGGATGGCCATGGGCCCTGATCAGGGCCTTCAGCGACTTCAAAACCGATGCATCATCATCCACAACAAAAACCGGCAGCTTTTCAGCCATCCTTTTTGTCTCCGTCCTAGCCTACGGGAAGAGTGAAATGAAACTCGGCGCCCGGTTGGGTGTCGGCCAGCCAGATCCGCCCCCCATGCGCCTCGATGATCGTTCGACAGACCGACAGACCGATACCCAACCCGCCCCGCTTGGTGGTTTGGAAGGGGTGGAAGATAGCAGCCTTCACTTCAGACGGAACGCCAGGCCCGCTGTCGCGAACCGTCACCTCGACCTCGCGCTTCTCGTTGAGCTTCGCCGAAACGGCGACGCGCTTCTCCGAGCCGCCGTCCATCGCCTCGGCGGCATTTCGAACCAGATTGAACAGAACTTGCTCGATCTGGACGGGGTCGGCCCAAACCTTCGGCAGGTTTCCGTCAATATCGAGCGCGACTTCGACGCCGAAGGCCAGTCCCCCAGAGATCATAAGACCGACGCCGTCTCGAACCGACTCCTCGATATTCAGTTCCGAGGGTTCCAAATCCCCGTGCTCGATGAAATTACGCAGTCCATGGACAATGGCGCCCGCCCGGTCGGCCTCGGCGAGGGCGTCATCCATGAGCTCCGATATGTCGGCCGGAAGGGTTTGACCGAGGTTGCGGATTTCTTGTCGACAGGCGTTCACGTAATTGGTGATTGCAGTTAAGGGTTGGGCCAACTCATGGGCGATCGAGGAAGCCAGCTCCCCCATAGAGGAGATCCGCGCCGAATGCAAGAGTTGAGCTTGCATAACCGCTTGATTTGCTTCGGCTATTTCTTTTTCTCGCCAAGCGAGTCTTTCGCGCTCGGCGCTTCGAAGGGCGACCAGCGATCGGCGAAAGTGCCCCAGCAACTCCCGCTGACCGGACTCGAACGGCCTCGACCGCCCGGAAACCGTTTGCTTGAAAGCCTGGAAGGAGCGTCGTGGACTGATCCTGAGACGTCCCCCTTCCTCCACCGTGACCGATTTCGTGATATCGCCTCCCCAGGTCACGGTGTGAGCATAGTTGCGGCGCCCAAGGAAAACGTAGTCGGAACCATCCTCGGATAGCATGAGCAAGGCGCCGCCGGCGCAAGCGTTGCCACCGGTCAGGACCCGCCCATCGAAATTGCCGAGATGATCCGAGACCAGCATTCCGGCCACGGCGTGTGATCGCAGGACGGACAGATTGGGAATCTGCTCGAGTTTCTCTCCGGCTACGAAGCCGTCGTCGCCGATCTGAACCACCAGGGTGTCGGTCTTGAGACGATGATTGACCGAAGGAGCGTAGAGCCGAAGCGCCTCGAAGAGACTCATTCCTTCATGGCACCGCCGTTCTATGTGGTGCGACAACGCCTGAACGGCAAGCAGCGCATCGAGGTGTTCCGAACTTCGAAGTCCGTGAAGAAAGGAGGCCACGATGCTGCCAATCAGCTCGCAAGTGTGAAGCAGCCGTAAAGGCAGGGCCTTTGGCCCGCTATGGTGACACGAGATGAGGCCCCAGAGCCTCCCCTTGACCACGATCGGCGCGGACAGCGACGCCCTGACCCCCATATTGCGGAGATACTCGACATGAATGGGAGATACGCCCCGCAGCTTCGCATGACTGAGATCGATGGGCCGCTGATCCCCCGAGTCCGGATCGGCGAGCACCGAAATCGGCTCGTCGTCGACATCGGCGATCATGCGGATCGTGCTTGCGGCAAACAGACGGCGAACCGGCTCGGGGATGTCCGACGCCGGATAGTGCAGCCCCAGGAACGAGTCCGGCTGATCGGTGCTTTCCGCGACGACCTCGCCATGGTTGTCCTCGTGAAAGCGGTAGACCATCACCCGGTCGTAGCCCGTAAACCTCCTGAACATACGTGCCGCGGCGGTGCATATCTCGGAGCTTGATCGGGGCAATGTCGGCTCGGACACGATCTGCCGACGAACGATTTCCAAGCCATCATGCTCGACCGTGTCCGGCGGGGCCTCGAAAAACTCCAACAGGATGTTTTCGTCATGGGCGTGGACAAGGCAATCCAGGGTGCGTCGATTTCCCTGGCCGTCCGAGAACTGGCACTTCAGCGGATTGAGATAGTCGGGCCGTGTCGGAACAAGGGATCTCGACTGGAGATCCGCGAAGAGATCAGGTCCCAGAAACGCCGAGAGGTGCAGCCCGAGAAGATCCTGAGGAACCTGAGAAAGGTACTGCTTGCAGTTGGCACTGGCATGGCCAATGACGAGATCACTCTCGCTGGCCACAACAAGAGCACCGAATGCCTGAATGTAGCCCGGCGTATGGACGGGTTCCGAATCGCAGTTGGTGAGGTCAACCGAGTTGACGGCCATGGTCCCTCACACGGAAGTCGAGACCGGGGCATGATCAGGCATCTGCAACCGACCCAGCCAGTCCTCGATTGCGGAGAACGTATCCCGTACCGTGGCGGCCGCCGCCTGCACGTCCCCACCGAGCCGAGAGCCGTCAACGACGTAGAGCGAGTCGAGGAGTTGTGCCGGCGTACGGATGTCGGGCAGCCCTTCACACGCTGGCGCGTCTGCGATAATGGCTTCCACTGTTCCCAGGTCACGCAGGTCTTCGACGAGCAGATGGGCCCGACGCCGACCGTTCATGCTTAAAGCGAGCTCGCCACAAACACCCATGGCAGCAGCGAGCCGCGCCTCCATCGGCGCGTGAAATCCATGGAGGCACAGAAGCAGGGTTCGATACCCAGGAAGCGTGAGGCGGCCTCGCAGAAGGCCGTGAAAGATCCGGTTCCGATGGAGCCGCTCATGCAACGACGCCGTCGCGGTCCTGAGGATGGTCCGCACGGAGTCCCGATCCCTCACTCGTATCCCCATCCGGCCCCAAAAAACCGCCGCGTCCCGTTCAACTTACAGAAGATCCCGGCCAAATCGGCGCAAGACCCTCACTCAACAATTCATTTCAACCAGATCTCAAGAATGAAGGCAAGTTGCAAGCGAAATCAGGAGGCTATCTTCATGGGCAGTCCTCGCCACACCGGATCATCCGGGCCGGATCGGCCGACATGCCGCGCCGACCGAAGCGGAAAATAAAGCATCCCCTGTCGATGTCGACGACGGCGACGGAGCAGGATTAAAATCCGCCAACAACCGCGATGGCGGCCAGGGTCAACGCACTGGCACAGGCAACGCCCGTTGCCGCGAGCGCGGCGCCGGAGAACCTCGCCTCACGAGCCTGCACGGCAGCGGTCCGCACACGGCAAGCGATAAGATGAGGCGACACGGTGGAGCCGAAAAGGCAGTGACACACGATGTCATGAAGCTCACGGTGGGAGAGTCCAAAAAACCGCGCGGCGTCGCCGAAGCGATCGCTAAGAAGCCCCGCCGACCGCAAAACCGGATCGCTGAAGGCTACACTCAACGCCGAGCCATCCTGGCGCATCCGATCGCGCTCGCGCCGCCGCAGGTACTCGGTTCCCTCCAGCGTACGCACGCGGCCTTCGGTTTGTTTAAGAAGTTCGGCCCACCGCATTAGGCGCTCACGCTTCGACAGGGGACGATGGGTAGGCGCTTGCGGAGATATGGTGGCGGATTGCCTCAGCTGTTCGATGGTTCTGTGTTCCATGGGTCGCTCCGTTGCTCACCAACCAAAATGACCTTTTTGGCACGTGGGCAGAGCGCCCGCCAATTCAAGGCCCGGAAGGACTTCCTGTTCCGTGTCGCCAAAGCTTCATGCGGATCATTCCATCCACTCGGCTGCCGGATGAACCGCGGCCCTCCCTGAGAGGACATGCTCTCATCAGAGGGCCGTGGGACAGTCCTGGTGGTGGACTGGACGCGGGAAGGAGCCCATCGACGTCAGGCGACGGTCTCGTTTCACCTAACTCGTGCGACGGGGAGAGCGAGCGTGACGCGCGCGATCGCCCGGGCTGCGAATTTCGGCCCAGGCACGTTCCGCCGCATCATTCCATTCCATACCTTGCTGGACGAAATGGACGAACCATTCCAGCCAGAATTCTCTCTGCATCGTACTCATGGATAAAACCCCTAGTCATCCAGATCTTCCCGTTTTGTTTGCGGCGTTCCATCCCTGGTTTCACGGGGCAGAGCGCCGGATTGGAAGGGCGTTTCTCGATCTCTTTTTTTGCCTGGTTGCTTGTCGCGCCGAGATCTCAAAATCGGTTCCGCCACTTCCGAAGGTCGTGCTTGTTCGACGACACTTTTAATAGATCCAATATAATCATAAGTGGTAGAGCGACGATGTGTCATTTCGGTGGCTTTTTTGAGGCTTTTTAGATAATCCCGAATCGCCTACGACCCATAAATGTCCTCTTTGTTATCAATGCGTTAATGAATCCGTCTGGCCACAAACAGAAGCGTTGCGGAGTCTCATACCTCGACCCGTCGGCGATTTGTTACGCCCCCGGCAACCTGCCGGATCAGCCGCCTTGGGTCGCCGCATATGGAAAACGGCATATTCCGAACCAACCGGGGCCAGAGCGAAACCGATGCATTCCGCGGGCGAATCTGTCAAAACCACTGCCTCGTGGAAATCCACAGGATCCAGCGGCCTGCCCCCAGAATTCTCCCCGCTCTTTTAAGGGGCCGAGGCAAGCGCCCCCAGAGAATGCCGTTAGCCGGGGTCTCGGAAATCAGGTGATTTTTTGCAGTACAAATTAGGGAAATCCCTAATAATCTTTTTAGGTGGTTGGAGGCGATTTCGGATTAAGGACTTCTGGAGAAACAGCCTGTCCTGGAGGGGTACGACGGACAATGCTCCAGAAAAGCTTGGAACAAAACCGACAACATCCGAGACCGCCGACTGGAAATGGGTTTTTTTGGTGTCGCGAACAAGGGGGTACGCGGACTGGCATCGTGCCGAGAAGTGAGAGCTTTGAGCTGAAACACGGCTGATCCTCGAACTTCGGTGGATGACGATCCGGCAACCGCCTCCCCGACACGGATGGCCCGGTAGATTAAGGCTGCCTCTTGCGGAGGCTAATGGCGGACTGCCGCTCGGTGAATCCGGCGGTTGGCGCCGATGCCCGCAGCGAGCCGGCGCAGCCAAACCAGAAAGGACGGGACGACATGAAAGAAATTTCGACCTTGCTGATCAATCCGAGCCGGCTCTTCCGTGAGGGGCTCAAAACGTTTCTCTGCGATTCAACCTATCCGGTGGAGGCCGAGGCCGGCGATGTCGCCAAGGCCCTGGAGATGGTTCGAACCGGCCTGCGGCCGATGCTGATGATCCTCGATTTCTCGGCCGATGGACCGACCGATCTGGATATCATCAAGCGGATCCGGGAGATGGTTCCGGACGTCAAGCTGGTTCTCCTTGGAAACGACGTTTCGCCCGAAAAGCTCAGACTCGCGCTCGACGCCGGCTTCGACGGCTGCACGGCGAAGGACATCTCGCCGAAAGCCCTTGTCCATTATCTCGACTTGGTCATGACCGGCGAGCGGGCCTTGCCGGCGGACATGATCACGACCTTGGCGGCCCATAACGATCGCGGCTCGTCCTCGCGGCTCGATACCTCGCGGCTCGAGGGTCTGTCCGCCCGCGAGGCCGAGATCCTGGAATGCCTTGTGAACGGCGATCCCAACAAGGTGATCGCCCGGCGCTTGAACATCGCTGAGGCGACCGTGAAGGTTCACCTCAAGGCCATTCTGAGGAAGATCAACGCGAACAACCGAACCCAGGCCGCGCTCTGGGCATTTCAGAGAGGTATCGGATCGTCCGGCCCTTTCGCAAGCCCGGCCATGGCCATGCAGGGCTCAGCAGCACGGATGTCTCTGTAAGATCGCAGGACGACGCTCCGCCACAATCAAACGGGCAGAGTACGAAGATCTGTGGAAGCTGAGGATCCGGCCCACATCCCTTCTCAAGGGGTGTGGGCCTTCCATTTCCCGCCGTCTGCTCGTCCCCTACTTGGAGATTTCGAGTTTGGCCTTCCCCAGCAGCTCCCAAGACGCGCGTTCGGATTTCGCCAGATCACTGGCAAGCGCGCCCATTTTCATCTCAAAGGCTTGAACCTGGGCCAGATCGACCGAAAGATGAACGGTGTCGACCGGCATCTGCCGGTCCCGCGCCTCGTCAAGCCGCGCCGCGAGCAGGCTCAGGCGTCCGTCCAACGCCGCCAGTCTGCGCTGCTCGCCGGTGAGCGTCTCCGCCAATCGCGTATCGGCTAACTCTGCATCGCCAAGACTACTCAGGACCGATGCGCGAAGCCGGTCGGTTGCCCCGCGTTCCGCCATGAGCACGTCCTGGGACTCGCATCCCTTGAACGACACCAAACCCGATTGAGGCATGCAAGATCGGACCGTCGCGTCGAGGAAGGCCAACGCCGCGCCAAGCAAAACCGTTCCAACCACCAATCCGGCCCGCGTCCAGACAACGCCGGACATCCCCTGTCCCCCGTGCGGTTACCCTCTTTATTATGGAGCTTTCTTGGATTCCGACAACAACCCATGGAGGTTGAACCTTTTGGGGTAATCCCCCTGTAGGCGAATCACCGGGCCGCGAACACCTTGAATCGCCTGGGATTTCGGCCAAACGCCGCTCTTGCCCCCGAAACAGCTCGATCATTTTCTACCACTTATTTGCTGGACTTAATCCGAGAGGCTACAACTTTCAGCCTTCCGAGGAATTTCCCACTCGACGCTGAATCCCCAAAATATTCCCCAGCTTTAACGGAAAAGGAGGGAGCGGCAATACGTTAAGCCTAGATTCAGTCGCTTATGCTTACCATGCCCAGATACCGGCCCCGCATCGAGCGGGGTCTCTTTTTTGCACGTGGCCTTGTCGAACCGTCGGATCCGCTGGCCGCCGGCCTATTCGGCTTGACGTCCACAAGCCTGTAAACGCCATATCGTATAAAGTGAAAGGCCCTGCCGCCCACTCAACGCCTCGTCCGCGACGCACGGCGCGGCGCCCTCAGCTTCTCAGGTTGGCGATGGATGTGACCGGATCCCGTTCCCTGCTCATCGCAACCGCGTTCTGTCTCTCCTCCGCCACGGGCGCCTGGGCGGAGAACACACCCGCTGAGGGCGACCAGGCGATTCCGCGCGACACGAGCGCCTTCGACCGCCCGATCCCCGGCCTCGACGCCGAACAGCTCCAGCAACATCTGGACGGGAAGAAAATCTTCGAGACGCTCCTAGTCGACGCGCCGGATGGCCGCGGCGCGTTGCCGCCGCTGCTTCCCGAAGGCGTCGAAAGGGGTCTCGGTCCGCTGTTCAACAACGTTTCCTGCGACAGCTGCCACCTTCGCAACGGCCGAGGGCTCGCGATCGCCGGGCATGGGAAGCTGCGCAGCCACGTAATCCTGAAGGTCGGCCGGCTGGATGGCGCCGCCGAATTTCCCGGCGGCCCCGCGCCGGATCCCCGATGGGGCCTCCAGATCCAGGACCACGCCGTCCAGGGACGTTCGCCCGAAGCAACCATCGATCTGCGCTACCGGCCCGCCCGGCAAGGACTGTTTGCCGACGGCACGCCTTTCCGGCTGCTGAAACCCGAAATCGCCATTACGCCGCTCTCCGAGGCCGCCTCCATACCCCTTTCGAATCTGGTGATCAGCCCCCGGCTGCCGCAGCCGGTGATCGGGATGGGGCTTCTGGAGGCGGTTCCAGCCGAGAGCCTCGTCGCCCTCGCCGACCCGGGGGACGCGGACGGCGACAGCGTCTCGGGGCGCCTCAATCGCGTGTGGGACATGCGGAATGGCCGGCGGGCGATCGGACGCTTCGGCTGGAAGGCCGAGCAGCCATCCGTCGAGCAGCAATCGGCCGAGGCCTATTTCGAGGATATGGGCGTCACCAACCCTCTTTTCCCGGGCGAAGAGGGGACGATCGAACTCACGGAAACCGGTCTCGCCCTCGTCACCTTTTTTCTGCGGACCCTTGCCGCGCCCGCACCCGAATCCAACCCCGGCACCGCCGTGCGGCAAGGTCGGGAGCTGTTCCGGAGCCTGGGGTGCGCCGCCTGCCATCGCCCCGAGTTGCGGACCGGCGCGCATCCCATCCAGGCCCTGGCCCACAAAACCATCCGCCCGTTCACGGACCTCCTTCTCCACGACATGGGCGAGGGGCTGGCCGACAGAAGAGGCGGTTTCGAGGCGACCGGCCGGGAATGGCGCACGCCGCCGCTTTGGGGCCTGGGGCTGACGCAGAGGCTTACCCCTGGAGCCCGCTTCCTCCACGATGGACGGGCCCGGACGCTCAGCGAGGCGATCCTCTGGCATGGCGGCGAGGGCGATGCGGCCAGACGGGGTTTCCTCGCCCTGCCCACGAGCCAGCGGCTGGCGCTCATCGCCTTTCTTCGATCATTGTAGGGACGGTCATGGTCCGCGAGGTTCACGAACCAACCGGGAGAGGACGAAAAGAGATCTAGAGCAAATCCCGAGCGGATTGAGTCAATCCGCGACGACGTATTTTCTTAAAATCAATATGTTAGAGCTTTTCACATGAT
>JANQJG010000111.1 GCA_028281785.1 Rhodospirillales bacterium
TTCGCCCAGCCCCTCCGGGGTTCGGCCAAAATCGCCGCGGACATTGTCGAGAATGCTCGAAAGTGGCCGGCACTTCCTTGCGCTTCTCTCCTCGTCCGCAACGATTTTGATCTCGAACCAGATCGATGCGGTGAATGTCAACAGACCCTTGTCCGGGAGTGCCGTCGAATGACCCAAACGCAACCGAATGTCTTGATGATCTGCGCCGATCATTGGTCGGCCGACCATCTGGGCGTAGCCGGTCATCGCGCGATTCAGACGCCAGGTCTGAACGAAATCGCCATGTGCGGGGTGCGCTATTCGAACGTCTATTCCGAGTGCCCGGTCTGCATTCCCGCCCGCCGGACGCTGATGACGGGGCTCGCGCCGCGAAGCCATGGCGACCGGGTGTTCAATGACAGCTTGCCTATGCCCAAGGCGACGACTTTGGCGCAGGCCTTTCGCGACGCGGGCTATCAGGCCGATGCCGTGGGCAAGCTGCACGTCCATCCCCAACGCGACCGCATCGGCTTCGACAGCGTGCTCCTGGACGACGAGGGCCGTCCGCAATGGGGGACGCTCGACGATTACGACATCTATCTCGGCGACGTCGGCTATGCCGGGCGTCAGTTCGACCATGGCATGAGCAACAACCAATACCACTGGCGGCCCTGGCACCTTCCCGAGGAAACCCACGCCACCAACTGGGCGGCGCGCAACATGGCGCGCACGATCAAGCGTCGGGATCCGACGCGGCCGGCGTTCTGGTATCTGGGTTTCCGGCATCCCCATCCGCCGCTGGTCCCGCCGCAATCCTATCTGGACGTCTACCGCGACATCGAGATCGACGAACCCTATGTGGGCGAGTGGATGGCGGATACGGACCGTTTGCCATTCGCCGTCTCGGCGCTTCGCAACCGGACGAACCTCTACACCGACGAGCAAATGATGGCGGCGCGACGGGCCTTCTACGCGCTCTGCACGCAGATCGACCATCAGATCCGCTATCTGATCGGGACGCTGCGCCTGGAAGGGCTGCTGGACAACACGATCATCTGCTTTACCAGCGACCATGGCGACATGCTCGGAAACCACGGCATGGCGGCCAAGCGGGTGTTCTACGAAGCCTCGGCCAACGTGCCGTTTATCCTCATGGGCACCAAGGAGTCCCCGCATCTGCCCCAGGGGGTCGTGGACGAGCGGCTGTTTGGCCTGCAGGACGTCATGCCGACCCTCCTCGATCTCTGCGGAATCCCCATCCCCGAGGGTGTCGACGGCGTTTCGATGCTCAATTCAAAGGGCCGCGACTTCGTCTATGGCGAGTGCGGCGAGGACGATCATGCCAGCCGGATGATCCGCGATGATCGCTACAAGCTGATCTACTACCCGGTCGGCAATCATTTCCAGCTGTTCGACATGCGCGAAGATCCGAAGGAACTTCGCGACCTCGCCTCCGATCCCGCCCATGCCGAGACCGTGAAGCGCCTGGCCGGCACGCTGAAGGGCGAGCTCTACGGCGGCGACGAGGCGTGGCTTCGCGATGGGGTGTTCGTGGGGCTTCCCGACAAGCCCTACCGCTGGGCGCCGCACCGCAGCCTGAACAGCCAGCGGGGTGACGGCTGGCCCGTCTCGCCGAAGGTCGACATTCCCCAGATCGAATGGACCTTGGAACGACAAGAGCCGTTAGCGGCCGACTGAATGAAACCGAAGCGCCGACGCCGCAACGCGCCCCGTCGGCCGAACAACTGGGAGACCATGATGAAACTGAATGCGAAACTGGTCGCGGCATGCGCTGCTCTTGGCGTTCTGTCCGGCATCGCTCCGGTATTGGCCAGCGACTATCCCACGAAGCCCATCGAAGTGATCATTCCTTATGGTGCCGGCGGCAACACCGACACCTCGGGGCGGATCTTCATCAAATCCATGCGCAAGGCGCTGGACGCGGAGCTGGTTCCGCTGAACGCCGCCGGCGCCGGAGGTACCGTCGGCATGGCCAAGGTCGCCGCGGCCAAGGCCGATGGCTACACGCTCGGCTTCAGCCCCATCGCGCCTGTCACGGTTCAGCCGCACCTTCGGCCCCTGCCCTATGGCAAGGACTCCTTCGAGCCCGTCTGCCTGGTTGCCGACAACCCGACCGCGGTGACCGTCGCACCCGACAGCCCGTACAAATCCCTCGACGATCTCATCGCGGCGGCCCGGGAAGGGAAGGTCGTAGCGGTCGGACCGGCGCCCGGATCGATCCCGCATATCGTCCAGTCGGCGATCGCCAATGCCTATGGCGTGAAGTTCAAGTATCTCCCGGCCGGTGGCGGTGGCAAGGCGGCCAAGGCGGTTCTAGGGGGCGAAGCGGATTTCGCGGCCGACACCTCGGCCATGGAGAAGGTGCATGGCTTGCGCAGCCTCGCGGTCCTCGCCGATGCGCGCCTCGCCGACCTGCCGAACGTGCCGACATTGAAGGAGCTGGGCAAGGATTTGACCCTGACCATCTGGTTCGGCGCCTTTGCCCCCAAGGGAACGCCCGCGGCCGTTCTGGACAGGCTGTCCCAGGCCTGCGAGAAGGCCGTGGCCGATCCTGAATTCCAGACCGGCATGAAGAACGCCAACTACCTCTTGCGCTATATGGGGCGTCAGGAGTTCACGGCGTTCTATCAAAAGCAATTCGACGACAACCAGGCGCTGCTGAAGCTGATCGGCGTGAAGACACGGTAGTCGGGAGTCCGTCGACGCATTAACCCGGATTTCTCTCGACAGGGAGGACCGCACCCATGGCACGATTCGTGAATACGGATACGATCCTGGGCGCGGTCTTCCTCTTTCTCGGCGTCGCGTTGTTTCGCGTGACCCTGGCGGTCAAGGACAGCGTCTTTGTTCTCGAGGGCGACGCGCCGCCCTATCTCGTGCCCCAGATCTATCTGTACCTGTGGATCGCCATTTCGGCCGTCATCCTGGCCGGCGGCCTGCGCGGACGGTCCGGCGCCATGCCGTCGATCGCCTGGCGGCGTTTCCTCGGCGTCATCTCGCTGGTCATCGTCGGCGCCACGCTGATGCCTTTCATAGGTTTCTTGATCTCGGGCACCGCAACCGTGTTCGGCGTCGGATGGACGCTGGGATTCCGGCGGACGGGTGTGCTGGCCGGGATCGCCGTGGCCTCCATCGTCTCGATCTGGGCCTTGCTGGTTTTCTTCGCCCGGATGCCTTTGCCCGTCACCCCCGGCCTGGGGTGGTGAGAGCCTGTTTGAGCCATGAGTCTCGACGTCCTCCTCTCCGGCGCGTCCTACATGGTCGATCCCATGGCCGTGTTGATCATGGTCTTGGCGACCTTCCTCGGCATGTTCGTCGGCGCCCTTCCCGGGCTCGGCACCGTGACCGCCCTGGCGATGATCCTGCCGTTCACCTATGTGCTGAGCGCGCCCCAGGCAATCGGCATGCTCCTGGCGATCTACTGCTCTTCCGTGTATGGCGGGGCCATTCCGGCGCTGTTGATCAACGTGCCGGGAACCCCGCAGTCCGCCGCCACCACCTTCGATGCCTATCCTATGGCGAAGAAGGGACTGGCGGCCGAGGCCCTCGGGTGGGTGACAGCGGCGTCGACCCTGGGTGGGATTTTCTCGCTGATCGTCCTGACGCTCGCCGCGCCCCAGCTCGCGGCCGTGGCTGTGCGGTTCGGCTCCATCGAGATCTTCGCTCTGATCGTTTTCTCGCTGACCACCATCGCCTGGGTATCGCGCGGCAATCCCTTCAAGGGGCTGCTGGCCGGTGTCATCGGCGTCTTTCTGGCGACCATCGGCGTCGACGAGATGAGCGGTGTATCCCGCTTCACGTTCGGCAATTTCGCCCTGTCCGCCGGGTTCCACATCGTCCCCATCCTGATCGGCCTGTTCGCCCTCTCGGAAGTGTTCTCGACCGCGGGGCGGGGGGCACAGACGCTCGCGAAACCCATCGTGTCCACGGGGTTCCGCGTTGCCCCCTTTTATGAATGGGCCATCCGTTGGAAGACGCTCCTGCGCAGTTCGGCCATCGGGACTTTTCTGGGCATTTTGCCGGGGGTGGGTGCGACGGCGGCCTCGCTGATCTCCTACGCCCAGGCCCGCGCGGCGTCGCCGCGCAAGGAGAATTTCGGCCAGGGCGAACCCGAAGGTGTCATTGCCTCCGAGGCGTCGAACAACGCGGTCACCGGCGGCGCCCTGGTGCCAACCCTGGCCCTCGGCATTCCCGGCGACGCGCCCACGGCGGTGATGTTGGGGGCGCTGATCATCCACGGAATCACCCCCGGCATTCAGCTTTTCTCCCGCAACCCCGACTTGGTGAGCTTCATTTTCGTCGCGCTTCTCGTCGCCAATGTGATGATGTTTTTCGCCGGCATGCTCGGCGCCCAGCTGTTCAGCCGTGTCCTCCAGCTCCCGCATGCCGTCGTCATGGCCGTGGTCGTCGCCCTGTCCCTGGCCGGTTCCTACGTGATTCGCTTCAGCATGCTGGATGTGGCGGTGGCGGTGATCGCGGGAATCGTCGGCGTCCTGCTCCGCTATGCCGGCGTTCCCCTGGCCCCGATCGTTATCGGCTTCGTTCTTGGCCGTCCGTTGGAAGTCAATCTTCGCCAAGGCCTGATCCTGACCGACATGAATCCCCTCGGTTTCTTCAAGAGCCCGATCGCCTGCGTGTTGTTCGCCATCACCGCCATAGTCGTGGTCTACCCGCTGCTGAAACAGATCGCGAAAATCCGCCGTTCGAAGCAAACCGATTCGAACGGGGATGCGACGACGGCTTGAACGGCCTGGACGCCGCTACGCTTTCGCCGCTGCGGCCCGTTGCCACAGCTCGCGCGCGGCCTCTTCCACCGCGTCGACGCTCAGGCTGTCCATCAGGTTGCATGGATTACGGTGGTCGAACCCGGGCGGGAAGATCTCGTCATACCCCTTGCTCGCCCGCACCACGCCGCAAAGGGGACCCCAGGGCGCATAATGCTGCTCGGGGCTCGGCCCGAAAAGCCCGAGCGTCGGAATCCCGGCCGCCGCCGCCAGATGCATCAGGCCGGAATCGTTCCCGATATACATGGCACAGCGGCGAAGGCAGGCGAATACCTCCAACAGATCCAGGCGGCCGACCAGATCGAGCCGGCGCTTCTTCGGAACGGCTTCGATCGCCTCCAGCACCTGGGGCCGCTCGTCATCCCGCCCCAAGATCGCGATCCGTGCGCCCCTGAAAACGCCTTTTCCGGACGTCAACCGCGTGACGAGGGCGGCGAAATTCGCCGCCGGCCATGTCTTCGCCGTCCAGTTGGCGGCCGGTCCGATGGCCAGCACCGGCCCGCCGTCGGGAACGCGATCCCGGGCCAGCCGCTCCTGCGCGCTGCCGACCCAGATGCATGGCGCCGGCGGATCTTCCTCCAGATCAAAGACGCTCGCCATTTTCACAACGCGATGGACGGATTCGCGATTTCGTCCCAGATGCCGTGATTGGCGCGCGCGCAACAGGTATGAAAGGGGGGCCCTGCGAAGATCGACCACAATGTCCCAAGCCGTCGATACGCAGCGGGCCCACATCTCCAGCCAGTGCAGGGACCATACCATCTTGTCGAGGGCGATGACGCGCTCGATGTTCGGCGCGGCGGCAAAAAGGGGCGCCGCCGGCCGGCCGCAGACAACCGTGATGCGGGCCTTTGGATATTGGTGGACAAGATGGTGGAGCAGTCCCGTGGAGAGGACCGCGTCGCCGATCCGCGTCGCCGTGATGAACAGGATCTTCATCTCCAGCGTTTCCCGCACTCCTTTTCACACCCCCAGCGCGGTTTACACGCCGCCCATATGGCCGCGCAAGAGCCGAACTCTTGCATTGCCGTGGTTTCGGGCCAACTCTGTTCTGACGCCGTTCCACCTTCCTTCCTGGTGCGCTACAGGTTTTCCCAATGCCAAAACCATCATTTACCCATCTTGAGACACGCGGCACTCTGATCCTCGAAGGCCCCGACACCCGCGCCTTTCTGCAGGGGGTGGTGTCCAACGATGTCGAGAAGGTGTCCCCGAGCCGGGCGATTTGGGCCGCCTTTCTGACGCCTCAGGGCAAGTATCTGCACGACTTCTTCGTCTTTCAGTTCGGCGAGGCCGTGGTGCTCGACTGCGAGCGGGCGCGGGCGGACGATCTCGTTCGCAGGTTGGGCATGTATCGGCTGCGCTCCAAGGTCTCGGTGAGCAACGCCTCCGAGCGCTTCGCGATTGGCGCGGTTTTCGGCGATGGCGCCCTCAAGGCTGCTGGCCTCGGGGCGGAGGCCGGGCTGGCCGCGTCTTTTTCGGGCGGCGTCGCCTTCGTCGACCCCCGGCTATCCGAGGCCGGCGGCCGCATCCTGCTACCAGAAGAGAACTTCGACCGCGCGCTCGGCGAATGCGGCCTAACGCCCGTCGCGTTCGAGCAGTATGATCGTTTACGGCTGAGCCTCGGCCTTCCGGACGGGAGCCGCGACCTCGCGGTCGAGAAGACTATCCTCCTCGAAGCGGGGTTCGACGAACTCAACGGCGTGGATTGGGACAAGGGCTGTTTCCTGGGTCAGGAGTTGACGGCTCGGACGAAGTATCGGGGGCTGGTCAAAAGGCGCTTGGTTCCCGTCGAGATCGAAGGGCCGCCGCCCCCGCCCGATTCGCCGATCCGCCTCGGAGACAGGGAGGTCGGCGAGCTTCGTTCTGTTTCTGACGGATGGGGGCTGGCTCTGATCCGCTTGGATGGCCTGGCGGCGGCCACGGAGGGAGCAAAGCTGATCGCCGGGGAGGCGAGCGTGACGCCACGCAAGCCGGCCTGGGCCTCGTTCTGATCGCCGGGCTCGCCGGCTTTCGAGGAAGGGAATGACGCCGCCAACCACCACCGCCAAACCGGGGAACCTGGACCAGATCGCCAAGACCTACAGCGATCGTCTCGCGCGATACGGCGCGACGGCGAACGGCGTCTTCTGGAGGAACGCGGAAGGGCAGTGGCTTCGCTTCGAAAAGCTGATCGGCGTCATCGATCCGTGTGACTCTGACGGCGGGATCACCATCAACGACCTGGGCTGCGGCTATGGCGCGTTGTTCGAGGTCCTTTGGCACCGGGGGTTCATGCAGCACAGCTGCTATGTCGGCTATGACATCTGCCGGGACATGCTGCACGAGGCCCGCCTTCGCGTCACCCACCCACGCGCCCAATTCATTAACAGCGCGGTCGCGACCATGGAGGCGGACTATTCCCTCGTCTCCGGCACGTTCAACATGAAGCTCGACGCCGATGACAAGGACTGGGCCCACTATGTCGAGGCCAGCCTGATCGACCTGTGGTCGAAGACCCGCAAGGGACTTGCCTTCAACATGCTGAGCCGCTCCCGCAGGCTGCTGCGCCAAGGCGACCTCTACTATGCGGACTGGCGCCGCTACGAGGCCTTCTGCCTTGGCACCCTCTCACCGAACGTGACGGTGCTCCGCGACTATCCGCTCGCGGAATGGACGATCTACGTCCACCGCCGCGACTCTTAGAATCTGCGCATGGCGCTATGAGTTTCGCGCCCCAAACCAGCCCTGCGTCCGCAGGCAGATGCGCACCAGGAACAGCATCAGCGGCACCTCGATGAGGACGCCCACCACCGTCGCCAGCGCCGCTCCCGAGGACAGGCCGAACAGCGTCACCGAGGTCGCGATCGCGACCTCGAAATGGTTCGAGGCCCCGATCATCGCCGAGGGCGCCGCGTTCTCGTAACTGAGGCCCAGCACTTTAGCCAACCAATAGGCAAGGCCGAAGATCAGCAGCGTCTGGATCGTCAGCGGGATGGCGATCCACAGGATCGTCAGCGGGTTGGCTGTGATGACCTCGCCCTTGAAGGAAAACAGCAGGACCAGCGTGAGCAGAAGCGCGCTGATCGTAATCGGCGTCAGGACGTGCAGGAAGTTGTTCTTGAACCACGCCTCCCCCTTGGCGGCGATGATCCATTTGCGCGAGAAATATCCGGCCACCAGCGGCAGCGCCACATAGACCCCGATCGACAGCAGCAGCGCCTGCCACGGCACCGGCAGGCGCCCCACGCCCAGAAGAAAGCCGCCGAGCACGCCGTACAGCACCAGCATCGTCAGCGAGTTGATGGCCACCATCACCAGCGTATGGCCGTCATTGCCGCGCGACAGATAGCCCCAGACCAGCACCATCGCCGTGCAGGGCGCGATCCCCAGCAGGATGCACCCGGCCAGATAGCTGCGCCAGAGCGGGATCTCCAGCATCTTGACGCCGTCGACCATCACCACCGTTCCGGCGCCGTAGGAGGCGCCGGCCGGCAGATCCACCCCGAAGGGCAGCTTCACCAGATCCATCGCCTCGGCGCCGATGAACCCCCGGAACAGGACGCCCAGGAACAGAAAGGCGATGGCGTACATGGTGAAGGGCTTGACCGCCCAGTTGATGAACAGGGTCAGGCTCACTGGCTTCGCGGCCTTGCCCGCCTTGACGACCTCGGCGAAATCGATCTTCACCATGATCGGGTACATCATGAAGAACAGGCAGACCGCGATCGGAATCGAGACGATCGGCGCGCCCCCCACATCGAGCGTCAACCCGTCCAGATAAAGCGCCACGCCCGGCGCGGTCTTGCCGAGCAGGATGCCGCCGATGATGCACAGCGCCACCCACAGCGTCAGGTAGCGCTCGAAGACGCCCATCGCATCCTTCTTCGCCCGGCGTCCAACCGCGCTCTCCACCAAGGTCATACTGATCTCCCCCGTTGCGCTAAGTCCCGGTGGTCTCCTCGGCCTCCATGCGGCCGATCTCGTCAACCTTCCTTTGAAGCGTCATCCTGTCCAGTAACGCGACGGGAAGGTTGATGAAGACCGAAATCCGGGTGTGCAGCATGCGGAACACGCGAAAGAAGAAGGCTCTCTTCTCCTTCTCTGTCCCCTCGAAGGCGGCGGGATCCTCGACCCCCCAATGCGCCGTCATCGGCTGGCCGGGCCAGATCGGACAAACCTCTCCGGCCGCGTTGTCACAGACCGTGAAGACGAAATCCAGCTCGGGCGCCTCGGGGACCGCGAACTCGTCCCAACTCTTGGAGCGCAAACCCGCAGTCGGCAGGCGCGCGTATTCCAGCGTATCGAGCGCCATGGGATGAACCGTTCCCGTCGGATGGCTGCCGGCGCTGAAAGCGATGAACCGGCCCTTGCCCTCATGGTTGAGGATCGTTTCGGCCAGGACGCTGCGGGCCGAATTTCCCGTGCACAGGAACAGGACGTTGAACACTCGCTCGGACATCGATGGGTCGCTCCTTCAGGCTTCGGCACCGCTGGCGGCCGGCTCTGTCTTGCTCGACTCCAGAACCTTCGCCCCCTCGGCGCACAGAACATCGACGGGGATGCAGCGCAGCCGCTCAAGCCGCACGCGATCGGTTTCGATCGTCGGGTCCTCCACCAAGGTCTCCCTGATCGTTTTCAGCAGGGGCAGCGCATATGGGTTTAGGGCCCGGTCCGCCAGTCGGTAGTAGACCCACCGCCCCTCCTTCCGCTGCATCACGAGGCCCGCTAGCTTGAGCACCGACAGATGCTTGGAGACCGTGGCCGGCGCCAGATCCAGAACGGTCGTCACCTGGCAGACGCACAGCTCCCCACCCTCCAGCATCTTGAGGATGCGGACGCGGCTGCCGTCCCCGGCCGCCTTGACCACCATTTCGAACTGCTGGATCATGCCATCAACTATGATATTTCGTCATTGGACGAAATATCATAGTTCGGAAATGGCCGCCGATCAAGGCGGCCGGGCGAAAGACCGTTTCTCCCGGAAGAATCGATGTCCGGATAAGAACGGGGCGGGAACCAGTCGGCCCCCGCCCCCTTCGATTGCGGTCGCGTGACCCGCGATGGGTCTTAAGCGTTGGTCTCCGCCGCCACGCCCAGCGCCGCCTGCGCCGCGGCCAAGCGCGCCACCGGCACCCGGTAGGGCGAGCAGGAGACATAGTCCAGGCCGACGGACTGGCAGAAATGGATCGACGCGGGATCGCCGCCATGCTCGCCGCAGATCCCGAGCTTCAGGTTGTTGCGCTGCCGGCGGCCCCGCTCGGCAGCGATCTGAACGAGCTGCCCGACCCCCTCGGCGTCCAGGCTGACGAAGGGATCGACCTCGATGACCCCCTTGTCCAGATAGACCTTGAGGAAGTTGCCGGCGTCGTCGCGGGACAGGCCAAAGCCCATCTGCGTCAGGTCGTTGGTGCCGAAGCTGAAGAACTCGGCCCCCTTGGCGATCTTGTCGGCCAACAGCGCCGCCCGCGGCACCTCGATCATCGTGCCGACCAGGTACTCGACCTCGATGCCCTTTTCGGCGAACACGTCCTTGGCCGCCTGGACGATCACGTCCTTGAGCATGTCGAACTCCGCCGTGACGCCGACCAGCGGGATCATGACCTCGGGAATGACAGTCTTGCCCTCCTTGGCCACGTCGCAGGCGGCCTCGAAGATGGCGCGGGCCTGCATCTCGGTGATTTCCGGATAGGCAACGCCGAGGCGGCATCCGCGATGGCCGAGCATCGGGTTGGATTCGTGGAGCTGCGCCGAACGCGACTTCACGGTCGCGACGTCGATGCCGGCGGCCTCCGCCACCTCCTGCATTTCCTCCTCCTTGGTCGGCAGGAACTCGTGCAGGGGCGGGTCGAGAAGCCGGACCGTCACCGGCAGCCCGTCCATGATGCGGAAGATCTCGGCGAAGTCCTCGCGCTGATAGGGAAGCAGCTTGTCGAGCGCCTTGCGGCGGCTCCCCTCCTCCTCGGCCACGATCATCTCGCGCATGTGGATGATGCGCTTGGGATCGAAGAACATGTGCTCGGTCCGGCAGAGGCCGATTCCCTCGCAGCCGAACTTGCGCGCGGTGCTCGCGTCCAGAGGCGTTTCCGCATTGGTCCGGACCTTCATGGTGCGGATACCGTCGACCCATTCCATCAATTTACCGAAGTCGCCGGTCAGCTCGGGCTGAATGGTCTCGACGGCGCCCAGAAACAATTCGCCGCTGGACCCGTCGATGGTGACGACGTCGCCTTCCTTGATGGTCTTACCGGCCACTTTCATGGTCTTGGCGGCATAGTCGATGTCAAGATCGCCGGCGCCTGAAACACAGGGCGTGCCCATGCCGCGGGCAACCACGGCGGCGTGGCTGGTCATGCCGCCGCGCGAGGTCAGAATGCCCTCGGCAACGTGCATGCCGCCGATGTCGTCGGGGCTGGTTTCGATGCGGCACAGCATGACCTTTTCGCCACGCTCGACCCAGGCTTCGGCATCCGCCGCGCTGAACACGGCCTTGCCCGAAGCGGCGCCCGGCGACGCGGCCAGGCCCTTGGTCAGCAATTCCTTCTCGGCCTTCGGATCGAGGGTCGGATGCAGAAGCTGGTCGAGCGCGCCCGGATCGACCCGGCGCACGGCCTCGGCCTCTTCGATCAGGCCTTCTTCCTTCATCTCGACGGCGATACGCAGGGCGGCAGCGGCGGTGCGCTTGCCGGTACGGGTCTGGAGCATCCACAGTTTACCCTGCTGGATGGTGAACTCCATGTCCTGCATGTCTTTGTAGTGCTGCTCGAGATGCTCGCGAACATCGCACAGTTCCTTGTACTGGGAGGGCATGACCTCTTCCAGGGACGGCAGATCGGTCTGCGCGATCGCCTTCTCGGCGAGGCTGAGCGGCTGCGGCGTGCGGATGCCGGCCACCACGTCTTCGCCCTGGGCATTGATCAGATATTCGCCGTAATAGGCGTTTTCGCCGGTCGCCGGGTTACGGGTGAAGCAGACGCCGGTGGCGCAGTCGTCGCCCATGTTGCCGAAGACCATGGCCTGGACATTGACGGCGGTGCCCCAGTGATCGGGCAGTTGGTGCAGCTTGCGATAGGTGATGGCCCGTGGGTTCATCCAGCTGCCGAAAACGGCGCCGATTGAGCCCCAAAGCTGCTCCCACGGATCCTGCGGGAAGGGCTTGCCGGCCTTCTCGACAACCTTGGCCTCGTAATCCTTGACCATGGCCTTGAGGTCTTCGCCGGTCAATTCGGTGTCGAGCTTGTAGCCGTGTTTGGCCTTGTGGGCCTCGAGAATCGCCTCGAAATTGTGATGGCCGATGTCGAGCACGACATTGCTGTACATCTGGATGAAGCGGCGATAGCTGTCATAGGCGAAACGCTCGTCGCCGGTCGCCTTGGCCAGGGCCACGACCGTTTCGTCATTGAGGCCGAGGTTCAGCACCGTATCCATCATGCCGGGCATGGAAGCGCGGGCGCCCGAACGGACCGACAGCAGCAACGGCATATCCGTGCTGTTGAACTTGCATTCCATGATCTCTTCGAGCTTGGTGACGGCCTCGCGGACCTGGTCCTTGAGCTCGCTTGGGTAGGTTTCGCCGTTCTCGTAGTAATAGGTGCAAACCTCGGTCGTCACCGTGAAGCCCGGAGGCACCGGCGTGCCGATCTTGCACATCTCACCCAGGTTGGCGCCCTTTCCACCCAGGAGGTTCCGCAACTCGGCGCCGCCATCCGCGGTACCGTCACCAAAGCTGTAGACCCATTTTGGCATAGCTCCTACCCTTCTATCGTTGAGAAGTCGGCCACTTCATTGAGCGCCGACCGAATTGTGGACAACAAACGCAGACGATTCCGTCTCAGATCGGGCTCGTCGCAGTTCACGGTGACATGATCGAAGAACGCGTCCACCGGCCCGCGCAAGCCGGCGAGAACGCTCATCGCCTCATGGAAACGTTCGGCGCGGATCTCCTCGGCCACTCTTGGCATCACATCGCCGAGGGTCCGACTTAGAATAGTCTCCTCTTCCTGGCGCAGCAGCGACACGTCGGCGTCGCCACCATACACCGCGCCATCCCTTTTCTCTTCGATGCGGACGATGTTGGCCGCCCGCCTGAAAGCCGTCAGCAGATCGGCTCCGTCCTCGGTGCCCAAAAACGAAGCCAAGGCGTCTACCCGGGCCAGCAAACGGACAAGATCGTCCTCACCGCCGAGCGAGAAGACCGCGGAAACCAAGTCGTGCCGGACCCCCTTCTCGCGGAGGTGAACCTTCAGGCGATCCGCGAAAAAGTCAAGCAACTCTTTAGTATCGAATTGGCTTGTGGCGGAGACGCCTTGCTCGACGTATATGGCGACTGAACGGCCGAAAATCTCGGCCAAGGGAACCCTCAAGCCGTTCTCGACGATCAGCCGGATGACACCCAGCGCCGCCCGGCGCAAAGCGAAGGGATCCTTCGAGCCCGTCGGCTTCTCGTCGATCGAGAAGAAACCGACCAGGGTGTCGATCTTATCGGCCAGCGCAACGCACACGCTGACCGGCCGCGGCGGGCAGTCGTCGGTCGGCCCGAGCGGCGAATAGTGCTCGGCGATCGCCTCCGCGATCTCCACCGGCTCGCCATCGTGGAGCGCGTAATAGCGTCCCATGACGCCCTGAAGCTCCGGAAACTCCCCGACCATATCCGTCGTCAGATCGGCCTTGCACAGAAGCGCGGCTCGGTCGGCCGCCTCTCGCGGAGCTTCCGGCACGTATTGGGAGAGGGCCGTCGCGAGCTGCCGCAGGCGCTCGACCCGATCCCTGTCGCTGCCCAGCTTCGCATGAAAAATGCGTTCGGCCAGTTTCGGGACCTTGCTGTCGAGGCGTGATTTTCTGTCCTGGTCCCAGAAGAACTTCGCGTCCGACAGCCGCGCGCGCAGCACGCGCTCATTGCCCGCGATGATCTCTTTCCCTCCGTCCCGCGCCTCGATGTTGCCAACGACGATGAAGCGCGGGGCCAGCTTGCCGTCCTTGTCCAGGACCGAGAAATACTTCTGGTGCGACCGCATGGAGGTCGACAGAACCTCCGGCGGCAGGTCCATGAAGTCCTCGTCGATCCGCCCCATCAGAACCACCGGCCATTCCACCAGGCCGGCGACCTCGTGCAGCAGCCCATCGTCGGGCTTGAGCGAAAGGCCGGCGTCGGCAGCCGCCTTCTCGGCCCCGGCCCGGATGACCTCGCGTCGCTCGGCCGGATCGAGCATGACCTTGGCGTCCCGCAGCTTAGCCTTGTAGTCGGCGAAAGAGGTGACGGAGATCGCACCGGCCGTCCCACTCTCGTCACCCTCGGGCTTGACCCGGGGGCCCATGGATTGCCGGGTCAAGCCCGGCAATGACGGGTCAGGGCGGATCCCAAAGGTCCCGTCTTGCTTCGCGAAGCGATGGCCGATTGTCCTATTCCCCGCGATAAGCGTGGCAAATTTTTCGATGTATTCCGGCGTGTAGGAATCCTCGAAAGTTCCGAGATCCGGGTCCCAGTATGTTTCGGACCCACGGCGGTCGATCGCCAACTGGATCACGACGCCATCCAGAACAGCCAGAATTCCGTGCAATGGGCGGACCCAACGCAGATCATAGTCGGCCCAACGCATGGACTTGGGCCAAGGCAGCTTACTGATCGCCGTGCGTAAAACGTCTACCAGCACGCGGGACGTTTCTCGCCCGACCCGGCGTTGTATTGCGACATAATAGTCACCCTTCTTGGGATCGGAACGGACCTCGCAGGCGTCCAGGCTATCGAGACCGGCGGCCTTGAGGAAACCATTGACGGCTTTTTCGGGCGCGCCGACGCGCGGCCCCTTGCGCTCCTCGACCACGTCCGGCTGTTTTTCGGGCAGGCCATCGACAACCAGGGCCAGGCGGCGCGGTGTAACATAGGCTTCCGCCGCCGTGAACGTCAGCTTCTCCTTCTTGAGGCCGTCGGTGACGAGCCTTTTCAAATCCTCCGCGGCGCGGGCCTGCATGCGCGCGGGAATCTCCTCGGACAGCAGTTCGAGAAGCAGCTCAGCCATGCCCGGCAACCCCCGCTTCCCTGCTTTCCACCCAGCCGGTGCAGCATCCCCGCGCGAGCGCCCGCACCCGTCCGATATAGGAAGCCCGCTCGGTCACGCTGATCACGCCGCGCGCGTCGAGCAGATTGAAGATATGGCTCGCCTTGATGCACTGATCGTAAGCCGGCAGCGTAAGCGACTGATCCAGCAGGGATTGGCATTCGCCTTCCGCGTCCTGGAAGTGCCGCAGAAGGACCTCCGTATCCGCATGCTCGAAATTGAAGGCGGAATACTCACGCTCGGCCTGAAGAAATACGTCACCGTAGCTGACGCCAGCACCATTCCAGTCAAGATCGTAGACGTTTTCGATTTCCTGGATGAACATGGCGAGCCGCTCAAGCCCGTAGGTGATCTCAGCCGTGACGGGATCGCAGTTGAAGCCGCCCACCTGCTGGAAATAGGTGAACTGGGTGACTTCCATGCCGTCGCACCAGACCTCCCAGCCCAGCCCCCAGGCGCCCAGGGTCGGGCTCTCCCAGTCGTCCTCCACGAAGCGGATGTCGTGGAGCCCCGGATCGATCCCCAGCCGATAGAGGCTCTGTAGATAGAGATCCTGCACGTCGTCCGGCGATGGTTTTAATACGACCTGGAACTGATAGTAGTGCTGCATCCGGTTCGGGTTCTCGCCATAGCGGCCGTCCGTGGGGCGGCGCGACGGCTGCACATAGGCCGCGTTCCAGGGCTCCGGGCCCAGGGAACGCAAGGTCGTCGCCGGATGAAAGGTGCCCGCCCCGACCTCCATGTCGTAGGGCTGCAACAGCACGCAGCCGTAGTCGGCCCAGAAGGTCTGGAGCTCCTGGATCAAGGATTGGAAACTGGGTTTCCGGGAGGGCAGTTCGGGCATGAGATCCCCGTCCGTACGCGGTCGGCGCGGAACATACTGCCGGCCCCATGGCCGGTCAAGGCGGCGCGACGCCGTCGGAATGGGTCAAGCAGGCTCTTAGAAGCCGAAGCCGACATGCTTGCTGTTACTCCGCTGCAAGTTATGGAAGCGAGACATGGCAAGCATGGGAAAGAACAGGCGATATCCATCGTACTTCAGGTAATAGACGCGCGGGAAGCCGACCGCGTTGTATGACCGTTCCTTCCACTCTCCGTTCTCGTTCTGGCTGCTTTGCAGATAGGCCACTCCCCGGCGGACAGCCGGATGGTCGGTTTCTCCCGCCGCCATGAGGCCGAGCATCGCCCAGGCTGTCTGCGACGGCAGGCTCTCCGCGTTTTCGACGTATCCGCCCGCCTCGTAGCTGCGCTCGTCTTCACCCCAGCCTCCGTCGGCGCGTTGTATGGAAACCAGCCAGTCCACGGCCCGGCGCACCATCGGATCGTCATGCGGCACATCGGCAGCGTTCAAAGCGCACAATACCGACCAGGTGCCATAGATGTAATTGGTGCCCCAGCGTCCGAACCAGCTGCCGTCGGCCTCCTGTTCGGCACGCAGGTAAGCCAACGCACGCTCGATGACCGGGCGGTCCTCGGCGTGACCCAGTTGCGCCAGCAGGGAGATGCAGCGCCCGGTGACGTCGGCCGTGGGCGGGTCGAGCAGAGCCCCATGATCGGCGAACGGGATCTGATTGAGGATATCGCGGTCGTTATCTGCGTCGAACGCACCCCAGCCGCCACTTCGGCTCTGCATGCCCACGATCCAGTCCCGCGCCTTTTCGACTGCAGCGGCATGCTCGGATCGTCCGTTGCGATTGAGCAACATGGCCACCACGGCCGTATCGTCCACGTCGGGGTAATAGTCGTTGCGATATTGGAAGGCCCAGCCGCCGGGCCGAGCCGAAGGCCGGGTTTCGGCCCAGTCCCCGCGTAAGGTCGTGATTTGACGGGCCGCCAGCCAATCGCAGGCGGCATCGAGGTTTTTTTGTGCGTCGAGGCATCCACCACGGCTCGCCTCGATCATCGCGTGACCGGACAGGGCCGTGTCCCAGACGGGTGACATGCAGGGTTGGCAGTAAACCTCCGCGTCCGTCTCCACCAGCATCTTGTCGATGGCGCTCCACATCGTGACGCAACGGGAATCGTCGGCGGAACATCCGAGGGCGTCGTACATCATCAGGGCGTAAGCCATGGCCGGATAGATCGCGCCAAGGCCGTCCTCGCCGTTCAAGCGTTCATCCACGAAGTCGACCGCCTTGGCGATGGCGCTCGCGCGGGCCACCTTCGAGAAGAGGGGCTCGGTCCACCGCAGGGCGGTATCGATGAGCTTGAAGACGTATCCCCAGCGGGAGCGATAGGGGCCTCGGATCCAGTCCCGGATCTGGGCCGGCGGCGTCCGGAAGATCTCGCCGAAGGTAACGCGGCGCGGATTGCGGGCGCATGGACGCAGCGCCTGGACGACGAGAAGCGGCACCACGCAGGTCCGGGCCCAGTAGGACATCGCCCAGATGTTGAAGAAGAACCACTTGGGCAGATGCATGATCTCGACTGGCATCACCGGCACGCCCCGCCACGGGATGGCGCCGAACAGGGCCAGTTGTATCCGCGTGAAGACGTTGGAGCGTTCGGCCCCCCCATGGGCAAGGATCGCCTCGCGCGCCCGCGCCATGTGCGGCTCGTCCGGATGATCGCCAAGCGCCTTCAGGGCGCAGTAAGCCTTGACGCTGGCGGACAGGTTGAACTCGCCGGCATGGAACAGGGGCCACCCGCCGTGCTCGCCCTGGCCCCTTCGCAGGTACACGCCGATTTTGCGCTGCCGTTCCGGCGTGATGCGGTCCATGTAGTGTTCCAGGAGCACGTACTCAGCCGGGATCGTGGCGTCCCCCTCCAGTTCGAACACCCAGTGGCCGCTACGCTTTTGCAGACGCCGCAGCGCGCCACCGGCACGCGCGATGGCGCGCATGACGTCCACTGTGGAGAAACGAGGCTCCGTATTCATATCGTGACCCTGGTTGTCTGGAGTGAGCTTGGCGTCAGGGCAGGCGCCGCCGGTTGCTCTTCTGCGCGACCGGCTGGACCCGTCAGAACAGGTCCATGAGATCATCGAAGACGCCATCCCATTCGGCTTGGCTCATCTCCACCAAGCCGAGGCTACGCAGAAAGAACGCGCCTTCGGCCGCGAAGAGAACTGCCCGCGCCCGGCGTTCCGCCTCGGATTCCGGATCGAGCTTACCGATCCACCTGGCGTACCATTCCTGCACCCGCCCACGGTGTTTCGGCGACCGCAGCAACGTTACGAGCATGCCGACCATCTTGGCTTGCGTCGTCTCGTCCAACCGGCTGCAGGTGACGACGTAACCGCGGGCCCGTTGCAGGTGGTCCGGATCCGATCCCGCGTTCCTGGCCACCTCGGCATCGAAAGCCATGGCCCAGCGCTCTACGATGGCGGCGATCAGGTCGTCCTTGGTCCCGAAACAGTATTGCACGCCACCCTTCGTGATGCCGGCCGCCTTCGCAACGGCATCGATCGTCAGCGCCACCGGTCCATGCCGGCATACGATACCCTCGGCGGCGTCCAAGACCCTATCGCGGTCGATGGTTCTCCGGCGTCCCATCACACCTCCTTTTAAATACATACATATGTATTTAAAAGGAGGTGTGAACAACCGCAATGGTCTTCTTGGGCATGTTGGCGGTAGATCCCTCGGGGCTTCTCAAACAGGCCCTAACCCGGATAAGGACAGTCTTGGCGGCCGCAATGCCGGGGCCGCTCCGCCGGCACGTAGTCGCCGCAGGTCGGGCAGCGGACCATGTCCTCGGTCTTGGTGGTCTCGGCCCGCGCCCTGCCCACGGTGCGGCGACGCTTGCGGCCCATTCGCCCTCCCTGGGCGTTCCGCTGGGCCTGGATGCGCCCCAGCCATTTCCAGCCATAGAGAACGGCGAAGATGACCGCGGCCGTGAACAGGATCTTTGTGATGCTTAAGCCAAACATTTCAAAGCGTTCTATACGGAATCTGAGATTCTATATGAATTATTCTCACAGGCCGTAGCGCCCCCAGAACAGCCGCTCCTCGATCGCGGAGACGGCCTGCGACGCCCAGTCCTCGGGCAGCGGGCCGCCTTCGCCAGAGGAAGCGAAACGCAGACGGCGCCGCAGCCAGGTCCGGTCGCCCCCGACCAGACGAAGGTTGACGCGCTCGCCGAACCGCTCCCTCATGACCGTGCGCAGGTCGCCGAGACCATCGATGAGCCCCGTCTCCACGGCGTGCCGGCCGGTCCAGAAGGCGCCGCTGAACAGGTCTTCCTCCGCCGCCTTGAGGCGGTCGCCGCGGCGCTCGCGCACCAGGCGCTTGAACGCCTCGTGGATGTCGTCCTGAAGGGCGCGCAGATGCTCGACATCCTCGTGCTGCTCCCTCTGAAACGGGTCCAGCATCGCCTTGCGCGTGCCGGCGGTGTGCAGCCGCCTCTCCACGCCGAGCCGGCGGAGCAGTTCGTGGAAGCCGAAGCCGCCGCTGACGACGCCGATCGATCCGATGATCGACGCCTCGTGGGCGAAGATCTCGTCGGCCGCGCAGGCCAGCCAGTAACCGCCGGAGGCCGCCACGTCCTCGGCGAAGGCGAAGACCGGGATCTCCTTCTCCTCCGCGAGCGCGCGGATTCGGGTGGCGATCAGCGCCGACTGGACCGGCGATCCGCCCGGGGAGTTGATGGCCAGGGCGACCGCCGAAAGATGTCGGAGCTTGAAGGCCCGCTCGAGGGCGCCCGCGAGCCCGGCCAGCGTCAGGCCGCGGCGAAGGCCGCCCATCTGGCCGATGACCCCGGTCAGGCGAACGACTCCGACGACGGGTCGGGTTTCCCTCACCCGCCGGATGGGAACGAGTTGGCGCAATCTTGTCATCACCGGGCAGGGTAGCGGCGGAATGTATCCTCCCGCAAGCGGGCATCACGCATTCAGTCGGCGTCATGTCGACCAAATGTCAACCGGATGTCATCTCCTTTCAGGGCAGATTCAGGGCCTCGCCATGGCGCAAAACGGCTTCGGCCTCGGGGGTATAGGCCCCTTTGCTCCCGTGAAGCACGAGGCCAGGCGCTATCCTCAAGGGGGCCCGCACGGCCTTGCGCGCGCGGATGATCACCC
This sequence comes from Rhodospirillales bacterium, assembly GCA_028281785.1. Lineage (GTDB taxonomy): Bacteria > Pseudomonadota > Alphaproteobacteria > Rhodospirillales > Shumkoniaceae > JANQJG01. The sequence goes on from JANQJG010000111.1 coordinate 19,836, forward strand.
GCTTCGCCGGGGCCGTCAGCGGCCCCGGCCACAGCGGGAAGACCACGATTTCCCCCGCCTCTCGCCGCAGGGCGGCGAGGATCTCGTCCAGCCGATCGGCCCGATGAACCAGCGTGATCCGCCCCTTCGGCCGAAGCATGCGCAGGCAGAAGCGAAGCCACCCCTCGAGCCCCATGGCGTCCTCGACACTCGCCCGCGCCTTGGAGGCGTCCGGCGGGATGCGCTCCCGTCCCGGAACGCCGAACGGAGGATTTGTCATAACCTGATCGAACGAGTTCGGCGTCAGCTCAATCGGCGGGTCGTGGATGTCGCCCCCCAAAAAGGTGACGCGGTCCGCGAGGCCATTGGCCTCCGCATTGGCCCGGGCCAGCTCCACAAGCTCGTTCTGCACATCGATCCCGACGACCGATATCCCGCGCAGCCGGGTCGCGAGACAGAGCGCGGCCACCCCCGTGCCGCAACCGACGTCAAGGACGGTTTGGCCTGGCGAGGCATCGACCGCCGCAGCCAGAAGCACGGGATCGATGGCCACGCGATATCCTTTTTCGGGCTGAAGAAGGCAAACACGCCCGCCCAGCAGATGATTACGGGTTACGCCGAGATCCCGCTCGCCCGCCGCGCGAGCCAAGCCATCAGGCCTGTGCGTCGCCATCGTTCCGACGAATGCACTCGGCTTGGTGCAATATCCATCGCGCCTTGTGATACACGGTGTCGTGCACCATCACCCGCCTTTGAATGGCCGAGATGCTTCCTTCCAGAACAGCCGTATGGGAGTCGAGAACGACCGCCTCGATTCCGGCATCGGCCAGAGCCGCCGATAGCCAAGAGAGGAACACGGGATCGTTCGAGCGCACTAATTCTATCATAGAATCAATCGACTCCGAGACGTTATTCTATCTTCATCTCAATTATCTTCAAGCACTCAACTTGACACGCCGCCTCCAGGGTTGACCAAGCGCGCTGGCCGTTCCTATGCTCCCCATTGCCCAGACAAACGTCAAGCCGTCCGGAGTACCAAGTTGGGAATTGTTGTCAGCCTCAACGGCGAACGGGAACGCAAACCCACGCTGGATCGGTTAGCGTCCCTCGTCGAGGAAGATCTTCGAGCCGTCAACGAGCTGATCGTTCAGCGCATGCACAGCCCGGTGGCGCTGATCCCCCAACTGGCCGGACATCTCGTCGCGGCGGGGGGCAAGCGCCTGCGGCCGATGATGACGCTGGCCTCGGCCAGGATGTGCGGCTATCCCGGGCGGCGGCACATCGCCCTGGCCGCTTGCGTGGAGTTCATTCACACGGCCACCCTGCTCCATGACGACGTCGTAGATCTCAGCGAACTCCGCCGTGGATTGGCCTCCGCGAACGCGGTTTGGGGCAACAAGACCAGTGTCCTCGTCGGCGACTTTCTGTTTTCTCGCGCCTTCGAATTGATGGTCGAGGACGGCTCGCTGGACGTTCTTTCGATCCTCTCGAAGGCGTCCTCGGTTATCGCCGAGGGCGAAGTCGCGCAACTCACGACCGCGAACGACACGGAGACGAGCGAGACCGCCTATCTGGACGTCATCCGCGCCAAGACGGCCCAGCTTTTCGCCGCCGCGTGTCGGATCGGCGCGATCATCGCGGACCGCCCCCGGGTGGAGCAGGAGGCGCTCGACAGCTACGGCATGAATCTGGGCATTGCCTATCAGCTTGTTGACGATGTGCTCGACTATTCGGCAAAGCAGTCCGTCCTCGGCAAGGCCATCGGGGACGATTTTCGGGAGGGGAAGATCACGCTGCCGGTGGTGCTCGCCTATCGGCGGGGCTCCGCGCCGGAACGGGAGTTCTGGCGGCGGACCCTCGAGGATCTCAATCAACAGGAGGGGGACCTCCAGCGCGCGATCGAACTCATGAATCACTATGACGCGCTGGCGGATACCGTCGAACGCGCCCGGCACTACGGCGCGATTGCGAGGGACGCTCTTGGCATTTTTGCGGAGACCCCTGAAAAAGAAGCCTTTCTTGACCTTATCGACTTCACGATTCAGCGAAGCAACTGACAAGCCGACCGTTGCCTGGCGGCTTCCGGCTCCCGAAAGCCGCCCCCCACGTTAGGCACCAGAGCCGACAGTGCCGCCCGACGATCTTCTCGAGCCATTCACCATGGGCGAGTCGAGCGCCGGTTCTTGCCCTACCCCGCCCGTGGCGGTATAAACCCTTCTACAGCCGTACGGGGCGTAGCTCAGCCTGGTAGAGCGCCATCTTCGGGAGGTGGAAGTCGCTGGTTCAAATCCAGTCGCCCCGACCAGTTTTTGGTACGTTTGTGATCCCTTTTTTTTGTCAGCAATCGGCTGCACCCCCAATAGAAGACTTGTCGCGAGAGTTCATCGCTCCCTCGGTGATCGTAGGCCCTCAACCGAGGCCAAAGCGGGGATCTCTTCCGGCAGAATTGGGCGAAAAGTCCGATCGTTAGCAGGGAGAGCTCATGCGTCACGCCATCATGGGTATCGTCATCGGCGTGGTCGTCGGCATCGTCATCGGCGCGACCATGCTTGCGCCGCGACTGCACGAGCGGCTGGATCGATCGGATGAGGAAGCGTCCGAGCGCCTGCCCGCCCCCGAACTACCCAGGCTCGTCTCGCCGATCAGAGAGCCCGCAGTCCAATGGCGGATGGCAAGCGCGTTTCCGGGTTCCCTGCCGCAGTTGGGAAGGCAAGCTCGAAGAATCGAGGATATTGTCTGGCGCGTATCCGCCGGGGACATGGAGATCAGGTTCCTTGAACCCGACACCCTTGTTCCGGTTGCGGAGATGTTCGATGCCGCCGCCGCCGGGGCCGTCGAGGCGGCGTTTGCTTCGCCGGCCCTCTGGTCCGGCCGTGAGCCGGCCTATGATATCTTCGCCTCAGTCCCGTTTGGGCCTTCGGCGACGGAGTATCTCGCATGGATATACTCCGGTGGCGGCATGGAACTTTTTCAGACTCTCAATGAACAGCAGAATGTACACGGGTTGATTTGCGGAATCGTCGTGCCGGAGGGGTCCGGTTGGTTTCGCGAAGCCATCCGATCGGTGGACGACCTTGCGGGGCTGCGCATGAGCTTCGTCGGAATCGGGGCCAGGGTCATGGAGAAGCTTGGCGTAGAAACGCGACCCCTTACCGGGGGCGATATCTTCGTTGCGCTTGAGAACGGCATAATCGACGGCGTCGAATACTCAACCCCGGCTATCGACCTGAAACTGGGCCTGCAGGAGGTTGTAAAGAACTACTACTTGCCGGGCTGGCACCAACCGACGACCCTGATTAGCCTGATGGTCAACCTCAACGCGTGGGAATCGCTGTCCTCAACAGCCCAAACACGGCTTGAGGTGACCTGCGGGGACAATGTGCGGCTTGGTCTTGCGGAGGGCGAAGCGAACCAATTCAAGGCATTACAGAGAATGAATGCATCGGGTGTCGAGATTATTGTGTGGCCGCGGGAGATCCTGGTCGCGTTGGAAGCGGCGTGGACTGAAATTGTGGCCGAACAAGCCACCGCCAACGAGAACTTCCGAGAGGTCTGGAACTCGCTATCCGAGTTCCGCCGCGACTACGCCATCTGGAAGGAATTGGGACATTTATAGCCGCATGGGCTTGCTGGAGCACTATTTGACCAAACGGAAATCTGGTGATTTCAGCGCAGTTTTGATTTGAGATACTGCCGGCCCGGCGTTGCGGGTGCGGGAGCGTTGAGCAGGCCGTACAAAAGGATCGTGGCAGCCGTGTGATGACCATTTCCTCGGAAGACGAGTTGGACGGCCTAAAACAGATCGGCGCGATCGTCGCACGCACGCTCAAGGTCATGATCGCCCAAGCCGAACCCGGCATGAGCACGCGCGAATTGGACGCGATCGGAGCGGAGCGGCTCTCGCTCGAAGGTGCACGTTCCGCTCCCGCCCTGAGCTACGGCTTTCCCGGCGCGACCTGCATCAGCGTGTTCCCCGCCATCGCCCATGGCGTTCCCAATGAAACAGTGATTAAGCGGGGCGATCTAATCAATATCGATGTTTCTGCCGAGCGTGGCGGGTTTTTCGCCGATACCGGGGGAAGTTTCATCCTGCATGGCGGTGATGGTAGAGCCGAAACCCTGTGCCGGGACGGGCGGCGTGCGCTGTGGGCGGGCATTCATAAGGTCAAGTCAGGCGCGCGCCTCGCCTCACCGGGTGAAGCCATCGAGGCGTTCGCCCGCAAGAATCGTTACTCTCTGATCCGCAATCTCGCGAGCCATGGGGTCGGCCGGTCCCTGCACGAGGACCCGAAGAGCATCCCCATGTGGACCGATCATACTGAGCGGCGGCGCATCTGGCGCGGCCTAGTCTTTACGGTGGAACCCTTCCTGTCTCGAGGCGCGGATTGGGCTGTGCAAGGCAACGACGGTTGGACGCTCTACGCTGACCAACCCGAGCCCACCGTGCAGTTCGAACATACTCTCGTGGCGACCGACCGCGGCGCGGTTATCGTGACGACCGCGTAGTAGCTACGAGCCTAGAGCATTATGTCTTTAGGTGTACTCACCTGCGCCGGAGCGATTTTACGCCCCGGGCAGGAGGCGGGCGCGGCGCGCCTGGCGGATCGCCTCCCCAGGGCACAACGCAGATGGGTAGACCTAAAGACATAGTGCTCTAGCGCCTATCCTGGATTTCGGACGGAAGCGAGTTCATCTTGACCAGAAGGTAGTCGAGGTCGTCGGCCTCCAGCTTGACGCCCAAATTGTCGTACTGCGTCAGGATGCGTTCGATCATCCGCCGAGCGAAGCGAGCCCGATCGTCGTGTCGGCCGTCAAACGCGGTTTCACCAGCAACGTCCACAGCCGCGCGGATCGCTGGGAAGTACGACTCCGGCAAGCCTGACTTTTCGTAAATGGCCTTTAGTCCGAGCGTCCCTTGATCGTGTATCAGGGCTTGGGCATTGGCCATTGGAACGCCCGCAAGCTCAGCCATCGCCATCGCGAAGAACTGGCTATCTCCCATGCACAAGGCACGCAATATGATGGATGGAGTGAGACGCCCTCGCGCGTTGAGTTGCCGGACCAGCGCCTCCAGACTTTGCTCGTCGCTCTCTCCCGACAGCGAGAGCACGGCGCGTTCACGCGTCTGCAAGATGATGTCCGTGAGCATGTCCGTCGACAACTCGAACCGCTTGGCGATCTCAGCCCTCATGTTCTCCGAGACAAGGGTGACCAAGTGCTCGGCAATTCCGATCGGTAAACCGGAACGACCCAGCATCGCGTTCTGGACGTCCTCCATGTGGCCCAGGGACTCGACGACTTGACCAAAGGACTTCTCGGAGATTTGTGCACCTTCGTTCAATACCAGGGCGACGACCGCTCTTTCGTTTTCCGTTGAGACAATCGCATCCGAGACAACTTCAGAGACAGCACGCCGGCTTGAGATGGCCACCTGCTTATCAAGATCCTGCATGCCAATAATCTCGATCAAATCGGCATCCGTAAGCACTTCCGATAGCTCAAGAACAGGCAGGGAAACGGAATGAACATCGCGCGCCAGGGCTACAGCGACGTCTCTGGGCAAGAGACTGTTTTCCTTCAGTTGGTCGCTCAAGGCCTGGCGAACCCGGATTTCGGCATCTCGTACAAGGAGGCGGAAGATATCCTCGGCGATTTTGCGCTCGGTTTCAGTGAATGCTCCTCTATCGAAGTCGGCAGCGATCCGAGCAGCCGTTTGCGCACGTGCATCCGCAGAACGAGTGGCAAGGAGCCGCTCTACGTCCTTGCTGGACAGCGAGTTTTTCGCCATTTCTCTAAACCCCCATGACGAGTCTTACCCCGGGCAAGGCAAAGGCGGGCGACATACCACGGAAAATCTATCCCGTATAGCCGTTCGTGCCATTCACATCCATTATCTGTAACTCGACCATGCCTGGAGTCATCAATTTATTGAATGACCGCATTGCCCCCTCCCGCGAAACACGAGTTCGTTATGGCGCTTGGAGCATTTCTCGCTCTTATGACCAGCGTCGCCGGATGGTCAATCGCGACGGTGTGATGCGCCGGCGATACGCTTGTCGTTGCAAGAGAAGTTGATGCGGCCGATAATGGCCGGAATGTCGGACCCAATAGGTGGAGCATGAAAAAAACACGTACGCTGAGAATATTTGCAGTCGCTGCCTCCCTCGCGGCCGTTGGTCTTTTTACCGCCGGTACAGCCGTGGCGGCTGGAGATGCAGCCGAAGGTGAAAAGGTATATAAGAAACGCTGTGTCGCCTGCCATACGCTTGAGGAGGGCAAAAACCGAGTCGGGCCTTCCTTGCATGGGATATTCGGCAGACAGGCGGGTTTGGCCCCGAAGTACAAGTATTCCAAGAGCTATGTATCGGCCGGTGAAAACGGGCTTGAATGGACTACCGAAACGCTTCTCGATTATCTCGCTGACCCGAAAAAGTATATGAGGGAAATCACCGGCAACAAAAAAGCCAAGTCAAAAATGACGTTTAAATTGAAAAAGAAGGAAGACCGAGAGCACGTCGCGGCCTATTTGGAAAGCCTTCAGTGAAGATAGCTGCGGAGCATGCCGGCGGCCTCACCCCGGGGCCGCCGCTACCGTAGCCGATCAGCAAACAATCATTTTCGAACAACCAAAACCGAGCATTTGGCATGCCGGACGACTCGGGCTGCGTTCGGCCCCAGCAGATAGTCCCTGAGTTCCGGACGGTGCGCGGCGAGAACGATAAGATCGATCTCGTTGCGCTTTGCGGTTCTTAAAATCTCCTCATAGATCGTGCCGTGCCGAATGTGGTGCAGAACGGACACTCCGGCTGGAACGTGTTTTTCCGAGAAGGCGTGCAGCTCCCTCTGCGCCTTCTCCAGGACTTGGTTTTCGTAGTCATTGGGGAAGAATTGGACGATTGTCGTCGTACCAAAATCCGGCACCACCGTTACCAGGTGAAGTGTCGCTTCGAACGCCTTGACGCATTCGACCGCCGTTGGCAAGGCCTTTGCCCAGGAGTTCTCGTCGTCAAGATCGACCGCGAGCAGGACATGGTTGTACATGGCATTTCCTCGCGTACTTAAGAGGCCGACGGCGCCGCGCTGCCCATCCCCTCGCGGCGGCTGCGCATCCATTGCGACAAAACAACCAGCAGCAAAAAGAAGAGCGCGATAGGATAGACGAACTCCTTGGCCGGACGGTCGAGCTGCTTGATCTCGATCTCGGTCACCGTGTCGTTGTAAGCCTCGAATCCGAGCTGTTCGGCTTTTCCGTTGAAGACGGTCTCGACCACGAGGAACTCGCCGTCGCCCTGGTCCTCAAGCGTGAACTGCAGCAGTTCTCCGATCGATTGCGGTGGCGCGTCATCGGTCTCAAAGCTGTAAAGCCGATAACGGTCGCCATAGTCGGTCGAATGGACCAAGCTGATGCGCATCTGCCGGTTGGCGGGAATCTCCACATCTCCGGCCACGAAGTCGGCGATGGGATAAGGCTGGAACTCGGGATAGACTTGGTTCAAGGCGGCATCGGGCCGCAACAGGGCGGCCGCAGCGACGATGAAGATGGCGCTTTCCCAGATCTTGTTCTTCACCAGCATCCAGTTCAGGGTAAAGGAGGTGAAGGCCAGAATGGCAATCAGCGACATGCAGAAGACCAGGATGCCGTGCCACCAGCTATCAACCCCGATCAACAACAATTCGGTGTTGAAGATGAAGACGAACGGCAGAATCGCCGTGCGGATATGGTAGGTGAAGGCCTGGATACCCGTGCGCACGGGATCGGCACGCGAGATCGCAGAAGCCGCAAAGGCAGCCAGCGCAACGGGTGGCGTCACATCCGCCATCAGACCGAAATAGAACACGAACAGATGGATGGCGATTAGCGGTAGAACCAAGCCCGATGCTGTCCCCAGCTCGAACAGCACGCCCGCCATCAAGGACGCAACCACCAGATAGTTGGCGGTGGTCGGCAGGCCCATGCCGAGGAGGATGCAAAGAAAGGCCGTCAGCACCAGCAGGATGTAGACGTTACCGCCGGCTATCGATTCGACAATCTCGATCAAAGCGTTGCTGAGACCGGTCGACGCCACGGCGCCGACGATGATGCCGGCCGTGGCGACCGCCACAGCGATGGAGATCATGTTCCTGGCGCCGCCAATCAGACCGTCAACGATCTCCTTGACCGCGGACGCGGCTCCGGCAGCGGCCGACTCTTCACCGGTACGAATGGCGTGCAAAACATGCTGCACGACGATGATCGCCATCAGAATCAGGATGGAGTAGAAGACCGCGCTTTCCGGCGACCATTTCTCGACCATCAGCAGATAAATCAGCACTACGACCGGCACCAGGAAATGGACCCCGCTCAGGAAGGTCTTGAGCAAGGGCGGGATATCGCTCTTGGGCAGGCCCGTAAGGCCCAGCTTCAGGGCCTCCAGATGCGAGATGTAGAGCAACGCCAGATAGGAGATGAAGGCCGGAATGAAGGCCGCGACGATGACCTCGTAATAGGTAATGCCCAGAAGCTCGGCCATCACGAAGGCGGCGGCGCCCATGATCGGCGGCATGATCTGGCCGTTGACCGAGGCCGCCACCTCGATAGCGCCGGCCTTCACCGCCGGCATGCCAATGCTGCGCATAACCGGGATGGTGAAGGTGCCGGTGGTCACGGTATTGGCGATGGACGAGCCCGAGATCAAGCCGGTCATGCCCGAGGCCAGGATGGCCGCCTTGGCAGGACCACCGCGGTACTGCCCCACCGCCGCGAATGCCAGATCGAGGAAGTACCGGCCGGCCCCCGCCTTGTCGAGCATGGCCCCGAACAGCACGAACAGAAACACAAAGTCCACGGATACGTCGATGGGGATGCCGAAGATCGCCTCGCCGCCGAACCACTGGTAACCGATCATGCGCGTCAGCGACATGCCACGGTGCGAGATGATATCCGGCATCAACTGGCCGAACAGGGAATACAGGAGAAAAAACGACGCCAAGATCACCAGCGGAATGCCGATGCCCCGCCGCGTCGCCTCCAACAGGAGCAGGATGCCGATGCCGCCGATGATCTGCTCGAACGGTAGAGTGAAACCCAGCCCGAGGAAGTCCTCGAATTCGAGCAGGATCCCGGCACGTTGCGACAGGCCCTCATAGGCGAGCCAGATGTAAGCAGCACAAAAGCACCCCAGAAGAGCGAAGCCGATGTCGTATAACGGGACGCGCGACGTGTCGGTACGCCGAGAAAACGGGAAGATGAGGTAGCAAAGCAGAAGACCGAAAGCGAGGTGAATCCCGCGCGCCGGAACGTCGACGATGATGCCGAAACCGAACCAGAACGGCAGCGGTGAGGCGATCCAGAGCTGGAAAAGCGACCACAGGGTCGCGATGGTTCCAACCACCCATACCATGCGGGGCGAGAGCTTGCGCCCCGCGTATTCGATCTCCTCCAGTTCTTTCTGAAGGTCCTCGGGCGCCACTTCGGGCACCGCGTTCGCCGTTTCGGCCATTGCCGCCCCCCAAAGCCTCGAGACCTGCAGCGGCGGAAACCGTCTCCCAAAACCTCCGCCGTTAATCGAATTCGGCGCCTCCCGAAGACGGGAGGCGCCGAACCGATAGTCGTAGCCGGATTACATCCAGCCTTGTTCCTTGTAGAACTTTTCCGCGCCCGGATGCAGCGGCGCCGTAAGGCCGTCCTGGATCATTTCTTCCGGCTTCAGATTGGCAAAGGCCGGATGCAGCTTCCGGAAGTCGTCCAGGTTCTCGAAAACCGCCCGGACCACTTCATAGACGAGATCATCGGAAACATCGGCGCTAGTCACGAATGTCGCCTTCACGCCGAAGGTCGTGACGTCGGCGGTTGAGGTCTTGTACGTGCCCTTCGGGATCGTCGAGAAAGCATAGTAGGGGAACTTCTCGACCAGGCCTTCCTCGACGGAGGTGTTCAGGTTGACGATCTCAGCGTCGCAGCCGTCGGTGGCCACGGCCACGCCGGAGTTCGGCACGCCGACCGTGTAGCCGATAGCGTCGATCTTGCCATCGCACAGCGCCTTGGCCTGCTCGGTCGAGGTCAGCTCGGTGGCGAGGGCAAAGTCCGACGTGCTCAAGCCATGAGCTTCCATCAGCACCTCGGTGGTGCCCCGCTGGCCGGATCCGGGGTTGCCGATATTCACGCGCTTGCCCTTCAAATCCTTGAAGGACTGGATGCCCGAGCCCTGGGCAACGATCAGCTGATACGGCTCGGGATGAACCGAGAACACCGCACGCAGCTTACTGTAAGGGACCACCTTGTCGGGATTGGATTCGTTGTGGGCATGGTACTGCCAGTCGGACTGGGCCACCCCGAACTCAAGCTCGCCCTCCTTGATCTGGCCGATGTTATAGGTCGAGCCGCCCGAAGACGGCGCCGCGCAGCGGATGCCGTGCTTGCGACCCGCCTTGCGACCTTCCGCAGCTTCCTTGTGGATCATGCGGCAGATGGCGTTACCTGTAACGAAATAGACACCGGTGGGGCCACCGGTACCGATTGCGATGAACTGCTTCTTCTGTGCTTCGGCGGGTTGCGTCGTGGCCGTCAGGATCGCCCCCGTCGCGATCGCCAGGGCCAGTGTGGCAACAGACAGACTTTTCATGTCTACATGCCTCCCTTGTTGATAAGCCAAGACTTCTTGCGTTGACGCTTTTGTCGCCGCCCGGGGCGACGGTAACCGTATGAGTCTCATGTAGCAGACCCATTACCTACGAAAATCCCGCTCAAGACGCCCAGAGTCAAGCAGAGTCCGAACTAAGCCACCATTTCATTGGGGTTATTTTCAGCCTTCGAGACGGAAAATAAAGCACCGGAATGGCGAATTCCGGCCAATTGCCACCCGGGATAACCCAGAATTTTTGTTTGTTTCCTGGCTGAGGAGGTCGATGATTCCACTCAATCCGTGAAGGTACGAATCAAAGTCTCGGCATTTCATTGCCGCGGCATCTGGTATACAAAACCACCGCTGCGGCGGGCCTGCCGCAATCGCATGGACCGATCGAAATGCTAAGCTGTTGAACCACGGGGGATTTCAGCCGCCATGGACTTGAAAGACCATATCGCCTCGATACCGGATTTTCCCAAGCCAGGCATTCTGTTCTATGACATTTCCCCCCTGCTGGCGCATCCTGACGCCTGGAGCGTGGCCATGGGGCGCCTGGCCAAGGCCGTCGGCCGTCACTCCCCGGACATTCTAGCCGGAATCGAGTCACGCGGATTCCTGGTTGCCGCGCCGCTGGCGCTGAAGCTTGGTTGCGGCTTCATCATGGTGCGCAAGAAAGGAAAGCTGCCGGGCAAGACGATCCCCCACGAATACGCACTCGAATACGGCACGGACACCATCGAAATTCAAGCCGAAGCCATCAAGCCCGGGCAACGGGTTGTGCTTCTCGACGATCTCCTGGCTACTGGCGGCACATTGGCCGCGTCCGTCGCCCTTTTCCGCAAGGTGGGAGCCGATGTCATGGGTGCCGCCTGCATCATCGAGCTCTCCTTCCTCGACGGCCGATCGAAACTGGATATTCCGATCACCGCCCTAATGACCTACGACCAGTGACAGCCAAACGCCGTCCCGTAAGCTCTAACACGGCCTCGTTCACGATCTTCCACATCACTGTCGGCAACGCCTGATCCCCGAAGCGACCTATCTGGCACCAGGCACCGTTGAGTTCACGGTGTCCATCGATCTCGCCTGCGAGGATCCCCAGCTCCAGATGAAAATGGGTAAAGGTATGGTGGATGACCGCCCTCAACGGTCGCCACTCGGTGCGCACCGGAGCCTCAAAGCCCGCCTCTTTCCAAGTCCAGGGGGCGTCCCTCCACTCCGTCGACGGGACCTCCATCATTCCGCCGAGAAGTCCGCGCGGCGGGCGCCGGCGAAGAAGAACCTCCCCCCGTCCATTCCTGAGCCAGAAAGCCACGCCATAGCGTACCGGCCTCGACCGGCGCGGGGCCTTGCGCGGAAAAAGCCCGGGGCTCCCCATCGACCATGCCGCGCAATTACCGGAGAGCGGGCAGCTCGCGCAATCGGGCTGCCGGGGGGTGCATACGGTCGCACCAAGGTCCATGACGGCCTGCCAGAAATCACCGGGCCGATCCGACGGGGTCAGATCGGCTGCAATCCGACGTATGTTCTTCTTGGCGGCCGGCAACGCCTCGGCTATCGCGAACAGTCGGGCGATGACGCGCTCCACATTTCCATCCACGGGCGCGGCGCGGCGGCCGAAAGCGATCGCGGCAATCGCCGCCGCCGTGTACGGACCCACTCCGGGTAGTTCCAGGAGCTCCGATTCGGTCGTCGGGAACCGGCCCGCATGGTCCCCGGCGACCTGTTTTGCACAGGCATGGAGATTGCGGGCCCGGGCGTAGTAGCCAAGCCCCTGCCAAGCATGCAGAACCTCGTCGAGTTCGGCCTCAGCCAACGCCTCCACCGTCGGCCAGCGCTCCAGGAATGACAGGTAGTAGGGAATGACCGTCGCCACGGTCGTCTGCTGGAGCATGATCTCGCTCAGCCAGACCCGGTAAGGGTCCGAGACCTTCCCCGGCGGTGCTCGCCAAGGCAGATCCCGCCTGTTCCCTCGGTACCAGGAAAGCAGTCTCCGAGATACCCTACCGTGGAGTGCGTTTTCGAGGGATTCGGGCATGACGTCCAAGGTGAGCGCCCCATTGCTCGTTTTTACCGTGCGGCATACCATATGGTGGAGATGAAACGGGCCCCAATCAAAATCGACTAGCCGATGGCAAGAAACCTCCGAGGCGGAAATGCGCGGGCGATCGCTAAAGTTGTCGATCGGCTGACCCGACCCGCCTTCGCGAAACGCGGTATGGCGGACGGGGCCCTTGTGCGGGACTGGCCGGAGATCGTGGGCCCCGTTCTGTCCTCTCAGAGCGCTCCGGTGCGTGTGGCCTACCGCGCCCGGGAGCGGCGCGAGGGGACGTTGCTCCTTCGGGTCGTCAACGGTAGCTTGGCTGCCGAGCTTCAGCATTTGGAACCGCTGGTCGTGGAACGTGTCAACGGATACTTCGGTTATCGGGCGGTGGCACGTCTTCGCCTCCTCCAAGGCCCGCTGGAGCCGCGTGAAGCCAGGATGGAGGAGGAGCAGCAGTCTCCCGATCCGGTCGTCGAGAACGAGCTGAGGAGCCAGCTCGGCACAATCGAGAACGCCGAGCTGCGTGACGCGCTGCATGCGCTTGGACGCCGTGTTCGCGTCCGGCGGTCTTAGAACCTGTTTGAGGAGTCCCATGGAGGTTCTTAGGGGTAATCCCCTATGAAAGGGCGCTTGTCGGCGCGGCACGCGATGATTATAGTCGCCAACATGTTGGGCATGGGAGCGTGGCTTTGAGACGATCTCTACTAGGTTTTGTGTTTATTGCGGCGGTTGCTCTGGTGTCTCCTGGCCGCGCAGCGTCCCTCAACGAAATTCTGCCCGAAAAATCGATCGGGGATGCCGAGGCGCCGGTTACGATCGTGGAGCACTCGTCCCTGACATGCGGTCACTGCGCGTCTTTCCACAGAGACACGCTGCCACAGATCAAGGAGACCTATGTCGACACCGGCAAGGTTCGCCTCGTTTATCGCGATTTTCCGATCGGACAACTGGCCCTTCTGGCGGCGATGTTGCCCCATTGCGCGGGCGAAGACCGGTATTTCGGGTTCCTCGAAGTTCTGTTCAGGAGCCAGGATGCCTGGGCGCGGAGCCAAAATCCGCTCGCCGAGCTTGAACGGGTCGCGCAGCAGGGAGGCATGTCCAAAAAGGATTTCGAGAGTTGCCTCAACAACGAGGAACTCTACCAGGCAATCCGGGAACGCGCTGGGGACGACGAAGTCAGGTACGGAGTTCGGGCAACACCGACCTTCCGCGTCAACGGCGAGAAGATCACCGGTTCTTTGCCATTCGAAGAGTTTCAGGAAGCCATTGAAGGCGCTCTCGGGAGCGCGCGTTAGATCCGGGTAGAGACATTCGGTGGAGTTTACCAAGCTTCGCCTTTCCGGCTTCAAGTCGTTCGTCGAGCCGACCGAGTTGCTGATCGAACCCGGGCTCACCGGGATTGTCGGCCCAAACGGTTGCGGAAAATCCAATCTCGTCGAGGCGCTGCGCTGGGTGATGGGCGAGACCTCGGCCAAGCAGATGCGCGGCGGCGAGATGGAGGACGTGATCTTCAGCGGTACGCGGGACCGTCCGCCGCGCAATATCGCCGAGGTCATTCTCAGCCTCGCCAACCGAGATCGCTCGGCCCCGGCGATGTTCAACGATCACGAGGAGCTCGATGTCAGCCGCCGCATTGAACGCAGCCATGGCTCCACATACCGCGTCAACGGCCGGGAAGTCAGGGCCAGAGACGTTCAACTCCTGTTCGCCGACGCCGCGAGCGGGCCGCGTTCCACGGCCCTCGTCAGCCAGGGGCGGGTCGGGAACGTCGTTTCCGCAAAGGCCGGGGACCGGCGGCTCCTTCTGGAGGAGGCAGCGGGTATCACGGGCTTGCATTCACGACGACATGAAGCAGAACTCCGGCTTCGGGGAGCCGAGAGCAATCTTGAGCGCCTGGACGATATCCTCGGAACCCTAGAGGTTCAGTACCAAACTCTGAAAAAGCAAGCGCGGCAGGCCGCCCGGTATCGAAACCTCAATGGTCATCTTCGCCGGGCGGAGGCCTTGCTTCTGTATCTCCGTTGGCGCGCGGCCCAGGAGACGCTGGCGAAGGAGGAAGAACGCTTCAGACTCGCCCAGACGGCGGTCGCGGCCGCAACCAAGAAGTCCAGCGAAACATCGACCGTTCAGGCCGAGATCGCGGCGGAGCTACCTGTTCTGAGGCAATCCGAGGCGGAGGCCGCGGCGGCGCTCCAACGCCTGTCGCTGGAGCATGAGCGTTTGGCGGAGGACGAGCAGCGCGCGGCGGCCGCCCTCGAAGGCTGCGATGCCCGGCTGACCCAAATCCGGGGGGATATGGACCGCGGCCGCTCCCTCGTCGAGGACGCGGATGCGGCCATTGAACGTCTGACAAAGGATATCGAAAAGATTCAGGCAGCGCGGCAAGGCGAAGGCTTGGCAATAGAACAGGCCGAGGCGCAACGCGCAAACGTCCAGGAGACGGTGGCGAATGTCGAGAATCAGGTCAATGAGCTCGCGGAGCGCGTGGCCGCGGACGAGGCGGGTCGGGCGGCACTCATCCGAAGCGTGAGCGACCGAAAGGACAGACTTCAGAGACTTGAGGCCCGAAGCGCGGAGATTCAAACCCAGCGGGCCGACCTGGAGAGCAGGATTGCCGACGAGATCACGCTCGCCGAAGCGGCGGATCGGGTGACGGAGGCGCAAAACACCAGCGACGGCGCGCGTGACGATGCGGAACGAAAGGCCGAGCGGCGCCGGCAAAGGGAAGAGGCGTCCTTGCAGGCCCGCTCCACCCTCCAGACAGCGGAGTCGGCGGTTACCAAACTCCAGGCGGAGCTGCTCGCGCTCAAGGAACTGCTGGAGGTCAACAACTCCGGAGAACATCCCCCGTTGCTTGATTCCGTCTCTGTCGAGCCGGGCTATGAGGAAGCGCTTGGCGCGGCCCTTGGGGAAGACCTCGCGGCCGCGGCCGACCCCGAGGCCCCGATTCATTGGAGAAACCCGGGACCTCCCGATACGGATCCGCCGCTGCCGGGGGGTGTTGAATCGCTTGCCAATGTCGTCAGCGGCCCTTCTTCGCTCGACCGCCGCGTCGCGCAGATTGGCGTGGTTCGCGATGACGAACATGGCAAGGGCTTGGCCAGCCAGCTGCGCCCCGGCCAACGGCTGGTCAGCCGTGACGGCGCGCTTTGGCGTTGGGATGGCTACACGATCTCAAGCGGAGCCGCGACAACGACCGCCATACGCCTTAGGCAAAGAAACCGGCTTGAACAGGTCCGAGCGCTGTTAAAGGAGGCCGAGGCCAAAGCGGATCGGGCACGAGAGATCGCCGTGTCCGCCAAAGCCGCAGCCGAGAATGCAGTCCAGGAAGAAAAGGCGGCCCGAGAAGAAGCCCGCACGGCCGAAGTGGCGTATGCGCGCGCCCGTGAGGCTCAGATCCAACTCAAGGAGAAGCATGCCGAAGTCGCGTCTCGCCTGGCGGCCATGAATGATGCGGCCGCGAACATCGAGGCCGAGCGACGTGAGAGCATGCTCGCCATTCAAGAAACCGAGTTGACCCTGAGCCAGCTTCCGGACCTCACGGCAGCTCGTCAGGACATTGCGGAAAAGAGGGCCGAACTCGCCGAGCGGCGATCGGAGCTGACCGCGAGCCAGAGCCTCTTAGACAATCTCGTACGGGATGCGAAGGACCGACGGTTACGCCACGAAACCCTGGTGACCGAACTCGATAACTGGCGAAGACGGCGTGCCGGCGCGATCGAGCAGCTGGAACAACTGGAAGAGAGATGGCAGCGCGAACAGGCGGAACGGGATCGGATTGTCGGACTTCCCGAGACCATCGCGGCAAAGAAGCAGTCGCTCTTGAGCCGAATTGAGGAGGGCGAGGGCCGCCACCGGATCTGCCGAGATCGGGTTGTCGCGACGGAGGAAAGGCTTAGCGAGGCAGACCGGAATCGAAGGCAGGCAGACACGGAACTGGCCTCGGCCAGGGAAGACCAAGTCCGAGTCGAGGGTACCATTGACCAGGCCCGTCATGCCTTGAACTCGCTGTCAGAGACGATTACCGAGCGTCTCAGGTGCTCAGCCGAACAGCTCCCCCAGATCGCCGAAGTCGATCTCGAAAAGCCGCTCGCGGATATCGAGGCGACCGAGAAGCGGCTCGAGCGCCTGCAGCGTGAGCGCGAGACGATGGGGCCGGTCAACCTGAGGGCGGAACAGGAAGCCGCCGAACTGCATGAACAGATTGCCTCGCTTCAGCAAGAACGGGCCGACCTGATCCGGGCCATAGAAAAGCTTCGTCGCGGAATCGCCGAGCTCAACAGAGAGGGGCGCCAACGGCTGCTTGCCTCGTTCGAGGAGGTGGACGGGCATTTTCGCTCCCTCTTTACCCGCCTCTTCGGTGGCGGCAGGGCCCATCTGGCGCTTACCGAATCGGACGATCCTCTTCAAGCCGGGCTGGAAATCATGGCCAGCCCGCCCGGCAAACGTCTGCAAGTGCTCTCGCTTCTTTCGGGCGGAGAACAGGCGCTGACGGCCCTTGCGCTTCTGTTCGCGGTGTTTTTGACCAATCCCGCGCCGCTTTGCGTGCTCGATGAGGTCGATGCGCCTCTTGACGATGCCAATGTCGACCGTTTCTGCTCACTCGTCGGGGAGATGGCCAGCCCGGGGAAGACGCACTTCCTCGTGATCACCCATCACCGGATGACGATGGCACGCATGGACCGATTGTACGGCGTGACCATGTCTGAACGCGGCATTTCGCAACTGGTTTCCGTGGACTTGCGGCGTGCGGAGGAACTCCGCGATATCGCCTGACAGGAAACACATTTTTGTTTATTATCAGACAACTAAAGAGCTTCTGTCCGCTTCCCGCATCCTTTGGATTGCGGGTGCGAATGACCGCTTGAGCCTCCGTCTGATGAAAAAGGGCAAATCTTCGAGGACCCTGGAAGATCTCGACTCGCGAATCCGCGAGGCCCGCGACAAGGTTGAGGACAACCGGCCCGCGCGGGAAACGCAAACCAAGTCGATGGGCAGCGGGTTGGGGTTTGCCTTCCGCGTGGCGTCCGAGCTTGTCGGGGGGCTTATCTTCGGTGTTTTGGTTGGGCTTTTCCTTGACAATTGGCTGGACACCGGGCCAGTTTTCCTCCTGCTTTTTTTGGTCCTCGGGATGTCTGCCGGAGTTTGGAACGTCTACAGGCTCTCGAATAGGGCTGGATCGGCTGTCGGCTTTGGGGCCGTGACAGACGCTCACCAGCCCGTTCGGCGGCAAAACGAGGTCGAGGAAACGGAACCGCCGGCCCAGGAAGCTGGGCCAACCGAAGAGGATCCCCGTGGCAAGCCCCATTGAACAGTTTCAGATTCGTCCGGTCGTTCCCATAGAGGCGCTAGGAATCGACGCGTCCTTGACGAATTCCGGGGTCTTGATGCTGATCGCCGTCACCGGAATTGCGACCTTCCTCACCTTAACGATGCGACGGCGCGCCTTGGTGCCAGGAAGGTGGCAATCCGTAGCCGAAGTCACATACGAGTTCGTGGCCGGCATGGTGCGCGAAAACGTCGGCTTGGAAGGCAGAAAGTATTTTCCATTCATTTTCTCGCTTTTTATGTTTGTGCTTTTTGGAAATATGCTTGGGATGATTCCCTATAGCTTTACATTTACCAGCCATATAATTGTGACGTTTACCATGGCCGCTGTCGTATTTCTCGGCACGACTATTATTGGCTTTGCAAGACATGGTCTTGGATTCTTTTCTTTCTTTCTCCCTGCCGGAACGCCTTGGTTCGTGGCGCCAATTCTGATTCCCATTGAAGTGATTTCGTACTTCACGCGGCCGATCAGCCTCTCCCTGCGCCTATTCGCGAACATGACAGCCGGCCATACCTTGTTGAAGGTCTTCGCCGGCTTCGTCGTCACCATGGGTCTCGCGGGGTTTGTCCCATTGGTTTTCGTCATCGCGCTGACCGGGCTGGAGTTTCTTATCGCTTTTTTGCAGGCTTATGTATTCGCGATTCTCAGCTGCATTTATTTGAGCGACGCCATCCACCTCCATTAAAAAGTGGTGAAGGGACCGCGCTCTACAATTAAGTGTTTATTGGTAACGTAACCAACATCGAAGGAAGGATTGGACGATGGAAGTCGATGCTGCGAAGTTGATTGGAGCCGGTCTGGCGGTTGTTGGTCTTGGAGGTGTCGGCGCCGGAATCGGCAACATCTTTGCAACGACGATCTCCTCGCTCGCGCGAAACCCTTCGGCGCGAAGCATCATCAACCAGCCCATGTGGCTGGGCTTTGCCCTCGTCGAGGCCGTGGCGCTGTACGCCCTGGTCATCGCGCTCATGCTCCTGTTCGTCTTCTAGAAACCGTCCTGACCGAGTTTCACAGCGACCTGGGTTGATCCTCGATGCCACAATTCGACCCGACTACCTTCTCGCCGCAGATCGTGTGGTTGATCATCAGTTTCGCCATCCTTTACTGGTTCATGGCGCGGATCGCCCTGCCCCGCATTAGCGATGTGCTTGATACGCGCCAGGAACGAATCAGCGGCGATTTGGAGCGGGCGGAGGAACTGAAATCGCAGGCTCAAGCCTTGGCCGATGCGCACGACCAAGCGATCGCGGAGGCCCGTGCACAGGCTCAAGAGGTTGTCCGCGAGGCGCGAGCGCGGATGGGTGAAGAGGCAACCCGCCGGCAAGCGGAGGTCAGCGAGCGTCTTGGCAGCCAGATCGCGGAAGCCGAGGCGCGAATTCTTCGGGGTAAGGAAGAGGCGCTGAGCAACCTGCGGGTGGTGGTGGCCGAGGTGGCCCAGTCCGCGGCGGAACGCCTTGTTGGAGAGGCACCGTCCGACGAGCTGGTCGGCGGTGCCGTCGATGCCGCCATGAGGGAGAGGACGTCATGATAGCCTGGGCGGCGGAAGCGACGGCCGAGCACTCCGGGTCGTTTCTCGCGACGACCGATTTCTGGGTCTTGGTTGCGTTCATTCTGTTCTTCGCCCTCATCGGTCGTACGGCTTTTCGGGTTGTCACGGCCGGCCTCGATTCGCGGGCAGAGGCTATCCGCAACCGGGTGGAAGAGGCCAGGCGGCTGAAGGAAGAGGCCCAGGAACTGCTTGCTTCCTACGAGCGCAAACAGGTTGAGGCACGGCAGGAGACCGAGCAGATCCTGGTTCGCGCCCGCGAGGAGGCGCAGCAATGGACCGTCCGAGCCAGTCAAGATCTGGAGCGCTCCCTCAATCGGCAAGAGCAACTCGCCACGGAGCGCATCGCTCAGGTCGAGGCAGCCGCCCTTGACGAGGTGCGTTCACTGGCCGTCGACCTGGCTATGGACGCCACGCGCCGGGTATTGGCGGAGCAGGTGTCGGGAGAGAAGGCAGCCTCTCTGATCGATGGTGCCGTCAAGGAGCTACCCGAGCGCCTGCATTGACGGACAGGCCCGAGACGGCTGGTGTTATTCAGCCTTAGTCGGAAGATAAAGCCCGTTCACACGGGACCTATCAGATCCAGCCATTCGGCCTCCGTAAGGGTTTGAACCCCCAGCTCCCGAGCTTTTCGCGCCTTTGAACCGGCGTCGGCTCCGACCACGACCAAGTCCGTTTTTCGCGAGACCGATCCCGCAACCTTGGCGCCCAGGGCCTCCGCCCGAGCCTTGGCTTCGCCGCGCGTCATTTCCTCCAGAGACCCCGTGAAGACGAGCGTCTTACCGGAGATCGGCGATCCGCCGTCTTCCGGTTGCGCGGCATCCTCAACGGTCAGGAAACTCTGCAGGTCATCGAGCGCCTCCCGATTATGGCTCTCGGAAAAAAAGGAGGTCATGTCAGCCGCAACCGAAGGGCCGATGCCGTCGATGTTCACCAGATCGCGATACGCGTCGGTTTCGGCATCGAGCGCCTCCATCATCGCGCCGCGCCATCCCACAAGCGATCCGTAGTGGCGTGCGAGGGTCCGCGCGGTCGCCTGCCCGACCTGCCGGATCCCGAGGGCATAGATGAAACGCTCCAGGGGGATCGTCTGGCGTTCCTGGATCGCGGTGACCAGATTGCCGGCCGATGTCTCGCCCCAGCCTTCGCGTTGCGCGATGTCCGCGGCCTTCGCCGGCAGCCTGAAGATATCGGCAGGGCCATGAACGAGGCCATCCCGCCAAAAGGCCTCGATGTGCTTTCCGCCCAGCCCTTCGATATCGAAGGCGTCGCGGGACACGAAGTGTTTCAACCGCTCGACGACCTGGGCCGGACAGATGAGGCCGCCCGTGCAGCGGCGCGCGACTTCGCCGGCTTCACGCGAGGCAACGCTTCCACATTCCGGGCAATGGTCGGGAAAGACGAAAGGCTTGCTGTCCAGTGGGCGTTTCTCAGGGACGACCGCCAGAATCTGAGGGATGACGTCGCCGGCCCGCTGAAGGATGACCGTGTCGCCCTCGCGTACGTCCTTCCGAACGATCTCGTCCTCGTTGTGAAGAGTTGCGCGGGACACAACCACCCCGCCAACCGTGACTGGCTCCAGATTCGCAACCGGGGTGAGCGCACCGGTGCGTCCGACCTGAACTGTGATCTCGCGCAGAAGCGTTTGCGCCTTCTCCGCGGAGAACTTATGCGCGACGGCCCATCGCGGGGCCCGGCTGACCATACCGAGACGACGCTGCCAGTCGACCCTGTTCACCTTGTAGACCATCCCGTCGATGTCGTAGGGCAAGGTGGCTCGTCTCGCTTCGCAATCTCCGTGGAACTCCAGGATTTCATCGACTTCGGTAAGGCGACGGGACAGCGGATTGGTGGGAAAGCCCCAACCCCCGATGCGATCGAGAAATTCCCAATGCGTTTCGGCGACCGGCTCGGAGAGCTCGCCCCAGGAATAAACGAACATGCGAAGCGGACGACGGGCGGTAATCGAGGGGTCGAGCTGCCTGAGGCTGCCCGCCGCGGCGTTGCGGGGATTGGCAAAGACCTTCAAACCTTGTTCGGCCTGAGACCGGTTCAGCGCGGCGAAATCGTCACGCGTCATATAAACCTCGCCCCGGACCTCCAGAACGCCGGGGATATCCCCGTCTCCGATCGTTTTCGGCAACTCCGACAGGGTCTTCAGGTTCTGTGTTATGTTCTCGCCGGTCGCACCGTCCCCTCGAGTGGCCCCCTGAACGAACTCCCCCTCTTCGTACCTCAGAGAAACCGACAGTCCGTCAATCTTGGGTTCGGCCACGATCTCGACGGTCGTCTCGGGCGACAGCCCCAGGAAGCGCCGGACCCGGGCAAGAAACTCACGCACATCCCCGCTGTCGAAAGCGTTGTCGAGGGAGAGCATGGGCAGGGCGTGCGAAACCTTGGCGAAGCCCTCCGCCGGTCCCGCGCCGACCCGCTCCGAGGGCGAATCCCGCCGGGCCAGATGGGGAAACCGATCCTCGATTTCGGTATTCCGCCGCCGCAGCGCGTCGTATTCGGCATCGCTGATCGTGGGCGCGTCGCGCCCGTGATAGGCGCGGTCATGCTCCGCGATTTCCTGGGCCAAGGCCCGGAGCTCCCGAGCCGCCTGCTCGACCGTAAGCTGTTCGACCGGTGTCTCCCGCTCTCCTGCCATCAAACGCCTCACCCCGAAAGAAGACTGTCCGCAGCAGCCCGCGCCTCCTCCGTAACTTGGGAGCCGGCAAGCATGCGCGCAATTTCCTCCCGCCTCGCTTCGTGGGAGAGCGGGTCGACCGCCGTAACAGCGCGCCCATCCTCATCCCGTTTCTCCACTCGAAGGTGGAACTCGCCACGGGCGGCGACCTGCGGGGAATGCGTGACCACGAGAACCTGACGTTCCCTCGCCAACCGGGCCAGCCTTTCGCCCACAGCGGCCGCGACAGCCCCTCCGACATTGGCGTCCACCTCATCAAAAACCAACGTCAGCACGGCGTCGGCGCCCGCCAGGACAACCTTCAGCGCGAGCATGAAGCGGGCGAGTTCGCCGCCCGAGCTGATACGGTCGAGGGGTCCGGGGGGCATTCCCGGATTCGTCGCCACTTCGAAGGTTACCGCGTCGCAGCCTTGCTCGCCCCAGTTCGATTCTTCCAGCCGCTCGATGTGGGTCCGGAAAACCGCTTTTCCCAGACGAAGGGGCGCGAGCTCGGCCGCCACGGCTTCATCCAGCCGGCTGGCCACAGACGTCCGGTCTTGGCTCAGCTTCAAAGCGGCCTCCTCGAAGGCTTGCCGCGCCTGAGCCTGCTCCCGCTCCAGGCTTGCCAGCCGCTCCTCACTATCCTCGATGGCCGCCAATTGGGAGGTCATGGTCTCTTGAAGACGCGTAAGATCATCCACAACAACCCCGTGCTTTCGAGCCACGGCGCGAAGGGCGAAAAGCCGCTCCTCGATCCGTTCGAGGTTGTCGGTATCGTGGTCGAGATCGGACTCCAGTCTCTCAAGAAGGTTAAGGCCTTCCGACGCCTCGATAACGGATCGATCTAGGGCGGCAACGGCTTCATCGACACGTCCCTGCGCCTTCACCGCGATACGCTCCAATTCCTTCGCCGCCGAGCGCAAGGCGCCCTCAACCCCTTTCCCGGCCCGGAGCTCCACCAAAGCCCGCTCTACCGCCTCAACGAGTTGCTCGCGATGCATCATGGTCGTCCGCCGTTCAACCAGCGCCTCTTCCTCACCCGACTGGGGGGCCAGTGCCGCCAATTCGTCGACCGCATGCCTGAGGAAAGCTTCCTCCTGCTTTGTCCGCTGCATATCATCGGCCGCCATGCGAAGCGCCTCGCGACACCGTGCCCAACGGCGATATGCCTCCCTGGTATCAGCCAGAAGGACGTTGAGTTCGCCATACGAATCCATGAGTTCGCGGTGGGTCGCGCGACGCATCAACCTCTGATTTTCGAATTGGCCGTGGATTTCAACACACGCTTCGCCCAAGCTTCGAAGAAACGAAACGCTAACAGGCTGATCATTGACGAAGGCTCGGGATTTACCGTCGGCCGTAACCGTTCGTCGGAGGATCAGCCCGTCCTCTAGTGGCTCAATCCCCTGCTCAGCCAGGAGGTTTGCGGACGGGTTGGATCCAGGGATATCGAAATCTGCTGTCACCGACGCGAAGGCAGCGCCCGGCCGGACCAAACGTGCGTCCGCCCGTTGCCCCATTGCCAGCCCCAATGCGTCGAGAAGGATCGACTTACCCGCCCCGGTTTCCCCGGTGAGTACGCAAAGTCCGCCGTGAAACGTCAGGTCGAGCCGGCCGACAAGCACCACATCGCGAATGCTGAGATTGCGAAGCACCGGTCCCTAACCCGATGTAAGCCCTTGGTTTTTCACGCCGTTTTCGGTGACCTCCGCTGGGAGGCCAGGAAAAGGCGACCAAACCTACCATTCTCCCGTGAGATTGGGAACGGGCCTGTCTTTTACCAGAACTTGTACCAGGGGTCGTCGTTTACCTCAGGCGCCCTAATATCCGCCGTCTCGCCCGAGGAAGCCCAGATCGCGTACCACGGGCTATCAGGCTGCCGCACGCGCTTGAGTTCCACCAGTTCGTAAGAATCGATGTACCACTCGCTGCCAGGAAAATTGTGGCCCAGCACCGCGGCGGACTTACGTGCCTCCTCCTCCAGTCCCAAGGCCAAATAGGCTTCGACCAGACGATGGAGCGCTTCGGGAACATGCATAGTGGTCTGATAGTCGTTGACGACCGACTTGAATCGATTGACCGCCGCAAGATAGTGGCCCCGCCGCAGGTAGTATCGACCGATCTGCATGGTCTTCCCCGCCAAATGGTCAAAGGTCAGATCCACCTTTACCTTGGCGTCGCGCGCATACTTGCTGTCCGGATATCTGGCAATCAACTCCTCAAGGGTCTTGAGGGCCGACTCGGTCATATTCTGATCTCGTTCGACGTCTGAGATCTGCTCGTAGTAGCATAAGGCCTTGAGATAGAAGGCGTATGGGGTATCCCGGTTGGAAGGGTGTAGCTGGATGAAGCGGTCGAGAGCAACGATCGCTTCGTCATACTCGTTACGTTGATAATAGCCGAATGCGGCCATGAGCTGGGCCTTTGTCGCCCACGCCGAGTAGGGATGCTGTCTCTCCACCTCGTCAAAGAGTCTTGTCGCCGCCTCGTATCTTTCGCCCTCCAGGGCGTCCATGGCCTCGTTGTACAGCTCTTCGACGGGGCGTTCGACATACACCTCCTCTTCCGACGCGCAGGCCGTTAGGAGCACAGCCGCCGACGCGAGGATAAAGCCCGCAAGTCTTGCCACCGCCCTTCTCCTGTTCAGGCAACACCAAACATGGACCGCGAACATGGCCTTGTTCCGACCGGAACACCATTCAGATCTATACTATGAACGAGGCCGAATTCCAAATCGCGGAGGCTACGCGTGAAATCCGGAAAGACTCTGAGGCGATTAACTTCCCTGCCCGAACCTGGATCCGGTCAGGCACTCGCGGCAAGGTGCGCCTTTTCGTTAACGTGCCATGTCCTCGACATTGCAGCCCTCTGCGCCGTGCCCCCGCAAAGCACGTCATACTTCCACGCTTCGGAGTTCGCGAACAGAGCGTGTAGCAGCATATTGTTGAGATGGTGACCGGAGCACAGTCCACGAAACCGTCCGATGATCGGAGCACCCGCCAGATACAGGTCGCCAACGGCGTCGAGAGCTTTGTGCCGAACAAATTCGTCCTCGTAGCGGAGACCCTCTCGATTCAGGACCTTGTCTCCACTGACAACCACGGCGTTCTTCAGGGATCCACCCCGAGCGAGGCCCGCCGCCCAAAGCTGTTCCACCTCGTGTAAGAACCCGAACGTCCGGGCGCGGGCCAACTCCTTCTTAAAAGTTCCGTTGACCAGACCGAGTGAAATGGCTTGGCGGGAGACCGCGACGCTATCAAAGTCGATCTCGCAATCGATTTCGAACCCTTCACTCGGCAATAAAACCGCAGACCGCCCATCAGCCTCCGCAGAAATGGGCTTCAGGACGCGGATCGCCCGCTTTGGAACGCCAAGGTCAAGAATCCCCGCACATTCTATCAGGAAGACGAAGGGCTCTGAGCTGCCATCCATCACCGGAACTTCCGGCCCGTTGACCTCAATCTCAGCGTTATCAATACCACAGCCGGCAAGGGCCGCCATCAGATGCTCGACTGTTGCGATGGTGACGCCTTCGGCGTTTCCGATGGTCGTGCACAACCGTGTCTCGACCACATGGTCCCATCTGGCGGGAACGAGCGCTCCTCCACCAGCCAAGTCAACCCGCCGAAAGCGAACGCCGGTGTCGGCCTCCGCCGGCCGCAGGGTCATGGGAACCTTCACTCCGGAGTGCAAGCCAACACCCACGCAGCTTATCGGCCCCTTGAGCGTCTTCTGCGTTTCTAACGGAATGTCTTTCAAGTCATCAGCGACGTGGTCCGTGATAAACCCCATCTTCCCCTAGTCTTATAGTTTGTCCGCCCTCGTTTTAACCTTTAACAAAAAGTAAGCATTTTCAGGAAAAAGAGACTGAGTGCTTCGAGGGTCTCTTTAACAGTGGCCCACGAAGCACTCAAATCAATCTTTGTTTCGGATTGTTACGGAGACTCAGTCCCTTAGCCCTAATTCGCTTGCCGCCGCAGGAAAGCAGGAATGTCCAGGAGATCGTCACCGGTCTGGGATCCGGAAAGCCGATCCGACGGATCCAGAGACGAGATTTTGGACTGGGCTCCATCTTCGTCTTTGACCTCCTTGGGTTCGCTCTGGAGGGCCTTGATCTTGGCAGCCCGTCCGGTGCCGGTCACCTTTTCGAACAGGCTCGGGCCTCGCGATTTCCCGGGAGAAGAAACATCACCCCCTCGCATTAAGTTGCCGCTATTGAGAACAGCAGCCCCAGCGAAAGGATCCGTACTCTTGATGACAGGCTGCGGCGATTTCTCAACGGGCGCCGGCGGGATAAATGCGTCTCCGACACTTTCCGTAGCTGGAGCTGTTTCACCTGCCGCGGCTGGATCTGCTGCAACCGCTTCACCAGAGGACGGCTCAACTTGAGCGGACTCAACGACATTCCGCTTCATCTCGACACGCTGTTCCGCCACCTTCTGCTCCATTTCGGCAGTGATTTCGCCGAGGGTTGGGCGCTGATCAGGCGCAGGCATCCGGCTCTCCTGCGCGCCGAGCTCGGCAATGGACGGAGTCCTGACAGCCTTCAGCCGCGACGAAACCTCGATGGCCGCCGGGGCAGGCTGGGTTTGTGCCTCGATGCTCATCCCGGTTGCCACGACCGAGATGCGCATCTTCCCTTCCAGTTGATCATCGAAGGTGGATCCGAAGATGATATAGGCCTCCTGGTCCACTTCCGCGCGGATGCGGTTCGCCGCCTCGTCGACCTCGAACAGGGTCATATCGGGACCGCCCGTGATATTGATCAGGACGCCTTTCGCGCCCTTCATCGAGATATCATCAAGAAGCGGGTTGGCGATCGCCGCCTCGGCGGCATCGAGCGCCCGCCGCTCGCCTTCGCCTTCGCCCGTCCCCATCATGGCCTTACCCATTTCACTCATGACGGTCTTGATATCGGCGAAGTCGAGGTTGATCAGCCCCGGCATGACCATCAGGTCGGTGACGCCCCGTACTCCCGAATAGAGCACATCGTCCGCCATCTTGAAGGCATCGGCAAAGGTGGTGCGCTCATTCGCCACACGGAAAAGGTTCTGGTTGGGGATGATGATCAGGGTATCGACGAACTGCTCGAGCTCCTCGATGCCCGCCTCCGCGATGCGCATGCGGTGGACGCCCTCAAAGTGGAAGGGCTTGGTGACAACCCCGACGGTTAGAATCCCGTGCTCCTTCGCCACGCGTGCGATGACTGGGGCCGCACCCGTACCCGTTCCGCCACCCATGCCTGCGGTGATGAAGATCATATTGCTGCCGTTCAGGTGCCCCAGGATCTCATCCAAGGTTTCTTCGGCCGCGGCCTGACCTACATCGGGGCGATTGCCCGCGCCCAGTCCCCGCGTCGAGTTGACGCCGAGTTGAATGCGGCTGTCCGTACGTGCTTGGGCCAGCGCCTGCGCATCGGTATTCGCCACGACGAAATTCACGCCCTCCAACTGGGCATGAATCATGTTGTTGACCGCGTTGCAGCCAGCACCGCCCACACCAAAGACGGTGATGCGCGGCCTCAAATCGGGAATGTCGCAGTTGTTCGGAACGCTCAGATTGATGCTCATTTTCTTCCTCCGGAACAGGACAACTCAAACTCACTCGACGTCAAACCACCCCTTGTTGGCAGATCCTTGGATACCCGACAGCAGGGCGGGCCCTGGGGATCGAAAACTCTGGAACTAAAAGTTCTCACGGAACCACTGACCGAGCCGGCCGAAGCGGCCGTTCGGCACCTCTTCAGGACGCCAGTTTCGACCAAACTCCACGGCGCCGTTCTTGGTCGCGTGGTGGAGAAGCCCGGCACAGGCGGAAAACGCAGGACCAGCCACAGCCTCGGCGAGCCCCGGAATTGGTTTCGGCCGGCCCAGCCTCACTTGTTTGTCCAGGACCATGCCGGCAAGTTCGCGGGCGCCCGGGAGTTGGCTGGCGCCGCCCGTGAGAACGACGCGCCGTCCGGCGACCTTGTCGAACCCCGCCGCCTCCAGGCGCGCCCGAACCAACTCGAAGGTCTCTTCGATGCGTGGGCGAACGATACCGACAAGCATGGATCGGGGGACCTGGTTCAGTTCACCTTCCGTTTCTTCGCCGACAAGCGGGACCTTCAAGATCTCGCGATCATCAGAAGGCGATGGCAAGGCACTGCCATACAGAGTCTTGATCCGCTCGGCGTGTGACAGGGGCGTCGACAGTCCGCGCGCAATATCCCTGGTCACATGCATTCCGCCGATTGGAATGCTGTCGGCGTAGACCATTTCTCCGTCGAAGAAGACCGCGATGGCGGAACACCCTCCACCCATATCGATCAACGTCACTCCCAACTGCTTTTCGTCCTCGACAAGACAAGCGAGCGCCGACGCAAATGGAGAGAGAACTCGATCCTCGATCTCGAGGTGGCAGTGGGCAATACAGGTGGTCAGGTTTCGCAAGGGCCCGGTCTTCGCGCTGACGACGTGAACATTGACACCCAGTCGTTCGCCATACATTCCCCGGGGGTCTCGAATGCCGCGATGTCCGTCGATGCTGTATCCGACAGGAATGGCGTGCACGAGTTCGTGCTCTCGCGGTTGACCGTGGATCAAGACGCCGGGATCAAAGCCGTTGCGCAGATCCGCCTCGCCGATCTCGTGGCCACTGACCGCAACGTCATATGCAACCAAGCGAGAACTGAGCTCCGACGCAGATAGATTGACGACAACGCCCTCGATATTCTCGCCGGCCATCTGCTCGGCGACCTCGACAGTTCCACGGATCGCGGCTTCCGTGGCGTCCATATCGATGATCGTTCCGCAGCGGACTCCTCGCGAGATCTGGTGGCCCACGCCGATGACACGAAGTCCACCATCTCCTCCAACGCGCGCAATGAAACAGGCATTTTTCGTCGTCCCGACGTCGAGGACGGCCACCAGCCCATTCCTGACCTTGGGATGCCCGTTGCCTTTTTTCATTCCGTGAAGTTCCCAACCAACAGTCTTCACCCAACCGGCTATGTTTCTCGGCCCGGATCTTGCCGTCCCGGCACGGTTGGCTTCCGCACGATCAGACGATCAGGCAACCGCAAATCCAACGTGCTGATGTCACGCCCGAGCACCCGATGCCGACGCTCGTATTCCGCGAGGCGCGACCATGCGGCGGCGGGGTCTTCCTCCGGCAAACGCACGTCGATTCCGTTATCGAGGCGAACATTCCAACGACGCTGCCCGACACGGACCGCTGATTTGACGCGGGTTCCGAGCGCCGGTTCCTTCCACAGCATTTCGAGCAGCGGCACAGCGTGGTCGGCGGCGTCCTCACCGACAACGAGAATCAGGTGTAGGAAACGATCGAACTCGTCGTCGGCGATGATCTCCCCGTCGTGATCGATCAGGTTAAAAACCCCTTTGTGCTGCCAAATGGCCAGGGCGCGCCGTTCAACCAGCCGAACAACGATCGTGTCTGGAAGACGTCGACTGACGCTGGCGGACTTGACCCAGGGCAGTGCCTCAATGCGGCGCTTCGCGGAGCCGGGGTCGAAGGCAAGAATCGGGGCACCTCGCTGGATTCCGACCGCCGAAAGAAGTCTTGTCCGTGATGTCTCCCGACGGCCAACGACCAGAACGTCCTCAACGGTGAAGCCCAGGTCAGCCGATGCCGCAATGAGCGACCACTTCGTCTTTTGCGCCGCTAAATCAAGCCAGCCGCTGTGCCAGGACCAAGCAAACACGCCGAGACCGCTGACAAACGTCAGCAGGGTTGCCGCCAGGAGGGCGTGCCGAGTTCGCCAAAGCGGCTTGACCCGCGGACGGGGCTTTCCGCGCTTGCCCTTTACGATTCCGAAATTCGGGATCATGGGTCGCACTCCGCTTGCTCCACTATCCATCGGCATAGTTCGGTGAAGGAGATGCCCAGATACGCAGCCTGCTCCGGCACCAAGGAGGTTGGAGTCATACCGGGCTGGGTGTTGACCTCGAGCAGGTAGAGGTCCTTGCCGTCGCAGCGGAAATCGGCCCGCGAAACACCGCGGCAACCGACGCAATGGTGCGCTCTGACCGCGATCTCCATCGCACGGTCGTAGGTTTCTGAATCGATCTGCGCCGGCAGGACATGTTTCGAGCCGCCATCGGCATACTTCGCGTCATAGTCATAGAAGCGCCGCTCGGTAACGATTTCGGTGACAGCGAGCGGGCGATCGCCCATCACGGCAACTGTCAGCTCCCGCCCCGGGATGTATTTCTCCACCATGACGCGATTTCCGAACAGCCGTGGTTCGTCGATCGTGGGCCGCCGATTGTCCCCCTCGCGCACAATATGGATTCCGACGCTGGACCCCTCGTTGACCGGCTTCGCCACGTAGGGGCGCTCCATAACGTCGCCCGCCTCGAAGTCTTGGAGCGACACGACCTTGTGCTCGGCGACGGGAATACCGGCGGCGACATAGAGGTCTTTTGCCATGGCCTTGTCCATGGCCAGCGCGGAGGCAAGAAGCCCCGAATGGGTGTACGGGATGCCGAGGATGTTCAAGATCCCCTGAATACAGCCGTCCTCCCCACACCGACCGTGCAGTGCGTTGAAGACGACGTCGGGACGCTGTTCGAGCTTCTTCAGCAGCCCGTTGATGTCCTCGCGTTGGACATCAACGGTAGAGACCTCGTAGCCGGCGTCACGAAGAGCGGCCATACAGTCTCTTCCACTGACCAGGGATACTTCCCGCTCAGCCGACCAACCGCCCATCAGGACCATCACACGTTTAGCCATCGCCATTCCCCGGTCCTGTCCTGGGGCCCGGAACACCGATGCGGCGTATCTCCCATTCCAGGGAGACACCTGTCACTTCGCGCACGCGCCGACGTACCTCCTCACCCAGCCCTTCGAGGTCTGCAGCCGTGGCCTCTCCCGTATTGACGAGAAAGTTGCAGTGCTTCTCGGAAACCATCGCGCCGCCTAGCCTGAGGCCGCGACATCCGGCACGGTCGATAGCTTCCCAAGCCGCCTCGCCCTGAGGATTCTTGAAAGTGCTGCCGCCGGTGGCGATACGGGTTGGCTGAGTGGTCTCGCGCGCGTCCTGAATTTCGCGCATGCGGCGCGCGATTTCCGTCGACGCTCCCAGGCGCCCCTTGAGCCGCGCCGCGACGAAAATCCAGTCCTCGGGGATCGAGGAACGGCGATAGGTAAAGCCCAAGTCATCGGTCGTCAGATTGTGCTCAAGACCTGACGCATCCAAGACGCGCGCCTCAACCAGTACGTCTTTTACTTCCCGGCCATAGGCACCCGCGTTCATGCGAAGCGCACCACCGATCGTTCCGGGAATGCCGCTGAGAAACTCAAGATCGGTAAGCCCCGCGTCGAGTGCTACCTTCGCCACGTTCAAATCAAGCGCGCCCGCTCCCGCCGTGATCTCGATACCCTCCACCGTGATCTCGGCAAAAGCTCGCCCGAGACGAACAACGACACCCCGAACACCGCCATCGCGAACAAGGAGGTTGGACCCGACACCGATGACGGTTACGGACACGTCGGCAGGCTTTCGCGCAAGAAAAACCTTCAGGTCCTCGGCGTCTGCCGGCCGAAACAGTACTTCCGCCGGTCCCCCGACCCTGAACCACGTCACCTTCGACAGATCGTAAGCAACGCTGTAGCGGCCGCGGACCTCCGGCAACCGATCGATCAGATGAACAGACTTTGTCATCACGGCCATTCTCGCCATCTCGTCACACGCCTCCTCCCCGCAGGTGACGGAGGCCGTCGGGAAGCGCATTGGCCCAGGCGGAGACACTCCCGGCCCCGAGACAGACAACAAGGTCACCGGACCCGGCCAGTTCGTGGATCATGCCCGGAAGCTCGGCTGGGTCGGAAAAGGGGACAACGTTACGATGCCCATGGGCTCGCAGTCCTTCCACCAAGGCGTTGGCGTCGATACCCTCGATAGGCGCTTCACCGGCCGGGTAGACGTCGGCGACAAGGACCGTGTCGGCGTCGTTGAAACAAGTGCAGAACCCTTCGAAAAGATCCCTCAGCCGCGTATACCGATGCGGCTGGACCACGGCGATGACATTCCCCCGCGCCGCGGACCGGGCCGCCTTCAGCACGGCGGAGATCTCAACGGGATGGTGCCCGTAGTCGTCGACGATGGTGATGCCGTCGACCTCGCCGGTGAGGGTGAACCGCCGCT
This sequence comes from Rhodospirillales bacterium, assembly GCA_028281785.1. Taxonomy (GTDB): domain Bacteria; phylum Pseudomonadota; class Alphaproteobacteria; order Rhodospirillales; family Shumkoniaceae; genus JANQJG01. The sequence continues at coordinate 52,159 of JANQJG010000111.1, forward strand.
TCACGCCCTTGAAGTCCGCCAGTGCCCGCCGAAGGATGGCCTCATCGATGTTCATCTCATCCGCGATCACGACGGCAACGAGGGCGTTCTGAATGTTGTGCGCGCCCAGCATTGGAAGGACGAGCGCCTCAATGCTGCGGCTACTCCCCGTTCGCCGGTCGGTAACGACGACATCGAAGCGACTTCCGAGGTCGACGGTCTCCGCGTTGACGGCCCGCACGTCGGCTTGCGGGCTGAAGCCATAGGTGACGATACGCCGGTCCGTCACCCGGGGGATCATGGCCTGCACCTCGCTGTGGTCGATACACAGCGCCGCAAAGCCATAAAAGGGGATGCCCTCGACGAAGACGTTGAACGCCTCCTTTAGAGCCTCGAACCCGCCATAATGATCCAGATGCTCCGGATCGATGTTGGTCACCACGGCGATGGTGGCCGGCAGCCTGACGATCGTGCCGTCAGACTCGTCCGCCTCCGCCACCAACCACTCCCCGCCGCCAAGGCGGGCGTTCGAGCCGATCGCATTGATGATGCCGCCATTGATCACGGTCGGGTCCATGCCCGCCGCGTCGAGCAGGGCCGCCACCAGGGACGTGGTCGTCGTCTTGCCATGTGTCCCAGCCACCGCGATCGACCATTTCAGGCGCATCAATTCGCCCAGCATCTCGGCCCGACGAACGACCGGAACCATCCGCTCCCTGGCCGCGCCGACTTCGGGGTTGTCCGGCTTGATCGCCGATGACACGACGACAACCTGGGCTGCCTCCACGTTTTCGGCACGGTGGCCGATGTGGATCCCTATCCCGAGCTCGCGCAGGCGCTTGACATTGGCGCTGTCGGAAATGTCGCTCCCCTGGACGGAATACCCGAGATTGTAGAGGACCTCGGCGATCCCGCTCATGCCGATACCGCCGATCCCGACGAAGTGCATGGTTCCTATGGAGAGGGGCAGAGCCATCATGCCGCCCTCCCGCCCACGGCTTGGGGTTGCCGCCCGAGCAGCAAATCGTCCACGACATCCGCAAGGCGTTCCGCGGCATCGGGCCGCCCAAAGCCTCGCGCCGCGGCGGCGGCCCTCTCAAGCGTTTCGGGCGTTCCGAACAGCTCTTCCAGCCGAGCGGCCAAGTTCTCGGGCGTGAAGGCGTCCTGCAACAGGGACCAGCCGGCGCCGGCATCCGCTACCGCCCGCGCGTTATGCGCCTGATGGTCGTCGATGGCGTAGGGATAAGGAACGAACATGGCGGGGAGGCCCGCCGTCATGAGTTCGGCCACGGTCGATGCGCCCGCGCGGCCGATAAACAGATGGGCCTCGGCAAGACGCGCCGGGACGTCGGAGAAAAAGGTGCTCAGCTCGGCCCGAACACCGAGCTCTCCATAGGCGGCCTCGACCCTTTCCAGATCCTCGGATCGGCACTGCTGAACGATTCGAAGCCGCCCGCGCAAGGTCCCGTTGACCAACCCCATCGCCTTCGGCACCACATCGCTGAAAACCGTGGCACCCAGGCTTCCCCCGAGAACCAGAAGATAAATGGGCTCATCCAGACCGGGCGCCAGATATGGCCGCTCACGAACGGCCGTGACGGTCGGCCGTACCGGCATGCCGGTGCAAACGACCTTGGTCCGTGCCGATTTCGGCAAGTTGCGGACCTTTTGGAAAGATGTGGCGATCCGCGTGACATGGCGGGCGAGGAGCCGATTGGCTCTTCCCAGAACCGCGTTCTGCTCGTGTATCGCCGTTGCAAATCCGCTCAGGCAGGCCGAAATGAGGGTCGGGAAGGATGCGTAGCCGCCAAATCCAACCACGGCACCGGGCTTGAGCCTGCCGAGTACGGAGCGGGCTTGAATGGTTCCCGCCAACAGATCGGTGGCGCCGCGCAGTCGGGCGATGACACCCTTCCCGGCAAGACCTCTCGCGCGGATGCGATAGACCTCTACTCGTCCAGAAAGGTCCTGGAAAGCGTCGCCTCGGGCATCCGTCAGGAAAGCCAGCTCGCGGCCCCGGTTGGAGAGCTCCACGGCCAAGGCCTCCGCCGGGAACACGTGTCCGCCGGTTCCACCGGCGGCGAGAACGACGAGTGGCCTCCTCCCGTTCATGGGGTTCCCCCCATCCCCGGACGCTTGCGGGTCAGCGCGAGAACCATGCCCATCGCCAAGGCGATCGCCAGCAGGGAGGACCCCCCATAGGAAACGAACGGCAATGTCATTCCTTTTGGCGGGATCAAATGGATGGCGGAGGCCATGTTGATGATTGCCTGCAGGGCAAACATGGTCACGAGGCCGACGACCGACAGCACGATGAACAGGTCGCGTTCGTGCAGCACCCGGGCCAAGCCGCGCAGCACCACGAAGGCAAACAACCCCACAATGACGAGGCAAACCAGAAGTCCGAATTCCTCCCCGGCGACCGCAAAAACGAAATCGGTATGTGCGTCCGGCAGAACGGCCTTCACCTGCCCTTCGCCCGGTCCCCGTCCGAACAGGCCGCCATTGCGGAACGCCTCCAGACCGCGCATCACCTGATATCCGTCGCCGGAAGATGGATCAAAGAACTGATCCACCCTGGCCTGCACATGATGAAAGGCGAAGTAGGCGGCGATGCCGGCACCCACGAACGCGGCCGCGATGATGCCGACGAAGGCGAGTGGCAGCCCCGAGACGAACATCTGCGCCGCCCATACACATGCGAGCACCATCGTCATGCCCACGTCCGGCTGAAGGAGGAGAAGTGCCGCGAGCAACAGAAACAAGCCCGTCGCCGAGGCATACAACGGAAAGCGGCGGTCGGTATCCCGAGCCGCCAGGATCCCGGCAAGTACGACCGCCACGCTCGGCTTGACAAACTCTGACGGCTGCAAGGAAAAGCCGCCCAGGTCGATCCAACGGGTCGCCCCTTTGATCTCGGTGCCGACCAGCAGAACCAAAATCAAGCCAACTACGCTGAGCCCGAGAACGCCGACCGAAACACGCCGGATCCCGCGAACGGACAGCAGCGACGTCGCCAGCATCAACGCGAAGGCGAGTGGTAGGAAAACGAACTGACGCCGGGCGAAATAGAAGGTATCGAGCCCAATACGCTCCGCGACCGCAGGCGAAGCGGCAAGAGTCAGCACCGCGCCCAGGCCGGCAATGAGCAAGAGCGCCGCCAGCGTCCACCGATCGACCGTCCACCACCAACGGCCGACCAGGCTTGTGTCGGTGCGGCCGAGGGTCCTCATCGCTCCCCTCCCCACTCTCCGCGCAAGCCCTCGACCAGCCGACGAAACTCGTCGCCCCGGGTCTCGAAATTGGTGAACTGGTCGAATGAGGCGCAAGCGGGAGACAAGAGCACGACAGCGTTTTCCAATCCGTCCCTGACGGCGCTTTCCCTGGCCTGAGCCACGGCCGTCCCCAAATCGCCGGACAACGTGGATGGCACGTGACCCGAAAGACCACGACGGAAATCCATCGCGGCCTCGCCGATCAGGAACGCGTGCCGAATTCTCGGAAAGAAGGGCTCAACCGCCTCAAGCCCGCCTTCCTTGGCCAAGCCACCCGCAATCCAATACACGTTTTCGTAGCAGGCCAATGCCCGGGCGGCGGCCTCTCCATTGGTGGCCTTGCTGTCGTTGACGTAACTGACACCGCCAACGACCGCGATCAGTTCCTGCCGATGGGCGAGCCCGGGATAGCTCCGGATACCCCGCAGAATGGCCTCGACGGCGATTCCCGCCGCCTTGGCCGCCGCATAAGCCGCCGCCGCGTTCTGGGCGTTGTGTTGACCAGGAAGTGTCTGGATACCGTTGAGATCGAGTACAGGGGTCGTTCGGCCGGACATCGCGTCCATTAAGACGGTACCGTCGACGTAAATGCCGTCGGCCACGGACGCATGCCCGGAAATGGGCACGACACGGCGGTGTCCACGATCTCTGAGGCCGCGATAGATCTGCCGCGACCTTTCGTCGTCAACGCCGACGACCGCGGTCATATCGGGCGTTTGACCTCGAAAGATTCTACGCTTGGCGGCGACGTAGCCTTCCAGCCCACCGTGGCGGTCCAGGTGATCGGGGCTAATGTTGATGAGAACGGCGATGTCGAACACAGCCTCGTGGACGAGATCCAACTGGTAGGAGGACAGTTCGAGAACGTAAGTTCCTTCCGATCCCAGAGGCTCAAGCCCCAACGCCGGCGTCCCCAGATTTCCGCCGACTTCAACGGCAACGCCGGCGGTCTTGAAGATGTGACCCAGCAGCGCCGTTGTCGTTGATTTGCCGTTCGTCCCGGTAATCCCGACATAGCTGGCGTCGGGTTGGGTTCCGCTCAGCAGTTCGATGTCGCCCAATACGGGACAGTTGGCGGCACGCGCCCGCTCGACCACGGCGTGGGGTGCCGGATGGGTCAGCGGGATCCCGGGACTCAGGACAAGCGCCTCCGGCTGCCGCCAGTCGCATAGCAACAGGTCCTTGAGCGGCAACCCGGCGGCCTCGGCAACGGAGCGGGCGGCCTCGTTGTCATCCCAGGCCCAAACCCGTGCGCCGCCGCCCTTCAAGGCCCTGGCCGCAACGATACCGGAGCGGCCAAGGCCCAGAACGGCCACGCATCGGTCAGCAAACTGTGGTACGACGATCATCTCCTCCCTCATCGCAGCTTCAGGGTGGAGAGACCGATCAGCGCCAAGACCATGGCGACGATCCAAAACCGGATGACGATGGTGGGTTCGGCCCAACCCTTCTTCTCGTAGTGATGGTGCAGAGGCGCCATTCGAAACACACGCCGGCCGGTCAACTTGAACGACACGACCTGGACGACGACAGAGACCGTCTCCAGAACGAAGAGCCCGCCAACGATCGCCAAAACCAACTCATGCTTCGTCACGACGCTGACAGCGCCGAGGGCTCCTCCCAAAGAGAGGGAGCCGGTATCGCCCATGAAGACAGCAGCCGGGGGCGCATTGAACCATAGGAATCCCAGGCTCCCCCCAACCAAGGCGCCACAGAAGACAGCCAACTCGCCGCTACCCGGCACGTAGTGGATCTGGAGGTATCCGGAGAAGACAGAGTTACCGACCAAATAGGTGATCAAGCCGAAAACGCCGATCGCGATCATCACCGGAACGATCGCCAGCCCATCCAATCCGTCGGTCAGGTTGACCGCATTTGACGCGCCCACCATGACCAGCACGGCAAAAATGAGGAATCCCCATCCGAGGGGAATAAGGAGGTTCTTGAAAAAGGGCACGGCAAGGGTCGTACTGAGGGGTTGCGGGAGCTGCTGCATGATCCAGGCGGCGGCGGAAGCGGCGACCACGCATTGAAGCGTAAATTTCAGCTTGCCCGACATACCGCGGGACTCGCGGCGGGTAACCTTGCGGTAGTCGTCGATGAAGCCGATAACTCCGAAGCCAATCGTCACCCCCAGCACAACCCAGACGAAGACGTTGCTCAGATCGGCCCACAACAGCGTCGACGTCGAGATTGCGAGAAGAATCAGGAAACCGCCCATGGTGGGGGTTCCCTTTTTGTTGATCAGATGGCTTTCGGGGCCGTCGTCGCGAATGGGCTGTCCACCGTTTTGCATCCTGCGCAGCCGCTCGATCAGCCATGGTCCGACGACGAAACTGACGATGAGGGCCGTCATGATCGCCGCGCCCGTCCGAAAGGTGAGGTAACGGACAACGTTAAGGACGAAGAAGTCGTCGGATAGCGGAAAGAGCAGGTGATAAAGCATGCCTGTCGGGTCCTCAGCTCCCGTTGACCGCCCGTTGTTGGGGGGCGTTCCCTTGTTCCGTATGGAGAGCCAGGAGTGCCGCAACGACCTCGCGCATGCGGCTACCCGCTGATCCCTTGACCATCACCACGTCCCCGTTCCGAATCTCGGATACCACCCGGGGCGCCAGCGCGGCCGACGTCTCGGTATGCAGACCTTGCATTTCCTTCTTGAGCGCCGACCACAGATGGCCCATTTGCGGTCCCGCAACAAAGACCAAATCGATGCCCGCTTCCTCGAGGGGGACGGACAATTCCGCATGGCGCGCCGCCGCGTCGTCACCCAGCTCGAGCATGTCTCCGAGCGCCGCGATCCGCCGGCCGCCAGGCAGTGGCTGCCTACCCTTCAAAAGGTCGATGGCCGCCCGCATCGAGACTGGGCTGGCGTTATAGCTTTCGTCGATCAACTCGAAGCTTCCGCCGTCCCGAAGACGCACGCTGTGGCGCCGTCCGCGGCCCTGCGGTGCCTCCAACTGGGCCAAGGCGTCCGCGGCGATGGAGACATCACCCCCCGCGGCCAGGGTCGCGGCGAGAACCGCAACGCTGTTGGTGACCCAATGTTGACCGGGGATCTCTACCCGATAGGTCAGGTCGGTATCGAACACCTTCGCCCTGACGGTAGATCCATCCGGCTCGGAGCGCTCGTCGAGGATGCGCAGATCCGCTTCCTTAGCTCGACCGAAGCCGATGACGCGGCCGGCTCCATTTCGCCGTGCCGCAGCGGACAGATGGTCGAAGTAGCGGTTGTCACGGTTGAGGATGGCAACACCACCAGGCACAAGCCCCTCGAACACCTCCGCCTTTGCGTCGGCGATGTCGTCCACGCTGCGGAAGAATTCGATATGAACCGCCTCGACCGTCGTGATAAGGGCAACGTGAGGCCGGGCCAAACGAGAGAGGGGACCGATCTCCCCGGCGTGATTCATGCCCATCTCGAAAACGCCGTAGCCCGCGTCCCCGGGAAGCCTAGAGAGGCTGAGCGGCACCCCGAGGTGATTGTTGAGGCTTCCCTCACTGGCCAATGTGAGAGAATGGCGGCCAAGGACCATGCGCAACGCCTCTTTGACGCCGGTCTTTCCAACGCTGCCGGTTATCGCGATCACGCGCGCATCCGTGCGGTCCCTGGCCGCCCCCCCTAAATTCGTAAGCGCCTCAATAGTATCTGGGACAATCACGAGGCGCGGATCCGCCCCAAGGTTTTCCGGAGCCGAGGCGACCAACGCCGCGACGGCTCCCTTCGCCAAAGCTTCCGCGACAAAGTCGTGCCCATCGAAACGGGGACCCCGGATCGCCACGAAGATATCACCCGGACCGACCGTTCGACTGTCGATGGATACGCCGGACGCGGTCCAGTCGACGGCCACGCTTCCGCCTGTCGCAGCCTGCACTTCGGATGCGGTCCATAGCCGCGAATTCCCTTCACGCACCGCCATCACGCCCCAATCTCCCGAATAGCGGCACGCACAGCCTCGGCGTCCTCGAAGGGGATCACCTCGCCGCCAATGATCTGTCCCGTCTCGTGCCCCTTTCCCGCCACGACCAGCAGATCATTGGGCTGGAGCTCACGAACCGCGGTTGATATGGCCACGGCTCGGTCACTGATTTCACGCGCGCCCGGACAGGCGGCGATGATCTGATCCCGGATCGCCTTTGGGTCCTCCGTTCGGGGGTTGTCATCCGTGACAATGACCCGGTCCGCCATTTCATGAGCGGTACGGCCCATTTGCGGGCGCTTTCCCTGATCTCGATCGCCGCCGCACCCAAACACCACGGTCAAAGTTCCGGAAACGTGCGGCCGTAAAGTTCTGAGAACGTTGGAAAGCGCGTCCGGAGTATGCGCGTAGTCCACGAAAATCGGCGCGCCGTCGGGATGGCTCGCCACCTTCTCCAGCCGGCCGGGGACACCCTTCAGTTTTTCCAGGCCCTCAACCACAGCGTCGGCGTCCTCGCCGCATCCCATCAGGAGGGTCATCGCGCAGAGGGCGTTGCTGGCCTGGAAGTCGCCCACCAAAGGCAGCATTACCGAATGGGCTGTCCCGAAAGCCTCGAACTGCATCCGTTGACCGTCCGGCAGCGGATCCAGCTTCTTCAGTCGAAGGTCGTTGCCCTTTCTTCCAAACGTAAGAATGCGGTGACCCCGCGCCTGGGAAACCTCGATGAAGGGTTGCGCGTGCTCCGCGTCGGCGTTCACGGCGGCGACGCCATTGGTCGCCATGACTTCCTCGAACAACCGAAGCTTTGCCGCGAGATAGGCGGAAACCGATCCGTGATAGTCGAGATGGTCACGACTGAGATTCGTGAACGCGGCGGCAGAAACGCGAACCCCATCGAGTCGGTACTGCGAAAGGCCGTGACTGGAGGCTTCTAGCGCGAGCCTGTCGACGCCCCGATCCGAGAGGTCCGCCAAGGAGGTGTGAAGCTCGACCGGGTCGGGCGTCGTCAAGCTGCCCGGAACTTCCAAGCCCGGCGCGACGATGCCGAGCGTACCCAGGCTGGCGGCGTTTCGGCCGAGATGTACCCAAAGCTGGCGCGTGAACGAGACGACCGAGGTTTTTCCATTGGTCCCGGTGACGGCAGCAATCGTCGCCGGCTGGCGCCGATAGAAACGCGCCGCCATTTGGGCAAAAAGGCGGCGCGGATTATCAACCGTCAGCAGCCGGACCGGCTGACTCGGCGGATGCAGCCCCGTGCCGGGCGGCGCAAGGACCGCCACGGCGCCTCTGCCAATCGCCTCGGGAATGAAGTGCCGACCGTCCGCCTGGCTTCCGGGAAGCGCCGCAAAAAGAAAACCTGGGCGGACGCGGCGCGAATCGCTCGTCAGCCCTGATACCGACGCCTCTGCCAACGCGGCCCCATCGGAGATTCCGCCGACCTCACCACACAAGAGATCAGTGAGCCGCAACACGCCCCTCCCTCGCCTCCGCCAGGGCGGCGCGGACTGCCATCACCAGTTCTTCCCCGCTGCGGGCCGGCGGCGCGTCCTCAATTCTCGGATTCCGCGAGGGTTGGATTCCCAGCATCGGAGCGATGCGAGCAATGATGCGGCCGACGGCCGGCGCCGCCACCCAACCGCCCGTCGCATAATTGAAGGTCCTTTTATTGCCCCGGGGCTCGTCCAGAAGAGCCAGTATCGCGTATCGCGGCGCCTCGATCGGAAATACACCAACGAAAGAGGAGATCAGATCGCGCCGTTGATAACGGCCAGCAACCTGTTTTTCCGCAGTCCCCGTCTTGCCGCCTATCCGGTAGTCCGCAACGCGTGCGTTCTGCCCCGTTCCCTCTTCCACCACCATCTCCATGAGGGCCCGCATCCGACGCGAGGTCTCCTCGGAAATGACGCGGTCCCCAGTACCAGGTTCCTGTGAAGGCTCTCGTTGAATAAGCGTCGGCCGGACATGAAAGCCACCATTGACAAGCGTTCCGACGGCGGTCGCAACCTGTAGGGGGCTAACCGCAATACCGTGGCCATAGGCGATGGTGACGGTATTGACCTCGCGCCATCGGCCGGGAACGAGCGGCGTTGCAACCTCCGGCAGCTCAACGGACGGGGCGACCAGAAGGCCAAGGCGGCCGAGGTAGGCTCTTTGCATCTCGGCTCCCACATCGAGCGCCATCTTTGCCGCTCCGATGTTCGACGAGTGCACCAGTATCTCGGGTACGGACAGCCAGCGGTTTTCGGGGTGGAAGTCTGTTATCGTGAAGCGCGATACCCGCAGGGGCCGACTGGCATCGTAGCCGTCCCGCAGGGTCACGGTACCGGCATCGAGCGCCATGGCCGCCGTGAACAGCTTGAACGTCGACCCCATTTCATAAACGCCCTTCGTAACCCGATTGAACCCGGCCTCGCCGACCAGGGTTTCAGGACGATTGGGGTCGAATTCGGGGAGCGAGATAAGGGCAAGGATTTCTCCGGTCACGACATCCAAGACAACCGCGGCGCCCCCGAGCGCACGAAACTCCCTGACCGCCGCCTTCAACTCCTCCCGCACGAGAGCCTGGACACGAATGTCCAGCGAGAGACGAAGGGGCTGCATACGGGAGCGCAGAATCTGGTCGAACTGGCGCTCGAGCCCGGCGATGCCCCGGCCGTCCACATCGGTCAGGCCCAACACATGCGAGGCGAGCCGGCCATGCGGATAAACGCGCCCCTCGCCATTCTGGAAATAGAGACCGGGAATACCGAGCCGATTGATCCGATACTGCTGATTGGGCGTCAGATTGCGGCGGATCCAGACAAACCGGCTGGCGGATCGCAGCTTCGTAACCACGTCCTGCCGATCGAGATCTGGCAGCACCTGCGAAAGCCTGTCCACCGCTTCTTCGGCATCAAGTACATCCTTAGGGTCCGCATAGAGCGAGGCGACCGGAAGGTTTGTTGCGAGAACGACCCCATTGCGATCGACGATATCCACGCGGCCCATTGAAGCCGTCTGCACGGATGGCGCGCTGGCAATGGTTGGCTCGCGGTCCCGGTCTATGACCGAAACATCGATCAGGCGCGCGGCGATCGCCAGAAAGGCCAAGGCGAGGACCACGCCGGCGACGATCAAACGGTTGCGGTTTGTCTCCAGAATGGTTCCGCTCCCCGCCTCTGCCGTGAGAGGCCCCGGCTGCCAAGGCCGCCGATACACCCGGTAGGGATAGTCGTAGGACTTCATGTCAGCGCACCTCCGACCGCGAGTTTGGATCCGCGAGGGCCGCCTGGAGTGCCCTGACTGGCCCCTCGTCCACGGATGGCCGCGAGGGGACCGGCAGCGGCTCGAACCGCGCCAATTGCCCTGCCACGATAGGCTTCAGACCAAGATGACGTTCAGCAAGCAGAGCGAGACGCGACGGATGATTGAGATGGCTCCATTCGGCGGACAGCACGTGCAAGGCGCGCTTCTCATCCGCGATCGCACGGTCGAGCCGGGTGAGCTCCGACTCAAGGTCCCGCACCTGATACTTGACCGCGAAGAGCACAAGACTCAATGCAACCGCCAGCAAGAGCGCCAGCACAGTGGTTTGACGAATCATGCGAGCCCCCCGTTCAACGCTGGAACAATAGACATGGGCCAGGCAGGCGCGTCTGTTCGCTCGGCACCTCTCAGTCGAGCCGAACGGGCCCGCGGATTTCTCGCCACTTCCTCCTGAGACGGACGAACGGCCGAGGTCCGAAGCGATCGGAAGGTAGGTTCGGGCGTCGAGGCGTCCTCCGGCGCATAGCGAGAGGGCCGGGGCGCCCGTCCCGAGCGCTCTCGAAGGAACGATTTGACCCTTCGGTCTTCGAGAGAATGAAAGGAAACAACGGCCAACCGCCCCTTCGGTCCGAGCAGACGCTCGGCGGCGATCAGCCCGCGATCCAATTCCCTCAACTCGTCGTTGACGGCGATGCGGAGCGCTTGGAAGGTGCGGGTTGCCGGATCGATACCGTCCCGCGCCCTCGCCAGCACGCCCCGGACGATCTCGGCCAACTCCCCGGTCCGTCGTATGGGGTCTTCCCCGCGGGCATCGACAATCGCCCTGGCGATGCGACGTGCCGCCCGCTCCTCCCCATAGAGGTAGATGATGTCGGCGAGTTCTTTTTCAGAAAGCGTGTTGATCAAGTCTGCCGCGGTCGCGCCATCGCGCTGCATGCGCATATCAAGCGGGCCATCGAAACGAAAGGAGAACCCTCTCTCGGGATCATCCAACTGCGCGGAGGAAATACCGAGATCCAACGCCACCCCGTCGACCTGCTGACGGTCTGCCTCTCTGACCAACCGATCCATCTCCCCGTAGCGACCTTCGACGACACGTAAACGTCCCCGATAGCGTTTCGCGATCACGGACCCACGGCGCACCGCCTCGGCGTCCCGGTCGATGCCCACGACCTCGCAATTCGCCGCGTCGAGGACGGCGCGGGCATATCCTCCCCCGCCGAAGGTTCCGTCGACATAGATGCCGCCATCCTTGGGCTCGAGTACCTGCAGCACCTCTCGCAACATGACGGGGGTGTGTGAGGCGGCCATCAGGACGGGTCCTCCGACGTTTTTTCCGCCGGCCGACGCAACCGCAGCGTGGCGCCGCGAGAGCGCGCCCTTTCGAACGCGCGCTTGGCGTGCAATGCGTAAGCCTCGGGGTCCCAGATCTGCATCCTTGGGCCACGGCCGACAAAAAGAGCCTGCTCCTTGAGTCCGGCGTGTTCGACAAGCTCGGGGGGAAGTACGACGCGGCCTTCCGGATCGAACGGCAGCGGATGCGCGTTCTCCAGAATGATCGAGGCCAGATCGTCCTGCTCGTCGGAGTACATATCGAGGTCATCGAGGCTTTCGCTCAGGCGACTCATGAAGTCTTCCCCACACGCCTCGACGCTCGGATATTTGAACGAAGGATAGAAATAGAGGCCGGCGAAGCCCTGATCCTTGAAGGCATCGCGAAACGGCTTGGGCACGGAAACCCGCCCCTTCTTGTCGATCTTGTTGACGTGCCTGCCAACCAGTAACGCCATTCGGCCCTAGAATCCCCGCCGTCTAACTCCCCAGCCGCGGACGCGCGCTCCCCAGGAACTTCGCGCCCAAAAATGGGATATCATGGGAGCATATGGGAGTCAATGGGATACTCTGGTAGTACTTGGGTTAAGAAAGTGTTTCCAATAGCTTTCGAGCCGCCTGTACATGCGTCCGGAAAGTCAATCGGAAGACTCAGCGATTCCCGGTTGTCGAATTCGACGACACGATTTGGGCGGTTTTATGTTCACTTAATGTTCTATTCTTGGCGGCCGTCGACCGATGAATGCCGCGCCACGTTCGGGAGACGCCACGAGCCGACCGCGACGCCGGCCATCCCCTCGACGGTGATGGCCGAAGACGCCTGGGATTTTTATTTGAGAACTTAAGGAGCTGGAGCCGGCAAGCCGCCGCGCTCAACTATTCCCTTGCCGGATCATGTAGCGACGAGGATCGGACAGCGCCGAAAACCCATAGTTCTTGTAGAGCCCGTGGGCATCCCGGGTCGCCAGGATCCACCGAGAAATCTCACCCAAGGGCTCATAAGAAGTCATGGTCTCCACCAACCAGCGGCCCAAACCGCGTCCCCGGAAACCTTCCGCCACGATAACGTCGCTTAACCAAGCGAAGCGGGCGTAGTCTGTGACAATACGCCCGAAGCCGACCTGTTGTGTGTCGGGCGCGTAGAGACCAAATGCCAGGGCATTCTCAATTGATCGGGCAATGCTGTCGCGCGAAATACCCTCGCACCAATAAGTGCGAGACAGAATGTCGACGATCCACTCCTTGTCGAGACGCGAGGGATCAGTGCTGATGGTGAAGGCGTTCTTATGCCACTCTTGGATTTTCATCGAGATTCCGCCCATTCTGTCTGACCGATCGCTGCGACCACGACGCTATCGCGCGGTGCCGACCGGCAAGTCAATGTCGGAGAAGTTGCCAGACGGCCTGTAAGCCGGGTTCTGTCCGCGCCTCGAAAGAGGCGTTGGATGACCATTCATCTGGGACGCCCGTTGCCGGACGCCTCGCGCGACCAACCCGGACGGCGGCGCGGAAACTCGCTCGCCGGCTCACACCGGCCTGCCGCCCCTATTCGGTCTTGCTCCCGGTGGGGTTTACCATGCCGTTCCCGTCGCCGGGAACGCGGTGCGCTCTTACCGCACCCTTTCACCCTTGCCGACCGGCCGCAGCCAGGGCCGGCGGTTTGCTTTCTGTGGCACTTTCCCTAGGGTCGCCCCCGCCGGGCGTTACCCGGCACCGTGTTTCCGTGGAGCCCGGACTTTCCTCCCCCCGGATCTTGAGACCCGGAAGGCGGCCATCCAGCCGTCTGGCATAGAGAATGGTAATACGTTGACGCCCGTGGTCAAGAGTTGCGGCCTCGGCGGGCTTCTGCTTGTCCAGTCGTGGCAGTCCCGGCCATCGGTGGTTTTCTCAGTCGCGCGGCAGTGCCTCGCACACGGATGTCCCGGATACTCAGCCGGTCAAGCGACCGAAAAGCCCAAGGCCTCCATATCAGCGCCGACAATCGAGAGCAGGGCTCTCAAACGACCCACTGTTTCGGCATCGGCTTCGCCATCAATCAGCTCTGGCCGATAGTGCCGCTGGAATGCCGCCACCGTCCTGGAAATGTCCACGGTCTCGTAACCGTAGGCACTCAGCATGGCCGCAACCGTTGCCGCGTCGGCGCCACATGCCTCCGCGACCGTCGGCCAAAGCCCGATTCCGGCCTCGGCCAGTCGGCGCCAGTCAAACAGCTCACCGGGATCGGTCTTGCGCCGGGGCGCGACGTCCGAGTGCCCGACCACATTGCGCGGCGGGATGGCGTGCCGGTCGAGTATGCCCTGCGCAAGCTCGATCAGCGTCACCATCTGGGAGTCGGGAAAGGGGCGATATCCGAACTCGTGCCCGGGATTGACGATTTCGATCCCGATAGATCGGGAGTTGATATCGGAGGCCCCCCGCCAGAAACTGACCCCGGCATGCCAAGCCCGTTTGCTCTCCGGCACCAGGGAAAAGATCGTGCCGTCCTCGTCGACAAGATAGTGGGCGCTGACCCGCGCCGCGGGGTCGCAAAGCCGCGAAAGAGCAGCCTCGGCGCTCTGCATGCCGGTGTAATGGAGGACGAGGACATCCAGCGTGACGCCGTCCGGGCGATCGTCGTAGTTGACGGATCGATAGTCGCGCGAGGCCTCGGCCCGGATCATCGCAGTTCCCGATCCTTTTCGATACGATCATAAGCCGCGTTGATCGTCGCCATCTTATCGGTAGCGACGTCGATGAACTCCTGGGGCATCCCCTGAGCGACCAGACGATCCGGATGGTTCGCCCGGATGAGGTTGCGGTAGGCGCTCTTGATCTCGGCGTCGGTCGCCGAAGGAGAAAGACCGAGAACCTGATAGGGATCCGCTTCCTCAACACCGACATGACTTGCACGGATACGCTCGAACGCCGGCTGATCGAATCCGAAAATCCGGGCCACGCGGGCCAGATAGTTTAGTTCGGCCGCGTTCACGCCGCCGGTCGCCCTGGCGATATGGAACAGGCCACCAAGGAGTTCCTCGAGCACGGCAGGTTGCTGGGCGAACAATTCGGCAATCTGGACCGCGTAGGGTTCGAATCCGCCGGGATCGCTCTTGGCTTCATTAAACAGGCGGCCCACCGCCTCGACCTCTTGCGGAGGGATCCGAAACACCTCGCGAAAGGCGCGGATCTCCTCCCGCGAGACATGGCCGTCGGCCTTCGCCATTTTTGCGCCCAAGGCGATGACGGCGACCGTGAACGCCACCTGCCGGTCAGCCAGGGTATCGGGACGGCTTGAGGAGATTGCGGTCCCGCCCCGCGTCTTGTCCACCATAAGGTGACCGGCAACCGCGCCCAGCAAAGCCCCGAGCGGCCCGCCCAATGCGAACCCGGCGAACCCGCCGACGAGTTTTCCCCAGATGCTCACGTCCTCATCCAAACAGTTCTTTCTTCCCGCCCGCTTTAGGGCCTGTTGACATTCATCGCGACGATTTTGGTCTCGAATAAGATCGATGCGGTAAATGTCAACAGGCCCTAAAGCATGATGCCATGAGGTATGCTCGAGGCGCGGGCAGCATAGCTCGAAAGCAGGTTAGGGGGAATTTGCAAACGCCGCAGCCATTGCGGACACGCGCGGTCGGCCTTAGCCACCGAACCCGATGCGACCAAATCCCGGTAGTTTCACGGCCAAGTCGAGCGGATCGATACCAAATGTAAAGCCGAGGATGTTGACCTCGAGCCCTTCTTCCGCCGCCACCAGAAGCCCGAATACCCCGAACAACGAGAACTGATATCCCGTTCCGCTGGGCGTCTGGGCGAAAAAGCCGCCCTTCGGAATATAGTCCTTGCCGATGGCGGTCGGGGGCAGGTCGACCCGCAGTTCGGGAATCCCTCGGGCAACATGTGCAATGAAGGTGTTGCTGTTGGGGCCCGGCCACACGCGATACTCATCGGCATGCGGGTAGCTGCGAACCGCGTGGCCTATCCGCTTGATAATCTCGTTGGCGCTGTCACCCCGCACATCCGAGACGATCATCGGGTCCGACCCGAACCAACGGCCGTCCGCATCGCGATTGCTGACGGCCACCGCACTCTGCCCGCGATAGGCTCGCCATCCGATCACCTCATACACGGTGTAGTCGGATGCGTTCTCTGGCTTGACGGCAATCCAGCTATGAACGCCGAACCACCCCCTCCACCCCCAGGCCCGAGCGGCATAGACTTGCACGACAGCTTCTCGCGTTGCCATCGGATCCGGCGCGATACCGACAGACGCCCGGCTCGCGCTGCGCCAATCTCCAGCCCCGGCATTCATCCACATGCTCGACGCCGCGATGAGCCCAAACACCAAACCAGAGCCAACCAATCCGTGTCGCCAAACCCGTTTCATCGGCATTACAAATGGGTGATATACGACATTCCGCCAAGAGGGATTGGACGTTTCGGTTCGCATATTTCTCAAACAAATAACGTCATGCAAGGTGCCGTTATGTAGAATCCCATCCAAACAATGTTTGGAAATTCTGATCTTACGAAAGGACTTTTCTTCTAGCTGACGACATCCGGTCCTATTCGAGCAAGCCGGTCGAACTTGCTAACCCTTTTGAATTCAGGGTTTTATTAGCTTCCGGGCGTTTGACGAAGGGTATTGTAGGGTATAGACTGCCACGAGGCATCCTTATCGGACTTTTGCCGGCATCCGGAGACCGTCTCTTGAAATCGACCGCTAAGTTATGCGTCTGGCCCGCGCTTGGCCTATCACTTTTATTCAGCTTTCCCGGGTCCGCGGCGCCGCTTTCGGACGAGTTGCGGTTACTTCTGGGGACCAACCCAGAGATCAAGGCAGCAGAAAAAGGCGCTCAGTCCGCCGGCCAGGAGATCGACAAGGCCCGTGCGGGCTATCTTCCACAGGTCTTGTTTGAGGCCGATGTCGGCCCCGAGCGAATCAATAGCCCCGCCGTTCGGTCCCGAGGCGGGGCTCCGTCGCGTGAGACGAGTTCGACGGCCACTCTGACAGTGACCCAAAACCTCTTCGACGGCTTCTCGACCTCCGCCGATATGAGGATCGCCCGCCTCAACAATGAAATCGCCCAATACTCCCTGGAAGGCACGCGCCAAAACGTCTTATTCCAAGGAATCGTTGCATATCTCGATGTGCTTCGCCAAGGACGGCTCATCGAGCTCGCGTTTGCCAATGAAGAGAACATTCAGATCCAACTGAACCTGGAAGACGAGAGGGTCCGACGCGGTGCCGGTATTGCTGTCGACGTGCTCCAGGCTAAATCGCGGCTCCAAATCGCCAAGGAACGCCGAGTGAGTTTCGAAGGGGCGCTGCAGGACGCCATAGCGCGGTATGTTCAGGTTTTCGGCCGAGCGCCCGACCTGGAAGACATGACCGATCCTCCTCCTCCGGTCGACGTCATACCCTCGGAACTGGAGAGATCGATCGATGTCGCCTTGAGCGAAAACCCCGCTGTGCGAAACAGTGCGGTTTCGGTGGAGGCCGCCAGGGAGACAAGGCGGCGGGTCAGATCCGAGTACTATCCGGATTTCGATCTTGTCGGGCGCTGGAACTATGAAAAGGACAAGGACGCCGTCATAGGGGATCGTCGTGAGTACGCTCTTCTGCTGCAGATGTCCTGGGACCTTTTCAACGGCTTCTCGACGCGAGCCACCGAGGTGCAAGCCGCCTTCGACTATGGCGCCAGCAAGGACAACCAAATGCTTGTTGGTCGCAGGGTCATCGAACAGACCAAGCTCGCTTGGCAAGGTTTGTTCACGGCCCGTGAGAGGGTCGAGCTTCTGGAAAACGCCGTCAATATAGCAGCGGAAGTCTTCGACGCCCGCCGTAAGCTTCGAGAGGCGGGCAAGGAAACCGTCATCAATGTTTTGGACGCCGAAAGCGAAATCTTTGCCACCCGCATCAATTTCGTTACGGCGTCCTATGACGAGTTGATCGGTATCTACCAACTGCTGCTCGCCATGGGGCAGCTAACGGACCAGCAGCTCGACCTCCACGGAGGCTAAGCGCAGGTCGTTTCACTCCTCGAACGCTGCGAGGCGCCCCCCAAAATCATCCTTTCGAAGAAGATCGGCGAACTTCCGCGCTGCGGGCATGCGAGCGGCGCCCGCCAATGCGTGACTGGTCTCCCACGACCATTCCGATCAGTTCGGCAATGGTACAATGGTGCTCGACAGGATGCCGCAAGTGAAGGCTTTCGTGGACGGTATAGACGTTTGCGCGTCCTTCGCGCACATGGCTGAGATATCCCGCCTCCTCCAATTCCGCCACGATGCGCTGTACTGCGCGTTCCGTGACCCCGACCCGGACCGCAACATCGCGCATTCTCGCCTCCGGGTTCCCCGCGAGGCAGAGCAGCACATGGGCATGGTTTGTCAGAAACGTCCAGCCCCCCGGAGACGACGGCACGTCGGACTCAGCTTTTTCCATTGCCAACATTCCCGGAAGCCTCTAAATACGATTGTCATTTCGTGTTTTTAGAGTCGTATATATGAAGGCCGTGTCGACAACGGTCAAGCGAGTTTTATGCGCCTGTCCCCAAGAGGATGCCGCAAGCTGCGCCCAGCGGTAATCGTCAACCTGCTGGATGATCTCTGGACTGGGAGGCCGCCGTCTCTGGAAGCGGTGTCGGAGCATCCGAGCGCTCGTTTCCACCTTTGCCGAGAGTATGCCCCGAAACAGAGCCAAAAGACGGGGCGCGACCCCACTATTGCCGATCACTTTGTCCGCGCAACCTGCCGCGCAGAAAGAATGATGACGGGATTCGAGCATGAATCTCTCGGCACTGCCTTCGAAAGAGAGGATAGGTCGTGAACGAACTGTTCCAGATTGCCTTCGGCAACCTTTTCTCGCCGATGGTGCTGTTCTTCGCCTTGGGCGTAGCAGCTGGCTGCTTGAAGTCCGATCTCAGCATACCGGAGGTCATCAGCAAGGGTTTGTCCCTCTATCTGATGCTTGCGATCGGCTTCAAGGGGGGCGTGGAACTGGCCCAAAACGGCGCCGCCGGAACGGTGATCATCGCATTGGCGCTGGCAGTTGCGCTCAGTTTCACCCTGCCCGTCATCGCCTATTTTCTGTTGCGTACCATGACGCGCCTCGACATCCCAAATGCCGCCGCCATCGCGGCGCACTATGGTTCGGTCAGCGTCGTGACGTTCGTCGCGGCAACCGGTTTCCTGGGTTATCGGGGCGTCTTTTACGAGGGGTATCTCGTGGCGATGCTCGCCCTTATGGAGACGCCGGCCATTGTCACCGGACTTCTCCTGGCGAGGCGCGGCGTGTCCCACACGACGGCCGATGGCAAGCCCCTGCTCTCGCCGCAGATCGTTCGCGAAGTCTTCTTGAGCGGCAGTGTTGTCCTGCTCGTTGGCAGCTTCCTGATCGGCTGGATCACCGGCGATAAGGGCATGGCGGTCATGGCGCCCGCCGTCCGGGAGCCATTCGAGGCCGTACTTGCTGTCTTTCTCCTGGATATCGGGTTGCTCGTCGGCCAGAGGCTGGGAGATTTCCGCGTGGTCGGCAAGCCGTTGGTGCTGTTCGGCATTTACATGCCCCTGATCGGCGCGGCCATTGGCCTTGTCGCAGCCCACGCCATCGGCTTGTCCGTCGGCGGCATAACGCTCGTTGCCGTGCTCGCGGCAAGCGCATCCTATATCGTGGTTCCGGCGGCGATGCGCCTCTCCCTGCCGCAGGCGAACCCCGCAATCTATGTCACCCTGTCGCTAGCCGTGACATTCCCGTTCAATGTGGTCATCGGCATTCCGCTCTATCATGCAGCCGCGCGCCTCATTGGTTCGGTATAAGGAGGTCTGGGGAGAAACGACATGCAGCTGTACCGCAAGAAGAAAATCGAGATATTCGTAGAAGCCACCCGCGCGCCCATGATCATCGAGATGATCGAGGCCGCAGGCGCCAAAGGCTACACGATGGTACCCAAGGTCTCCGGAAAGGGTAATCGTGGCGTGCGTGACGGCGGACACCTCTCGGGTGTGTTCCGCAATGTGCTGATCATCGTGATCGCCGCGGAAGAGATCGCACAACGAATTGTCAGCGAGTCTCAGCCACTGCTAGAAAACTATGCCGGGATCGTAACGGTCTCGGATGTCGAAGTCGTTCGCGATGAACACTTCTGAAACACCCGGCCCGTTTCCAAGTCCAAGGACGCGCGAATGACGGCGGCCCATCATAATCCGCTCGAGGAGGAAGCGCGGCAGCTATGGACGTTCGCCGTTTGCCTGCCATTCTGAAACACATACCCCTGCTCATTGAGAGTCCCCTGCGTGCCTCCCGGTCAATATCGATTGGTGCTAACCGCTGTTTGGGCGCCGTCACATGCGGTATCAACGAAAAAACTCTGCGACTCTTGAAGTCATACCAAGATATGAATTGATACTAATTATCATTTATAAATCTTTTTTGACGAGCCGGGGGCAATTTTATATCTGTAGTGAAATAAGAAAACAATACAACCCCAGAAAAAAGAACAAAAATTATTTCTCACGTTGGCCCAAGCGGTCGATACTCCTTGAATTATACCGCCTGCTGACGTAAAACTCCTCCCGGGCGTTTATATTCGGCCAAAGCTGATCGGATTGTTGACAGTTTCCTGGCTCCCCATGGTTGGTGGGCCGGCTATCTCCAAACGTTGGCGACGAGACCGGGACCGAATTTAACGAAAATCTTAACGAAGTTTTGCTCGAATGCTCACGGCAGGGCGGGACGATGTCCGTCCCGTACGACAAGAGAAGGGGAAAAGGCCGAATGGAGGAAACCAAAGTAATGAATCGCTGGCTCGTTGTCTTCGGCGCGATCCTGATTCAGCTTTGCTTGGGCGCGATCTACGCGTGGCCAGTATTCACGCCCGACCTCAAGGGCGCTGGATGGACAAGTCTTGATACGCAGATCGCCTTCGCGGTCGGTCTTGCGACCTTCGCGATCGTGATGGTTTGGGCTGGCCGTCGGCTCAACGATTGGGGGCCGCGCAAGCTTGCGATTATCGGTGGCATCGTCTTGGGCGCCGGCTATGTGCTAACGGGACTATTCGGCGGGACCGGTTTCTGGGCAATCACCGTTTTGATCGGACTTGTCGGTGGTGCAGGGATCGGCCTCGGCTATGTCGTTCCCATTGCCGTGGGAATGCGATGGTTTCCCGATAAAAAGGGCTTGATCACCGGACTATCCGTGGCCGGCTTTGGTTTCGGCGCCATGATCTGGGTCAAGCTGGCTGGTGAATGGGGGCAGCTGCTCGACTCAATCGGTCTCTCCAATACGTTCGTCGTTTACGGGATCCTCTTCGCCGTTCTGGTGACGGTCGGCGGGATGTGGATGGTGTTTCCCGCGGAAGGTTGGAAGCCGGCGGGCTATACGCCGCCGGCGCCGAGCTCGGGAAAATCCAACGGTGCCGTCGCGTTCACGCCGCGCCAGATGCTGGAGACGCCGCAGTTTTACCTGATCTTCCTTGCTTTCGCCATCAGCGCCAGCGCCGGGCTCATGGCCATCGGTCTGATGAAGCTCTATCCGTTGGAGGCCTTGACGGCTGCAGGCATGAGCGAGGCGGAGGCCAGCGCATGCTGCGGCACGGCGATGGGCGTCTTCTTCGCGCTGGCCAACGGACTTGGCCGTATTCTTTGGGGAACAATGAGTGACTGGATGGGGCGCAAACGCTCCATCTTCATCATGTCGATCACGCAAGGCGCCCTTTTGATCGCCTTCACCTACATGGCCGGCAACGAGTACCTCCTCTATCTCGGTTCGGCTTTGATCGGCTTCAACTACGGTGGCAGTTTCGCTCTGTTCCCGACCATTACGGCCGACACATTCGGCACCGACACGGTCGGACAGAACTACCCCTACGTCTTCCTCGCCTATGGCGTCGGCGGAATCGCCGGACCGATTCTTGGCGGTGTTCTTGGCGATATGGGCAACTTCCCGGTGGCTTACACGATTATCGGAATCGCGTGCATCGTAGCCGCCGGCCTGATCTATCTGATCAATCCGCCCAAGCAGAGCCGGCTGCAGCCGGCGCCGGCCGAGTAGCGCGAAACTAGAAAGAGCGGACCCTACCAAGTGGGTTTCCGGAAAAGGGCCTCCCTATGGGAGGTCCTTTTTCTTAGAGACGAATGGGTCGAAACATGGACCCCTCACCAATGCTCACGAACGCAGCGGTCGCGTTGGATAAGAGCCCAATAGACCCGCACGAGTTCAAACGCCGACAAGAAATCGGCGAACGAACTCGAAGTCGATTTCGATTCCAAGTCCCGATCCCTTGGGGAGACCGACATACGCAACTTGTTATCCCGATGTGATCGGTTGCGGCATCTCCACACCCAGCTTGTCCGCCCAGGGCCGAAGGCCGTCGGCGATTCCAGCATAGAGTTTCACACCCTGGGCGAGCTGTTCCTCGCGACGGGCGAGCGCCCCATCGCCGGGCATCTGAACTGGCGCATCTCCCGGTGCCGTTGGAGTTTGGCGGCAATAGGAGGCGAAGTAGCTGGTCTCGCGCAGGAAGGCCTCCGTTCCGCCGAAGGCGGACGGATCGATCAATTGCAGAAACACCGAGGCTCCCCAACCCGTTGGATGATCCGCGCGCCCATGGCCACCCAAAGCCGCGGTCAAGGCCTCGATAAAAATGCCCAGGCCAAAGCCCTTATACCCCAGGTCTGGCCCGCCAAGCGGAAACAGCGCGCCCGGAGGCTCGGTGAAACGCACTTCCGGTTCGTCGCTGGGCTGTCCCCGCGCATCCTTGAGCCAAGGGCCGGGAAGCCGCCGCCCGTCGGACCGCGCGCGATTAACAACCCCATTCGCGGTTGTAGAAACGCTGACGTCAACAAGGATGGGAGATGTCTTTGTGGGAATACCGACAGCGATCGGATTGGGGCTGTATCGAGCCACGAGCCCACCATGGGGTGCGACGCTCTCCTCACGGGGATCAGAGGCGGCGAGAATCATCATGAGCCCACGGTCCGCCGCCCGTGTGAGATAGGCTTGCAGGGCACCGATGTGGTGAGATCGTCTGATGACGGCGATCGCAACACCGTGGTCCCGCAACCTCTTTGCGGCTTCCTCGATCGCCTGCAGGACGAGCCAGGGACCGGGCAGATAGCGGCCGTCCCATGTTACCGCCGGACCCGTATCGGAAATACTCTCGGGCTCGCCCTCAAGCGTCATGCCGCCCGCCTCCGCTTCCTCAAGGTAGGGGGGCAAGAGCTGCAAACCATGGGTCGTTTTGCCAAGAAGGTCACCCTCGACCAGAATCTCGGCAACAACGGCGGCACGCTCTTCAGGCAAGCCCACCCGACGAAGCAGGTTGGACGCGAAGGCGCGCAGCTCCTCGCTCCGGTATCGGATATCCGTCATGGCATGATCTTCTCGGCTGAACTAGGGACGAATGTCACGACGACACTAGCCAGTGCCGCAGGCCCGATGCAAGGGCCCGTCGGGCTGGGCTCGACTACAATGTCGACCGCCCGCTGTCCCCCGATCGCGAAAACAGCCATATCCGGATACCTCGTAAAAAATGGGACAGTACTTTCTGGGAGCCTTGGGTGTCTCCGATCCCTATATTGGGGGCGAGATGAAAGGGGGGAGGAATCTGAAGGTTTCAAGCATATAGGGACATGCCGCCAAATGTCGGTTAGTGTCGCACCACCAACCAGGGACGCGTTTCTACAAGCCGAACAGGACGGGCTGAAACTGGCGATCCGAGGCCGCCTCGTCGCCCTAATACTCGTGGGACTCTGGCTTGGCCTTTCAAGGCCTTTCCCGATGAATCTGTATCTGGTCGCCGCTGTGGCCACTTTCGGCTTCATTGGCTTGGCCCACTATACGGTCATCGGAACGCGCTACGATTATCCTTGGGTCAAATACGTGGTCGTAGCCCTCGATTCGGTCCTCCTAACCTTCGTGATTGTCGCCGGCACCCTTTCCCACCCGTCGGACTTTCCAGCGATCTTCGCCTTCCGATTCTCGCAGTTCTACTATTTCTTCCTTATCGTCGCGAGCGCCGCCTTCAGCTACTCACCTGGTCTCGTGCTGTGGGCGGGCGTCACCTCCTCCGTGAGTTGGATGTCGGCCTTCTTCTGGGTCGTATTTGGAATCGAACAGCCAATCACATGGAACGACATCCCGCCCGCGGCAGATCTTGACGCTTTCCTAACCTACTTCTTCCACGTGGATTTCATCGCCCGTGGCAGCCGCATTCAAGAGAGCATCATCCTCCTCATCGTGGCGGGTCTGCTGGCTGTCGTGGTGCATCGCGCCCGGGCCCTTGTCCATCGCCAAGCGGCTGTGGAACGCGAGCGGGAGATCATTACCCAGACGTTCGGAAAATACGTGCCGGAAGCTGTCGCCGACGCGCTCATTGCCGATCGCGGCATGCTTGCCCCCGTGCACCGCAACGCGACGATCCTTTTCGCCGACCTCGAGCGCTTTACTTCGATTGCGGAGAGTATGCCGCCCGTTGATGTCGTTGGAATGCTCAACGCGTATTTCGACGTCGTCAGTGAAGTGGTTAACCGGCATGGTGGCGTGATCAACCAATTCCAGGGCGACGCCATACTGGCCACCTTCAACGTCCCGCTGGAAGATCCCGACCATGCATCCAAAGCCGTTCGCGCCGCCCTGGAGATTCAGGCCGTCGTCAGCGGTCGTGTGTTTCAAGGCGTCACCCTGAAACCACGCATCGGGATCAATACGGGCGAGCTTGTGGCGGGCAGTGTCGGCGGCAGCGGACGCCAGAACTATACCGTCCACGGTGACTCGGTGAATTTGGCGGCGCGGCTGGAAAATATGAACAAGGAGTTCGATTCCCGCATACTCCTCTCGGAGTGGACCGTTCTCGCCGCAGGTCAGGGATTCCGTTTCGTAGAAGTCGGAGTAACGCAGGTGCGCGGGAAGTCCGACGCGATCAAGTTGTTCACGATCGCAACCTGAGTCTAGGTCGGCTTGACAGCGAACCGATGCGCGGTCATTCGTTGCGCCTTCGCCACTCTAACCATCGGATTGTCGCCGTGACGCAAGGGCGCGCCTGGCAGCGGATGCTCAGCGGTCGTCGATTGGATCTGCTCGATCCCTCACCCCTCGATATCGAGATCGAGGACATCGCGCACGGGCTTTCCCGGCAAGCGCGTTGGAACGGGCAGACGACAGGCGAATGGGCCTTCACCGTCGCCCAGCACTGCGTGCTTGTCGAGCAGTTGGTAGTTCACCTTCGACCACGCGTCTCCACCACTTGGCGGCTGGGGGCCCTCCTGCATGATGCGCCGGAATATGTGATCGGCGATTTGATCTCGCCCTTTAAGAATGCCATTGGCCTCGATTATAGAGCCTTTGAAAACAGGCTCGCGGCCGCGATAAACACCCGCTTCGGTCTGCCGGCTGAACTACCGATCCGGGCGAAGTCCCTGATTAAGAAAGCGGACCACGCGGCCGCCTATTTGGAAGCCACCCAGCTTGCCGGCTTTTCCGCCGAGGAAGCCCGCCGGTTTTTCGGTTCTTTTCGCGGCACCGATCGTATGACTATTTCGCCCCAACCCCCCGGAGAAGCACAGGCAAGCTTTCTGGATCGATTCCGCGCGCTCTCCGCGTCTGTCTGAAGAGTGCCGCGCTTCACTCCCTCGATCCTTGGCCGCCAAACTCGACTAGGATTTCCCGGGACGGATGCGCAAGCAACAACACCCTTCCTGTCCGGGCACCCAAGTCTCGGAATGAATCTGAAACCCCGCGCCCTCGAACGTGCCGTTGTCGATGAAGCCAGCGATCACGGCAATCTTGGCAACGTCGTCTTCCGGAACGCCTGCCTCCTGCCATGCCTCGAGCAACGGGCAGCGATGCACCTTTATGTCGAGCCCGCTGCCGTCACGGCGTTCTACTTCAGGTGCGAAGAACTCATCGTCGCCGGGGATGCTGCGAAGAAACGCGTCCCTGAGTCCGCCCATATCGCCGGGGCAATGCGGAGCAAAGATCCTTCCCACTTGCTCGCCACGTCGATAGATCGCCCGCTTCATGATCGCCGTTGCTTTCTCTTCCCCACCTCCTTCCGAATCTCGTCGAAAAAAAGGTAGTAGAGCATTGCTCAATTCTTGAGCTGTCGCACAACTGCTCGCTTAGTCTGTCTTCCGTCACGTCACAACCTCCCTTTCGGGCCTGTCTCGTTTATCGCAACGCAACTCAGCCAATCGCGTTTTGCATCCTCAGGTTTTGTGGGAGTCAAGGACCGCCGTCATATAGGAGGGAATCATCTCCTGATCCAACGGCGGCGGATCCAGAAAATGAGGAAGGCTCATCTTGAAGCCGTGTCGAATATGCGCTTCGAGAGAGGCCGCCGCCGCGTCGATATTGCCATCCAACAAATGTTCAAGAACGGCTCGATGCTCGTAAAGCGTCTCCGGCACACCGGAAGGCAGGTCTCCGCTACGGGAGCTCCGCACCACCGTCCCGTACGTTACAATGACCGGCAGTTGACACATGCGTAAAACGTTACGCATCTGCTCGTTATGGCATTGAAGAACGATGTCGGAGTGAAGGGTGAGTTCGATTTGGTTTAGATCCTCCGGATCCGGCTGGGCCTGTCCCTCGACGTCCAGAACGTGCTTGTGAGCCTTCTCCAGAGTCGACCTCGAGAGCTTTGGCGCCGATTGCTTCAAAGCTTCAGGTTCGAGCAGCCATCTCAGCTCGTAGTTCTCCTTGATGCCCGACAGGGTCATAGGGCCGGCATACCACCGGGCGTTGCTTCCCTGGCACACCAATCCGACCCTTTCAAGGGTCGTCAAAACCTCATGCGCGATGGTGCGGCTCACGCCGAAATACTCCGCCAGGGCGGACTGATTGATCAGGAAACGCCCGAAGACCAGACAGGACGCGATCGATTTTTCCACTCGAGGATAGATGCGCTGACGCCAGTTTCGCGTGCCGATCGTGGCCAAATACTCCTCGGGAAGCGCGAGTCCCACCTCATGCAAGCTTCCGTAATCCGATGCCGGTTGTCCTCCAGGCTTGGCGACCTCGAATCCGTGTCCGCGCCGCTTTCGGATCAGTTTTACCCTTTCCAGCTTATGCAAGGCCATGCGAGCCGGTGCTCGCCCGACGCCGAACACATCCACCACGTCGCTTTCCCTCAGCACGAGGCCGTGGCCCAAGGTGCCGTCGACGATGCTTCCCCGCAACACCTCGAATACAAGCTCATTGACCCGCGGGGAGGAATGGCCTGATATGGAAAGCTGATCCGAGAAGACTCGGCTGCCGCTGGGGCCCCCTGAACGCAATTCAAAACCTCATGTCGTGCTTCAGCTAAAGAGTTGAGCCGCACCGCAAACGCTTAGAGCTCGACTGTCCGGATACGCAGCATACTCCCTTAAAATCCTGTGAGAAGCTTCGAAGATAGCCAGACCGCGAGCTGCGGGAAGATGATCACCAGAACCGGGGCGATGATCTGAATGACAATACACCCCGGTACATGTCGCGCAACCTGATCTCCGGCGGGCTGATGCCCCGCAGATAGAAAATGGACGGCGCCATGGGCGGAGTCAGGAAGCTGGTTAGCATGAAGACTGGCGAAGACGCCATTTTAATGGAACCTGATCATGAGGCTGGCTTCGGCGGGATTTGGGTGGGCCGAGAGCGGGCCGGGCGGACACCTCGATCGGCCGTCATTGACCGGTCACTTAAGACCGGTTCGATACGTTCGCGCGGTTTTCCACTTCTCATGATAAGCCCGCTGGCTCTCGACGACCTTTGTGAACCAACCGCCCAGCTCCTTGGAGGTCTTGTCGATCCACTCGTTGGTCGCCTTCTCCTTGGCCGCCTTGAAGTCATCATCGACAACCACGAGTTCATTGCCCTCCTCCTGGAACTTGCGGAGCGCAACCGCGTCTTCGTCGTTGAACGTCATGAACGAGTCGAGACTGGTCATCTTACCGGCCAGCAGTAGCAATTCCTTCTGACGATCGGTAAAGCCGTCCCAGGTCGCTTTGCTGAACAAGCATTCCTGCGACGAGGAAGCTTGGTGGAGGCCGGGCAGGATCACGTATTTCGCGATCTTGTGAAAGCCCAGGGCGTGGTTTATCCCAGGCGTCACCCATTCGATCGCATCGATCTCTCCACGTTCCAGCGCCGTATGCGCCTGAGCCCCCGGAAGGATCACGGTCGAAGCGCCCAGGGCGCTGGCGATCTCGGCCCAAGCACTGGACGTACGCAGTTTGACGCCCTTGAAATCCTCGAGAGTCTGGATGCGCTTGTGCGAGTGCATGAACACCTCATCGCCGTAAGTTCCACAGGGGAAACCAACGACCCCATGCACCTCAAGCCGCCATTTCATCCACATCTCAAGCCCGCCACCGACGAACAGCCAATGGAGATGCTCCTTTTCCGGCAAGCTTCCAGCATAACCGCCAAAAAGGACCGCGGTCTTGTCAACGCCCCAGTCATGTCCCGACCAATGGTGTCCGGCCGGTGCGGCACCGCTGCGCACGATTTCCGTTACCTTCAAAGGACTGCCCAGGGTGCCGCCCGGGAACACCTCGAATCTGACTTCGCCGTTGGTAAGGAATTCAGCCTTCTGGGCGAAGCCCTTGGCAAGGATTTCCATATGGGGCCCGCCGGGCCAGCTGGTGGCCATCTTGAACGTCTCGGCAGATGACGGTACAGAAACAGCCATAGTTGCCGCGATGGCCGTAGAAACCGCGAGAACCTTCAGGCGCGGGCAACAACGCTTACCCGCGAGATACACGCTTGGTTTCATGAGACCCTCTCCCAGTTTGCTCCCAACCCGGATATCTTTTATCGATCCGGAATCTAACCGGTTCTCTCACCTTAATGTATATTAAATGCTAGGGGAATTTGGGTGGCGTCTGTGAGCCTGCTGAGAAGCGCCGCTACGCCCATTCGAGCCGCAAACTCGCAATATCCCTGTTCGGCCGCAATGCGTGGGTTTGAAGATCGGCCCGAGCAGCTATAGCGAAAGCGCGTGTTTTTCTATATCTTGGCGTACCTTCAGAGGGATAGAAGAGCCTCACAATCGTGGCAGCCGGATTGCGAAGACGATCCGAACTCCTGGTAGACGGGTATTCGCTTTGCTCGGCAGATGGTGATCCCTATCATGGATCCAGGGACGGTAAGTTGGCCTTCAGCGGCGGAATGGTCACATGACGACGTCCAACCATCAGAGTGAAACACGACGGCACTGGCCGAGGGTGGTGGCCATCAGCGGCTTTGCCACGGCGGCGTTTCTCATTGGCATGTCATTGCCGTTCTTCAATGACGAAGAATTGGAGCCCAGGGTCGTTTTGGACCTTCCGCCGCCCGTCGTGTTCTCTGACTCTGAGCTTTCGGAGGGGAAGGAAACGGAACAGGTTGCGGAGGTCAATGAACCCACTCGAAACGCCGCTGCCGAGAACGACCTGGGAGACGTCGCCCAATCCTCTGAAGCTTTACTTCGCACGGAACCAGAGAAAGGCCCGTCTTTCCCTCCATCTGAGGGAACCGCTGGAACAGAAGCGAACCTCGCTGCCGAACAGCCCCCCGAAGCCGATAGAATGACCACGCCGGATGTTACCGCCGCTGTTGAGGTTCAGCCTGTATCCACGGCGAGGCTTGGGCAAGAATCCGGCGCCAAGACCGCAGGTGCATCTATCGCAGACGTTGGCGGCAAGACGGAAGTAGGCCCCGACACCGATCCGGAATCCGCCCCCGGCCCCGGGACCGAAGACGGAAACTTGACCGCCACCGAGTCGTCGGGCAATTCCGGCTTGCCGACGGCCTCGGCATCCCAACCCGCGACCTCCGAGCCCGAACCCGCGGCCTCCAGCGGAAAGCCCGATGACGTTAGCGCCAGTGAAACCGGGCCTGAACTCCCGGACCCGCCGCAACCGACCCAAACGGTAGCAGCGCTTCCGAGCGTCGACGTTTCGGTAATACCGGATCCGAAAACCTTTGACGACACTCTTGAGAAAACGCCCGCTAACGCGAGGCCCGCCGAAGAGATACCCAACGGCGAAACGCCTGCTGAAGCAACGCCCACCGAAGTAACTCCCGCAGCGGACACATCGATATCAGCCGTGGAGATCGCGCCACCGCCAGCCGTCGGTGTTGGGTCGCCCCGCGCGCTTGCGCCGCCTCCGGTTCCGTTCTCACCCACAGCTAAAGCCGAAGGCGTCGATGAAAAAACCGACCTTCTGACGAACCGGGCGACGGTGCTGCGTTCTGAACCGACACCTGAGGCCGAGATCCTCCTTCGCATCGGGGCGGATGAAAAGGTCGTCCGCATCGAGGAGGAGCCGGTGGGCGGATACTATTTCGTGACGCATGATCAGGGAACGGGCTGGGCATGGTCCGGCAATCTGCGCCACGACCCGGCCTATGGGGACAGCCTCGGCCCGGTCGAGTCGGGTTCGCGAGCCGTAGGTCCGGTCGGGCGGGTCCTTAGTGTGACGAATCTCCGGGCGGAGCCCATCATCGGCTCGGAGGTCATCGTGCAGCTGAGACCGGGCGAAGAAGTCGACCTGCTCGACGACGGCCCGCATCAGGGCTATTACCGGGTTCTGCATCCCAACGGCGAGGGATGGATCTGGGGAAAGAATCTGAGCGTCGAGGCGGGCGCGGACAGTTGATAACGCGTCTAGCAAGCCGCTGAGGAAACCGAATGGTTGATTGACCTCGTGCTTCGACTCTGCTCAGCATGAAGTCAATCCAATTCAAGCTCTCGCTGGTATAAGCTTTGATAAACTCATCGAGAAATGTGTGCCATGATTGTGAAATAACCTGAACCAGAGGGATATTGTAGATAATCCTGAACCGTCACCAAGTCCTAGGCTTCGATATCGTGGTCCCTGGAATAGGACTCGGGAGTTGAGCCACCCGTAGCATCGCGGTCCTTATATGTCGGACGTGACTGGCGACGGCCTGTAACTTGGGGGACGCCTGCCAGCGACCGGGGCACACAACGAAGACCACCTTCTGTTGTTCGATCGTCACCATCCGAATGGGCGCAACGAGGTCGGTGTCGTTCGATATCACGACCGCCACGTCGAACAGGCCCTTCCAGGCGTCATTGAGAAGGTGGGAGGCGAGATTCACGTCCGAGCCCTTCTCCTCCATGATGTGGACCTCGGTTATCACGGGATCGGGCAGTGGCTTGGGCGGCTTGTACCGCCTCTTTGCCTTTCTGCCAGGAGGCGGATAGCTGCCAACGGGCAGGATCTGATTCTGCGGTCCGGTGACCGTATGGTTTCCGGCCGGCAGGGTTACCGGCACCGGGGAGTTTATCTGGTTCCCAGCCACGGGAAGGTTCGCCAAGGGCCGCCAGGCTGTCTTAGCGAGGAAGTTCCCGAAGTGGATCTCCACTTCCGGCAGTGTCTGGAGGGCACTGAGATAGACCTGCTGGCGAGCCGGAGCGCCCGGATCGAAAGCTCCCGCTACCCTGGCGGTGAAGTACTTCACCCTCTCGATGTTGTGTCCCGGCGGGAGCACCTTACGGGCGAGTTCAACGAGGTCGAGCCACTTGAAGGATGTTCCCTTCACGGCTCCGTAGTAGAGATTGAAGCCGTCGATGTAGACGCGGGTGCGCATGCGATCCCCGAATATAGCAAGGGCCACTCCGAGGAGCGGCCCTTGAGCCGACAGCACGCTGCCGGCGGGTAATTATAGTTAACATAGGGCAAATTGCCCTACCTTTCAATTCCGTTGTTCATGTTACGCGAGATCCAACCGCTAACCAAAAGACCCTTGGTTAAACCAACAACAAGGATAGAAAACAGTTCATGAGCCTCCACTGAAGCCGGGCTACGGGTATTGGGTGCCTCTTAGATCGAATCCCGTTACCGACCAACTAAAACCATAAGATTCACGTCGTCGCGGGTCGAAAACTCGGGAAATGGGGATGGTGGCCGGAACGGCCGATGAGGAGGGTGGCGGGGACCGCGCCCGAAAGCGCGGCACCTGCCAGAGAGGAAGGAAGAGGAGAGAAACGAACCGAAGCTTCAAAGCAAGGGCTTCGGGTGATGTCGTCGCCTTTGTTCAGAACACACGCAAACGGGTGGCAGCCGTCAATCGCCCCCACAAGACCATCAGGAATCCGACCGCGCTGCCGCCATGCTCGACAAGCAGGAGGATGTGGTCCTGGAGTGAGCGCATCTCCGCCTCGGTCGGCGGCTCCAGACCTAAAAGGGCAAAGACGGCGGGAATGAGCATCAAAATGCCGCCGATGATCGTCTTGGACCTGAGGATGGTTTTCTGTTGCATGCATGATCTCCGTTCGGTCATGGAAGTTGGCGCGGTCCCAAGGTCTTCGCGGGCCAAACGGCGCGGGACCTGCGACTCCGTCAGAGGGAAGAAGACGGCGGCTTGGACAGTTTCTCCCAGCCCAGACCCGCAGCCGGGATGCAGGCAATTCCCTGAGTGCCGGTAATCAGGACCGTGAAACTGCCCGAGGGTGCCGCGAACACCTCCAGCACATGCGCGCCGTCGAGGAGAACGCCGCGCGCGACGGGCTTCTCGCCATGTTGGCGAAGAAGTTCGGAGGCGATGTGATCCCGATCCCCGCAGACGGGCTGCTGGGCGGCGGCTGAAGAGGAAAGAAAGGGCAACAAAAAGGCCGCCAGGATGGCGGCCGAGCGCAGACGCATGTTGGGCACTCCTATCCCGGTGGTTGAAACAGGCCTCGGCCCCATTGCTGAAGCCCGAGAACCAGGAGCATGATCAGGCCCATGAGGGCGGTCACAACGAGGCTGCGTCCGATCCAGCCCTTCATGCGGGCGACGCCGAGCCTCTGCGACCTGAGGAATGCCCAGTCGAGCTGGATCTCCCGAAGATCGTCGGGATCGTGGATGTCGACGCCAAGCGCCCGCCAGTGTTCGGC